>CAYRZI010000233.1:0-3078 GCA_964428605.1 uncultured Woeseiaceae bacterium
AGCTGGACGGCGCCGTGGTGGTGAAGATCCAGTCGCCGGACATCGTGCACAAGAGCGACGTGGACGGGGTGGCGCTCGGCCTGAAGGGCGAGTCGGCGGTGCTGGAGGCGGCGCAGAGGATGCTGCGGCGGGTGGAGTCGAACCGGCCCGAGGCGCGGGTCGAGGGGTTCGTGGTCGAGCCGATGGTATCGCGGCCGGATGCATTCGAGTTGCTGGTGGGGGCGACCGAGGACGAGCAGTTCGGCCCCGTCATCCTGTTCGGACACGGCGGCGTGGCGGCGGAGACCATCGCGGATACGGCCATTGGACTGCCGCCGATGAATATGCGCCTGGCCCGGCGTGTCATGGAGCGCACCCGGGTCTGGCGGCTGCTGCAGGGCTATCGCAACCAGCCGGCCGTGGACGTGGAGGCGGTGGGCACGGTGCTGCTGCAGGTCGCCCAGCTGGTGGCGGATTTCGCGGAGATCGCGGAGCTGGACATCAATCCGCTGCTGGCCGATGCCGAAGGCGCCGTGGCGCTGGACGCACGGGTGCGGCTGCAGCGGGACGAGCGCGACGCGCGGGATCGTCTGGCCATCCTGCCGTACCCGAAGTCGCTGGAGGAGGAGCTGGAGCTCTCCGACGGCCGCACGCTCATGCTGCGTCCGATCATGCCCGAGGACGAACCGTCGCTGCACCGGGCCTTCAGGACCATGAACGCGGAAGAGCTGCGCCTGCGCTTCCACGCGCCCATCAAGGTGCTCACCCACATGATGGCCGCCCGCTTCACCCAGCTGGACTACGACCGGGAGATGGCGCTGGTGCTGACCGACCCCGGCATACCGGGCAACACCCCCATCTACGGCGTGGCGCGGCTGTTCACCGACCCGGACCGGGAGCATGCCGATTTCGCTATCATCGTCCACCACGACATGACCGGGCAGGGGCTGGGCATCTACATGCTGGAGCGGCTGATCGACTACGCCCGCAGCCTCGGCATTCGCGAACTCGGCGGCGATGTGCTGAACGACAACAAGGTCATGCTGCACATCTGCAAGACGCTCGGTTTCCACATCGCGCCGAAGCTGGAGGAGCGCGGGGTGAAGCGGGTGACGCTGGAGTTGTAGGCGGCCGCAGGGGAGCGTTCTGCGGTTGCCGGGGCCGGCGATCCTGCGGGCCCCCGCCAGCGCCCCCCGCCTTGCAGTCCTCGGCCGTGAAGCACGGGCGTGGATTCATTGCCGTGAACACAGGCCCCGGGGCCGTCTGTCCGGACCGTAAGGCACGAGTCCGGGGCGGCAGGCTATCCGATCCTGTGCGCCGGTCGTCGGTCAGGCCGTCTGCTGCGGCCGTGAACGCCGGTCAGCAACAAGTTGCGAAAGTTGCAAAGGTTCGGTCCGGCACCTACTTCACGGCGGAGAGTCTCTTTGCGCGGGCGCGCTGTTTGGCGAAGCCCCGCGGGTCGAAGAACTCGTCGATGGGCGCCTCGCCCAGCACGGCGGCCGGATCCACGATCTCGTCTTCTTTCGGCGAGTAGGTAAGCACTTCCGCCGTCAACGGTTCCGTGCCCTTGCCATTGCGGCCGTTGCTGCCGTTCGTCGCAGGTCCGCCGCCGCAGGCGAGCGCCGCTGCGCCTTTCGTCCCCGACATCTTCTGATAGCTGCTGCCCACACGCTGGCGGCTGCTCTCGGCCAGGGCCAGTTCTTCCTTCGTGAGTACCCGGCTCTGGTCGAACTTGAAGTCGATCTCCTTCTGGCCCCGGTAGTTGATGCGGCCGAGGTCGTAGAAGCGGCGCTCGAAGCCGGACTTCATCGCCGCCTTCAGGCAGCCGAGCATGTACTTCCTCTTGTACTTGTCGCGCAGCCACGGATAGCTGAACAGGCTTTTGCGCATGTAGAAGCGGCGATAGTTCTTCATAACCCCGTTGAAGACCTCGCTGCGGGTCATCGACTCGGGCTTCATGATGGGAGTGACGAAGTTGTAGCGGGCGTAGTCGCGCACCTCCACCTTGTCGCCGAGTTCCTCGAAGAGATCCGAGAACGGCCAGGGGGTGTACATGATCCAGTTGGCCATGTCGCAGTCCCAGTCCATGGCCCACTTGAAGGTGTCTTCGATGCTCTCCGCGGTTTCGTTTTCCAGGCCTATGATGAACTGGGCCTCGGCCACCATGCCGTTGTCGCGCAGCAGCTTGATCGCGCGCTTGTTCTCGGCGACGGTGGTCTCCTTGCGGAAGCGCTCGAGGTTCAGCTGGGCGGAGGCCTCGGTGCCGAGGGAGACGTGCACCAGGCCGGCCTTGCGGTACATGGGCAGCATGTCCTCGTCCCGCAGGATATCGGTCACGCGGGTGTTGATGCCCCACTCGATGCCGAGGTCCCGGTCGATCAACTCCTGGCAGAGGTCGATGAACTTCTGCCGGTTGATGGTGGGTTCCTCGTCGGCGAGGATGAAGAAGCCGATGTCGTGGTCGCGCACCAGCTTCTCGATCTCGTCGACGAAGTTCTTCGGCGAGCGCATGCGGTAGGAGCGCCAGAACTTCCACTGGGAGCAGAACGAGCAGGTGAAGGGGCAGCCCCGGGCGAAGTTCGGGATGGCCACCCGCCTGCCCAGCGGCAGGTAGATGTAGTTGTCCCACTCGAGCAGGCTCCAGTCGGGCTCGAGGTCGTCCAGCTTCTTGATCGGCGGGTGGGCCGGGGTGGCGACGATCTCCTCGCCGTCGGCGAAGGCGATGCCGCGGATGTTGCGGCGGTCGCGCTCCAGCGTGCCGTTCTCGACGGCCTGCACCAGGTTAACCAGCACCTCTTCGCCCTCGCCGCGGGCGATGACGTCGATGTGGGGTGCTTCCTTCAGCACCTGCTCGTACATGAAGGTGGCATGGATGCCGCCTAGAACCGTAACGGCGTCGGGAAAGACGGATCGGGCGATCTCGAGGGTTTTTTCGGCCTGATAGATGCTCGGGGTTATACAGGTACAACCGACGAGATCGGCCGATCCGATCTGTGCGAGACGCGCACGCAGGGCCTCGTCGTCGAGGTACTCCGTCATGGCGTCGATGAACTGGATATCGGTATAGCCGTGCTTTTTCAGCGCCCCGGCCAGGTAGGC
>CAYRZI010000234.1:0-1911 GCA_964428605.1 uncultured Woeseiaceae bacterium
GCCAGCAGCCAGCCCGTGTGCCGGGCCAGCCGGCGGCCGGTGTCCGGGTCCGCGTCGTAGCGGCGTCCAAGCCAGCGGGCGGGCGGCAGTTCCGTGAAGCCCTCGCGGAAGCGCTGGATGCGGCCGCCTTCCTGATCCACGGCCACCAGCAAGGGCGGCGTGCGCAGGGCGTGGATCGCCCCGGTCAGCACGGCGAGCTGGGCCGGCGTCTGGTAGTTGCGGCTGAACAGGATCACGCCGCCGAGGGCCGGGTGCATCAGGAACTCCCGGTCCGCCGGCGTCAATTCCGTCCCTTCGATGTCCGCCATCAGCGGGCCGAGTGACATCGCCTCTCCTGCGCCGGGGGAAAAAGAGTCGCCGCGCACCGATAAAGTACTTTCAAAATCACATTTAAAGCCATGACCTTGTTCATACTTTATCGAAAACCGCGACGGACTCCATATGACTGGTATGAGGGAACATATCCAGAACGCCGGCTGCAGACAATTGCAGGCGTCCTGCCGCCGTCAGCGTGCCGGCGTCCCGCGCCAGCGTACCCGGGTGACAGGAGACGTACACGAGACGCCGCGGCGGCCGTGTGGCGAAGTGCCGGGCCAGCGCCTCGGCGCCCGGCCGCGCCGGGTCGAGCAGGACCCGGTCCCAGTCGGCCTGCAGCCAGCGCTCCGAGGGATCCGGCTCCGCCAGATCCCGGTGCAGGAAGGTCACGTTGCCGAGCCCGTTGGCCTGCGCGTTGTCCCCGGCCCGCCGCACCAGGTCGGCACTGCCCTCGATGCCGAGCACCTCGGCGGCCCGCCGGGCCAGAGGCAGGGTGAAGTTGCCGATGCCGCAGAACAGATCGAGCACCCGCTCGTCGGGCGCGGGGCCGAGCAGTTCCAGCGCCCGTGAGACCAGCGCCCGGTTCAGCACGCCGTTGACCTGGATGAAGTCCAGCGGCCGGAAACGGATCGCCAGATCGAATTCCGGTAGCTCGTAGCAGAGCGGCCCGGGCAGGCTGCCGTCGGCTGCGGGCAACGGCTCGATGGTGTCCGCCCCGCCCGTCTGCAGGAAGAACCAGAGACGGTGTGCGGCGGCGAAGCCGCGCAGCCGGGCCTCGTCTTCGGCGGACGGCGGCTGGAGCACGCGGAGCACCAGTGCGGTGAGGTCGTCTCCCGCGGAAACCTCGATCTGGGGGATCTGCTCGCGGATGGACAGGCCCGAGATCAGCTCGGCAAGTTGCCCGAGCAGGCCGCCCACCGGCTCGGCCAGCACCTCGCAGCGCCCGGTATCCGTCACGTAGGGCTTGAACCGCTCGCGGAAGCCCACCAGCACCCGGCCCTTGCCGCGGACGTAGCGCACGCCCAGCCGGGCACGGCGGCGATAGTGCCAGGCAGGACCGCGCAGGGGCTCCAGCACCCGCCCCGGCACCACTCCGCCAATCCGCTCGAGATTGTCCAGCAGCACCTGCTGCTTGGCCTCGATCTGGCGTTCGGCGGCCAGGTGCTGCAGCGAGCAGCCGCCGCAGAGGCCGTAGACGGCGCAGCGCGGCTCCACCCGCTCCGGAGAAGCCTCCAGCACGGCCTCCAGCCGGGCCTCGTCATAGTTCTTCCGCCGGCGTACCCGCAGCAGGCGCACCCGTTCGCCGGCCAGCGCGCCGTCCACGAACACCTTCTTGCCGGGCACGTCCGCAATGCCGCGCCCGTCGTGGGTGATGCCCAGGATGCGGGCCTCTTCCGGCTCGCGCTGCTTCCTCGCCACGGCGCCGCCCTCAGCGCTCGCCGGCGCCCTGCCAGGCAGCCAGGAACTCCGCGAAATGCGCCGCGCCGCTCTCGGCGAGGATCTGCCGCACCCGGTCGTATTCCCGTTCCAAGTCCGCGGCCGACATGCGACCGCGCATGTGCTCGAAGCGCAGATAGACGAGGTAGGTGTTGATGA
>CAYRZI010000234.1:1921-3035 GCA_964428605.1 uncultured Woeseiaceae bacterium
TGGTTGACCGGAACCATCAAAATGGCGTGCTCGATGGCGGCCTGGAGCAGTTCCTGTTTGGTTTTGCTGAGGAAAAAGCGGCTTATGGCCTCCTGCACCCGGTCGTATTCCTGCTCGAGGTCGGCCGCGGTCATCCGTCCACGCATGAATTCGAAGCGCAGGTAGACGAGGTAGGTGTTGACGACGTCGGTCTCGCAGTAGTTACGGATGCCGGCGATGTCGCCCGCCTGCCAGGCGTCCCACACCTTGTCGCCGCTCATGCCGAGCTTGCCCGGGAAACCCAGCATCACCGCGATGTCGTCCAGCCCCGCCCGGGCCCGCACCTGATAGCCGGACAGGACGTCCATCAGGTCGATATGGCGCCAGTGGAAGCGGCCGAGATAGTTGTTGTAGCGGTAATCCCGCTCGGTGTCGCCGGTCTCCCAGTAGCGCTGCGCCACCACGCCGTGCGCGAGCGCCCGGTAATGCAGCACCGGCAGGTCGAAGCCGCTGCCGTTCCACGACACCAGCGTGGGGGCGAAGCGCTCGATGCCGTCGAAGAAGCGGGCCACGATCTCTGCCTCGCCGGCGTCCGCCTCGCCCAGACTCCAGACGCGGAAGCTGTCGCCGGTCCTGAGCGCGACCGAGATGGCGACCACCCGGTGCAGGTGCAGCGGCATGAAGTCGGTGCCGGCTTCCTGCAGGCGCTTGAAGCGCATGGCCGTGGCCACGTCGTCGTCCGACAGGTCGCCCAGGTCCCAAAGACGGCGCCCCGCCTCGATGTCCGGTACTGTCTCTATATCAAAGGCAAAACAATGCATTATGACCTATTCTTCGTTCGAATTATCGTTATCGGCCGGTCCGTCGGAGGCCTCGGCGACAGCGAAAGCGAGCACCAGCCCCGCCTCGTCCGTGAGGCTCACGTGGGCGCCGCCGACGCCCAGCCGCCGGCATACCTCCCGGCCCCGCTCGGAGAAGATCACCACCGGCCGGCCCCGGGGGTCGGGCACGAAGCCCGCATCCCGTATCCACATGCCGTGGGCGAAGCCCGTGCCGAGCGCCTTCACCACCGCCTCCTTGGCCGCGAAACGCATGGCCAGGAAGCGCACCGGCCGCTTGTTGCGCCGGAACAGCT
>CAYRZI010000235.1:0-3023 GCA_964428605.1 uncultured Woeseiaceae bacterium
CATGGAAACGGGGCCGCTCAGCTGGCGGCCGTCGACGGACCGGGCGCTTGCGGAGATCCCACTGGCGCGGGTCACGCGGCGGGACGTGCTCGCCGGCATCGCGGCGGGGACCGGTTTCGCGTTCGCGCTGTCGCTGACCGGCTGCGCGAAGGCCGATCAGACGGCGGGCGGCCTCAGCGACGTCCGCGGAGGCGACGCCACGCCCAGCCTGTTCATCAGCATCGAGGAGGACGGCACGGTGCGACTCACCTGCCACCGCTCGGAGATGGGACAGCAGACCTGGACGGCCATGGCCCAGATCATGGCTGATGAACTCGAGGCCGACTGGAGCCGTATCGAGATCGTGCAGGCGATCGGGCATCCGAAATACGGCGACCAGAACACCGACGGCTCGCGCTCCGTACGGCGCAATCTGACCCGCCTGCGTTATGCGGGCGCCGGCATGCGCCGGATGCTGGAGACGGCGGCGGCGAAACGCTGGGGGGTACCGGCCGGAGAATGCCGGGGTGAGCTGCATCAGGTCAGCCACGGACCTAGCGGCCGTACGCTGGGTTACGGCGAGCTGGCCGCGGACGCCGCCGAGGTGGCCGTGCCGGAGAAGGATGCCGTGCGTCTGAAGGAGCGCAGCGAGTGGCGCTACATCGGCAAGCCGGTCGACTCGCTGACCGTGCCCGACATCGTCGTGGGCAAGGGGACCTTCGGCATCGACGTGCAGGTGCCGGACATGGTCCACGCGGTCATCGCGCGCCCGCCGGTGGTGTTCGGCCGGGTGAAGAGCGTGAACGACGAGAAGGCGCTGGAGGTGCCGGGCGTGCTGCGCACGGTGCGGCTGGATTCGCCCGAGCCGCCGGCTGGCTTCAAGCCGCTGGGAGGGGTTGCGGTTGTCGCCGACAACACCTGGTCGGCCCTGCAGGGCCGCGATGCGCTGGAGATCGAGTGGGAGGCGGGCCCGAACGGCGACTACGACTCCGACGCCTTCCGGGAGCAGCTGCTGGAGACGGCCCGCAAGCCGGGCCGGGTGCGCCGCAGCCGCGGCGACGTGGGCAAGGCGCTGGATTCCGCCGCGGAGCGGATCTCCGCCGACTACTACATGCCTCACCTGTCCCAGTCACCCATGGAGCCGCCGGCGGCCACCGCGCGCTGGGACGGCGACAAGTGCGAGATCTGGGCGTGCGTGCAGGCGCCCCAGGCGACCCGGTCCGCCGTGGCCGGTGCCCTGGAGGTCGACCCGGAGAAGGTGATCGTCACGCCCACCTGGCTCGGCGGCGCGTTCGGGCGCAAGTCGAAGCCGGACTTCGCGGTGGAAGCGGCACTGCTCGCCCGGGAGCTCGGCCGGCCGGTGAAAGTCACCTGGAGCCGGGAGGACGACATCAGGCACGGCTACTTTCATTCGGTCAGCGCCCAGCACCTGGAAGGCGGCCTGGACGAGAACGGGCGCTGCACCGCGTTCCTGCACCGCACCGTATTCCCGCCGATCCCGTCCACCTTCCAGAAGGACGTCACGGAGCCCTCCTGGGGTGAACTGCGGCTGGGCGCGTCGGACAACCCGTTCATCGTGCCGAACCTGCAGCTGGAGACCGGGCCGGCCGAGGCGAAGGTGCGCATCGGCTGGCTGCGGGCGGTGGCGAACGTCTATCACGCCTTCGCCGTGCAGAGCTTCGCCGCCGAACTCGCCGCCGCCGCCGGTCGCGATCAGAAGGACTTCCTGCTGGAGCTGATCGGTCCGCCCCGGCACGTGGATCCGCGGGAGGAGGGCGCCGAGTACGACAACTACGGCGACCCCATGGACGAATACCCCATCGACACGGGCCGGCTCGCCAACGTCACCAAGATGGCCGCCGAGATGGCAGGCTGGGGCCGCACGCTCGGCAGCGGCGGCGGTCTCGGCATCGCCGCCCACCGCTCCTTCCTGGCCTACGTCGCCACCGTGGTCGAGGTGAAGGTGGACGACGAGGGCCGGCTCACCATACCGGGGGTCTGGTCCGCCATCGACGCGGGTACCGTGGTGAATACCCGGCACGTGGAGGCGCAGATGGAAGGCGGCTGCCTGTACGGGCTCTCCAACGCGCTGTATGGCGAGATCACGGCGAAGAACGGCGTCGTCCAGCAGGAGAACTTCCCGTCCTGGCGCATCATGAAGATGAGCGAGTCGCCGCGGAACTTCGAGGTGAAGATCATGGAATCCGACGCGCCGCCCTGCGGCGTGGGCGAGCCGCCGACGCCGCCGGCCGCCCCGGCCCTGACCAACGCCATTTATGCGGCCACCGGCAAGCGCATCCGCCGGCTGCCCGTCTTCGGGCCGAACGCGGACAGCCTGGACAGTCTCACGAACGGGAGTGAACAGTCATGAGCACCAAACTGACCGTCAACGGCGACGCCGTCGAACTCGACGTGCCGAGCGAGATGCCGCTGCTCTGGGCGCTGCGCGACCGGCTGGAACTCACCGGTACCAAGTACGGCTGCGGCATTGCCCAGTGCGGCGCCTGCGTGGTCTACGTTGACGGCAAGCCGCGGCGCGCCTGCGTGACGCCGGTGGGCAGCATCGCCGGCGCCAGCGTCACCACCGTCGAGGGCGTCGAGGGCCCGGAGGCGGACGCGGTGCGGGAGGCGTGGAAAGCCATCGACGTGCCCCAGTGCGGCTACTGCCAGTCCGGGCAGATCATGTCCGCCGTCGATCTGCTGAAGAACAACCCGAAGCCGAGCGACGCCGACATCGACGAGGCCATGGACCGCAATCTCTGCCGCTGCGCCACCTACGTGCGCATCCGGCGCGCCATCAAGGACGCAGCCGCCGCACTGGCATAACAGGGAGGAGAACCCGGCCGACGGCGCGCCGACAGGGCTGCGGCCGTGAACTCAGGGCTCGTCGGGCGCGTCCCCGGTGCCCCCCTCCTGCCCGGCCCCGCCGCTGCCGCCCAGGGCGAGCAGCCGGCGTACCGTCTGCCGGCCGAACCAGACGGGCACGACGACGGACCCCAGTGCCACCAGCCTGAGCGTGGAGAACAGGACGTCGACGACGTCCT
>CAYRZI010000236.1:0-2949 GCA_964428605.1 uncultured Woeseiaceae bacterium
TCTACATGGGCGGCAGCGCCTACGGCTCGCTCTCCGACGAGATGCGCGGCTCGGTGCGCGGCCGCGCCTTCTCGGCGGTGTTCGCGGAGCTCGCGCGCAAGTTCCAGGTGATGGTGGACGTGCTGAACGAGGTCAGCGAATCCGCGCGCGCGAGCCAGGACAGGGACATTCTCAGGCTCTACGAGGTGTGGCTGAAGACGGGCAGCCGCCGGGCCGAGGCGCTGCTGCGCCGCGAAGGCATCGAGCCGCTGTCCGACAGCCGGCCCGGCACCCGGCACTGAGCCGTGCACGTCGGCGACCTGCAGCAACGTCTCGCCGCGCTCTATCAGCTGGAGCACGGCCTGGCCGTCGAGGATTTTCTGGTCACCGATGCGGCCACGGCCGGCGCGCTGACCCCGGACGGAGCGCGCCGGCATACGGACGAGCGGCTGCTCGTGCGTGACGACGGCGACGGGTTGTCGCTGGCGCTCTACCTGGACGATGCCCTGCTCGCGCGGCTGCGCGAGCGTAACCCGCTGGATGCGCTGGACGACGAGGGGCTGGAGGACTTCTGGACCGCCGTCGAGGGCATCAGCCATTTCAACTACGTGGTGCACAACGCCAGCGCCCGCCGGGAGGTCACGCTGCTGGAGCTGGAGCTGCAGGCGGAGGTGGACAAGTTCGTGAGCACCGTGCTGCTGGCCCGCGAGCAGGGCAGACACGCCGTGGCTTCACGCCTGCATCATCTCCTGTTCGAGCGCATGTCGCTGGACGCCGAGCTCGGCGGCGAGGAACGCGAACGCTACCGGCTGGCGAATGACTACGCCGGGCGCTTCTGCCGGCGCATCGGCGCCCGCCTGCACGAGGCGGGCGAGGAGATCATGGCGGAACTCAGGAGATTCTACCGCTACTCCCAGCGGCAGAAGATCAGCCACATCCACGCCCGCGCCTGGGCCTGACGCGGGCACGGACCGCTCAGCCCGGCTCCTGTGCCGCCACCTCGATGCGCGTCCCGGCGGGCTCGCCGCCGGTGGCCGCGATGCCGGCCAGCAGGGCCGCCAGCATCAGCAGGCCGAGTGCCAGCGCGTCGCTGACTTTCCTGCGTGTTCTCATCGTCACTCTCCCCTGAAATCCGGCCGTCGTCTCTTCCATGGATGCAGCCGGCGTCGAAATGGTTGCAGCAGGCAGTCCCCGGCCGATGTCCTATACTGTCGGCCTCGCGAGTCCGACGGAGGGAGAGAGCGATGAACACTGCGGCCGAGACGATGACGGTGCGCGATCAGGTGTCCGCCGAGGAATGGGCGATGCGGGTGGATCTCGCCGCTGCCTACCGCCTGGTGGCGCTGTACGGCTGGGACGATCTGATCTTCACCCACATCTCCGCCCGGGTGCCGGGCCCGGAGGAGCATTTCCTGATCAATCCCTACGGCCTGCTGTTCGAGGAGATGACGGCCAGCAGCCTGGTGAAGGTGGATCCGGAGGGCAACAAGGTCATCGACAGTCCCCACCCGGTGAATCCGGCGGGCTTCGTCATCCACAGCGCGGTGCACGAGGCGCGGCCGGAGGTGCAGTGCGTCCTGCACACCCACACGCGGGCCGGGGTGGCCGTGTCGGCGCAGAAGGAGGGCCTGCTGCCCATCTCCCAGCAGTCGATATTTCCGCTGATCGCCCTCGGCTATCACGACTACGAGGGCGTGGCGCTGAACGAGGACGAGAAGCCGCGGCTGGTGGCCGATCTCGGCGACGCCAACTCCCTCATCCTGCGCAACCACGGCCTCCTTACCTGCGGGCAATCGGTGGCGGAGGCATTTCTGGCCATGTACGTCCTGGAGACCGCCTGCCAGATCCAGATCGCCGCCCAGTCCGGCGGCGGGGAACTCACGCGGGTGGACGACCGCATCCTCGCCGGCGCCCGGGCGCAGATGCGAGAGGCGACGAAGGGGATGGGCGGCGCACTCGCCTGGCCGGCGCTGCTGCGCAAGCTGGACCGACGTGATCCGTCCTACCGCGATTAGCTGACCGAGCCGAATACCAACCCACGGAGAGAGAACCCATGCGTGATTTTGTGACCGGACCGAAGCTGGCGCCGCTGGCCGCGCTGCTGATGCTCGCCGCGGGCGCCCCCGCAGCCGCCGACGACGCCCGCCAGGCCATCCAGGCGGCGGTGGACGGCGAGCACCGCTCCGCCGAGAACCGGGCGCGGGACGCCTACCGCCATCCGGTGGAGACGCTCACCTTCTTCGGCCTGGAGCCGGACATGACGGTGGTGGAACTCTGGCCCGGCGGCGGCTGGTACACCGAGATTCTGGCGCCGGTGCTGAAGGACGAGGGCAAGCTGTACGCGGCCAGCTGGGACCCCACGCTGGAGAGCGAGTACGTGCAGCGGAATCTGCCGAAGTACGAGGCGAAGATCGCCGACCGTGACGTCTACGGCGACGTGGAGCTTACCGTGCTCGGCCGCAGCAGGATGGACATTGCGCCGCCGGGCAGCGCGGACCTGGTGGTGACGTTCCGCAATCTGCACAGCTGGGGCGAGGAGTTCACCGGGGAAGTCTTCGCTGCGGCGCACGAGGCCCTGAAGCCGGGCGGCGTGCTGGGCGTGGTGCAGCATCGCGCCGATCCCGATTCGCCGCCCGACCCGGACGAGCGCACCGGGTATTTCAGCGAGGCCCGCGCCGTCGAACTGGCCGAGGCGGCCGGTTTCGAACTCGTCGCGAGCTCGGACATCAACGCCAACCCGAAGGACACCAAGGACTACGAGAGCGGCGTCTGGGCGCTGCCGCCGAGCCTGCGTGACGGCGCGGAGCCGAAGTATCTGGAGATCGGGGAGAGCGACCGCTTCACGCTGAAATTCGTGAAGCCGGAATAAGGCTGCAGGAGGGCCTTCAGGCCCGATCCCGCCGCGGCAATGGGCATGTAGATCCTATGTAAGGGGCTGCTTGCCTACCCTCTATAGTTGGTTATTCCACT
>CAYRZI010000237.1:0-2948 GCA_964428605.1 uncultured Woeseiaceae bacterium
CAGGTGCACGGCGGCATGGGCTTCACCTGGGAGGGCGACTGCCACCTCTATTACCGGCGCGCGAAGCTCCTGAACCTGATCCTGGGCGGCGAGCGCGTGTGGAAGGACAAACTCATCCAGCGGCTGCAGGCCCGGCGCGAGCCGGAGGCTACGACACTGAACGCGGCCTGAGGAGGGAGCGAGCATGGATTTCAACGACACACCCCGGGAAGCGGAATTCCGCGCCGAGGCGCGCGAGTGGCTGAAGGCGAATCGGCCGGACGTCGATCTCTCGAAGGTGCACTACAAGCGTGACCTGACCCCGTTCAAGGACTGGCAGGCGAAGAAGTTCGACGCCAACTGGGCCTGCCTCGGCTGGCCGAAGGCGGCCGGCGGCCGCGGCGCGAAGCCCATCGAGCAGGTGATCTGGTCCCAGGAGGAGGGCGACGTGGCCATGCTCTCCGGGCCGTTCATCATCGGCATCGGCATGGCGGGGCCGACCATCATGCGCCACGGCACCGACGAGCAGAAGGCGCGGTATCTGAAGCCGATGGCCCGCGGCGACGAGATCTGGTGCCAGCTCTTCTCCGAGCCGGCAGCGGGCTCGGATCTCGCCGGTATCCGCACCCGCGCGGTGAAGGACGGCGACGAATGGGTAGTGAACGGCCAGAAGATCTGGACCTCGTTCGCCCACGTCGCGGACTTCGCCATCCTGGTGCTGCGCACGGACCCCACGGTGCCGAAGCACCAGGGGCTGACGTATTTCATCCTGGACATGAAGTCGCCGGGCATCGAGGTGCGGCCCATCCGGCAGGTGTCGGGCGAGTCGGACTTCAACGAGGTGTTCCTCACCGACGTGCGCATCCCCGACGCGAACCGTCTCGGCGAAGTGGGCGAGGGCTGGAAGGTGTCCATGACCACGCTGCTGAACGAGCGGCTCTCCGTGGGCGCGGCCTTCCCGTCGAACTTCGACGACATCCTGGAGATGGCGAACGAGATGGAGGGCGCCGACGGCGCGCTGATCGAGGACGGCGCCGTGCGCGACCGGCTGGCCGACTGGTTCGTGAAGTCGAACGGCCTGGAGTACACCGGCTACCGGATGATCTCGGCGCTGTCGTCGGGCAAGACGCCGGGCGCGGAGGCCTCGATGACCAAGCTGGTGCTGGGGCGCGGGCGTAGGGACATCGCGTCGTTCGCCATGGACCTGCAGGACATGGCGGGGATGATCACCGACCCGGAGAAGGCGCCGCTGGAGGCGCTGTTCCAGCGCTCGTTCTTCCGCTCCATCGGCAACCGGGTGGAGGGCGGCACCGACGAGATCCTGCTGAACATCATCGGCGAGCGGGTGCTGGGGCTGCCGCCGGATGTAAGGGTGGACAAGGACGTGCCGTATAGTGAGATTCCGAAGGGGTGAATTGGTGGGCTTTTCGTAAGCTCGCCAGGAGGCCGCACTCTTCAAGGCCTCCAATTTGCTGACCAGAGCGGGCGAATCCAAGCACCATTAAGCTGGGTGACCGAACGTGGGGAGGAAGCTCGGAGCGAGCCTGCGAGCCGCTGGACAAGAACCTTGCTGGCCCCGACTCCCCGAGCGGCTAGGTGCAGTCCCGGTCGCGGTATGGTGTAACAGGGGATCGTCAACCAGGCTCATCACCACTACACCGATTTCCGATCGGTCGACATACGTCCGAAAAGGTGTGGTCAACTCCCGGGCAGTGGCCGTGAGATACCGTCGGGATTATTGACATGTTTGCGCTTGCACTGTGTTTGCATGCAAAGTAACTAGCGGAAATTCAGGGAGTATCTGAGGCTGGCATAGATATTGCTTGTTAGTGTGCCAACAGATTATTACTTTGCTTCAGGGAGGAATGAGATGAGATTACGGAACGCTTTGATTGGGTTGATCGGGGTGGCGTCCTTGGGGACGGTGACTGCGAATGCAGATCCGATCTTCGAGTACGAGGGGCACTGGTACCAGTACGTCGATGAAGTTGTCAGCTGGCAGAATGCTTTCGATGCTGCTGCTGCTTCCAGCTACATGGGTGCTCAGGGCTACCTCGCAACCGTCACGTCGGCAGGCGAGGATGAGTTCCTGTATTCCATCCTGAGCGAATTTCAGGGTGCGGGCGCATGGCTGGGAGGGAGCGACGCCGATTCGGAGGGTACTTGGGTCTGGATGAACGGCCCCGAGCAGGGGCAGTCCTTTACCTATGAGAATTGGTACGACCCGACCGGCGAGCCGAACGACCTGAACGGCGAAGACTATCTGCAGATGACGCAGCGCGGTTGGGGAAGCTGGAACGATCTCGGCGGGAACGACGATTGGTCGCTCTCCGGTTATTTCGTCGAATACAGCAAAGTACCCGAGCCAGGCACTTTGGCCCTCCTTGGGCTTGGATTGCTCGGTGTCGGGGTAGCACGCCGTCGGAAAGCCTGACCGTTATCTTCTTGATAGCCTGCCTGGAAACCCCGCGCTGCGGGGTTTCTTTTATTGGGCGTCTGGTATTTGGGTGGGAGTCGCTTCAGCCTGCCGCTAATCGCGGTTGGATGCCCCCTGCCGAATTTCGTGCACTGCTGCCCGGATAAAGCGTTATGGCTTATTTGCGATCACGGGAATCGCGGATCACGGTACGGATAGCGAGAGCTGCTAGATAGGCAATATGGCGAAGAAACTACCCAATATCCATCCCGGCGAGATCCTCCTCGAGGAGTTCCTCGAGCCCCTGAAGGTCAGTCAGGACGCAATCGCGCGTGCGGTGGGGGTACCTCCCCGCCGCATCAACAAGATCGTGCTGGCCAAGCGGGCGGTGACCGCAGATATCGCTGTTCGTCTCGCGCGGGTATTCGGCACGTCCGAGCAGTTCTGGGTGGGCTTGCAGGCGGACTACGACCTGGAGGAGGCGCGTAGCGCGGGCTACAGCTATTTCAGTTGACCCAGTCGCTCCCTGAATTCCTCCGCCGTCAGGATCAAC
>CAYRZI010000238.1:0-2926 GCA_964428605.1 uncultured Woeseiaceae bacterium
TTTAAAAACTTCGGAAAAAATTAAATTTTATATAGATATTTTTAATATCACTGTTTGTAGAACTTTATCAAATAATGGAACTTATACTTTATTAAATAATCTAAAATCTGATTCAAATTGTATTGGGATTAATGGAGAGAATATAACTTTAGATATGAATAATTATAATATTACAGGTTCAGGTTTTAGGGGGATTTATTCAAATTCTTCTTTTACAACAATAAAAGATGGAGAAATTAATAATTTTACTCATGGGATCTATCTTGACAATTCAAATAATGCCAATATAAACAATGTAAAAATGGACAAGGATAATTTAGAAGAATCTGTTTATGGGATCTATAATCCCAATATAACAAATAATCATTCTTATGGGATCTATCTTGACAATTCAAATAATGCCAATATAACAAATTTCGAATCTAATAATCATTCTTATGGGATCTATCTTGACAATTCAAATAATGCCAATATAAAAGATGCAGAAATTGATAATAATTGGTATGGAATCTATCTTGACAATTCAAATAATAGCATTATAAATAATACAAAAATAAGATACTCTTCTTTTTATGGAACTGGTTTCTATGATTCTTATGATACTGAACTATACGATTGTGCTAATTCTTTCACCATACATATTAATGAAGGAAGTGCAACTTCTCTTAATTGTAGCGGAAAAGAGACTATATGGGTAGATCATGGTCAATTTGTTAGAAAATGGTATTTCAAATCCACTATTTTTTTAAATAATTCAGAATCATTAGGTCCTATTAATAATGCAAATCTTACTCTTTATGATGATGAGGATTCTATTATAGAATCTAATATGACTAATGAAAATGGAACTGCTTCTTTTGATGAAATCTTAACGGAATATGAAAATATTGGTGGAACAAAAACTTATTATGCTCCTTATGATTTAGATGTAACAAAAAGTGATTATTATTCAGGTCTTAAATCATTTGACTTAGAGGATAATTATCTTAATACAACACAGATATACCTTTCACCAATTCATGAAACTCTTAATCCTTCATCAACAACAACATTATTTAGAAAAGAAGAGGATGTGAAGAATATAACCATAAAAGAAGGTTGTGGAAATGGAATATGTGAGCCAGGAGAATGGTTTTGGAATTGCCCTCAGGATTGTGGAGGACCTAATTTAGATGATTTGATATTCCCCTGTTTCCCATCTCTTTTTTCAGTAGCACCTGAAGATGAATCAAAATGTATTATAAATCAAGCACCATTACTTTTTTGGTTGGGAATATTTGTTTCAGGATTTATAACTCTCACATTAATCACTTCACATGAATCATATAAGAAATTTTATAAAAAATTTCATAAACCAAAAAAAACCAAAAAACAACCATCATTTATAAGAAATCTTAAAAAAATAGTTAAAAAATGAGCAATCCTTTAATAGAAGCTATGTTGCATATTGGAAGTTATGCAAGTCCGCAACATCCCAAAATAGGATTTTTATTTATTACAATAGTTTTCATAACAATGTATATTATTTATTTAAGGTATAGAGGAGTAATAAAACAAAAGATAAGAAGATGAAAAAAATAATTTTATTGTTAATAATGGTAGTTATTCCATTAATTTCAGCATCATGCACAACTAATAATGATTTTACAGTGGGTGATGAAATAAACATATGCACTGATAATTGCACTTATCAAAATTCATCAAATCTTTCTCATTATATTGATTGTGATGACACAATCGAAGGAAGATTAACAGCATTTTATCCAAATAACTCTTTAATAATTACCTATAAATCAATGTCAAGAAATGGAAATATTTATAATTATACTTTAGGTTCATTAACAACAACTGGCACATATACTGGAAGATTTTTCTTTTTTGGAGAAAAAGGATGGACAAAAAAAGATTTTACTTTTTCTGTGTCTGAAACAAGTGGAGATGATGGAGGAGGGGGTGGTGGAGGTGGAATAAGTGGTTCAACACCATCCTCAGAATCAGAAGTGGATTTAAGAGAACCTCTTGAACCAAAAGAAGTAAAATCAAGAATAGATAAAACTCTTGAGGTTATTAAAGGAACTTTTTCTGCTGTTGGAAGTTATGCAAGTCCTAAATATCCTTGGATGGGATTAATCATAATTGTTGTAGTAATTTTAATTATTTATGTTATTTCAGTTAGAAATAAAGAAAAAATTTTAAAGAAAATTGAAAAATGAAAAAAATAAAAATACCAAAAAAGTATGTAGAGATTGTAAAGGAAAAGGATAAACCAACAAGATACATTATGGACAAAAAGACAAGAGAGATGAGGGGAAGGCTTGAAAAAGGGGACAAGAGAAAAAAAGGATTCATATACGGAAAAAAAGCAGGAAGAACAAGAGTAATAAGAATGAAACAGGATTATAAGGGATTTAAAAAAGGACAAGTAATAGCAAGAACAAAGAAGCAGTATCCAAGACAACCTAATACAGTTTTAGTAAGGGGACACATAAGAAGAGGAAAAAAGTTGGGAAAAATCAGAGCAATAAGTATTTCAAAGTATAAAAGAAAGAAACCTTATAAATAAACATATATATTTTGTTATAGAAATATTTAAAAACCCTTATCCCTTATTAATTTAATGATATTAAAAGTTTATAAAAAAAATAAAAACAACCAATCATTTGTTTATTTAAATAATTCTATTATTGAAAAATATGGCATTCGTGATAATTTATTGTTAGAATTAAAATATAAAAATATAATTTTTTTAGCAAACCTAATTATTCAAAGAAATCTAAATAAAGATGGATCTATATACAGAAGAGGAGTTATAAATCTTCCAAAAAAAATTGTAGATTATTATGGAATAGAAAATGGTCAAAAAATAAATATCGGGATAGAAAATGTCAGAGTCAAATAAGAGATTAGAATATTATAAGAATTGCAA
>CAYRZI010000239.1:0-2913 GCA_964428605.1 uncultured Woeseiaceae bacterium
TCCATCCCTGGCCCCACAGCGGCCCCGGCGTGCACCGTCTGGTCACCTCGTTCGCCACGCCGGACGAGGCGGTGGACGACTGTATCGTGGCGGCGCGGGAACTCGCGGCTGAACTCGCCGGCGGCGCGACGGCCGCCGCGGAGGCGTGATACCGCTCTGGCTGAAGATCACCTACACGGCCCTGGTCGCGGTCATCGTCCCCCTCTACTGGGTGCGCCATGGCCCGAAGAACTTTCTCTGGTTCTCCGACATCGCGCTGATCGTGCTCGTGCCGGCGCTGTGGCTCGAGAGCGCACTGCTCTTCAGCATGATGGCAATCGGCGTGCTGCTGCCCGAGGCCGTCTGGACGGCCAGTTTCCTGGGCGGGCTGGTCTTCCGGCGTCCGGTCACCGGTCTGGCCGGCTACATGTTCGACTCCTCCCTGCCGGCCTGGCTGCGGGGGCTGTCGCTGTTCCACGTGCTCCTGCCGCCGCTGCTCGTCTGGGGCGTCTGGCGGCTCGGCTACGATCCGCGCGCCCTCGTGCTGCAGACGCTGGCTGCGTGGATCGTACTGCCGGTCACCCGGCTCGCCACCGACCCGCGCAGGAACATCAACTGGGTATTCGCGCCGGGCACCCGGCCCCTGCGCATCGACGGCCGGCTCTACTTCGCTCTCGTCATGGTCTTCTTTCCGCTCTGCGTCTACCTGCCCAGCCACTGGTTGCTGTCCTGGCTGTTCGGTGCGGATGATGCAGTGCAGAATCTCTCGCTGTTTTAACAGGCTGTGGAAAAGAGCTTCCCGCGCTATGCTTTTCGTCATTTAAATTACTGAAATTTATATAATTATTAATTTCCACCGTTTATCCACAGAAAAAACACATGACAGGCACAGCTTATTCTGCTGACAGGGCCGTTCGGGAGGCGTAATGTCGACTCCACGGTAAAGGAGCGCGATCCTGAAACCGGGCCCCGATTGGCAGGGGCAGGGCCACACGCCAAAGTGGTCAAGGGCAGCGGAAGCTGACCAAGTCGCAACGCCGAGAGGCCGAGCGTTAAGGAAGCCGGAGCGAGAGCATCTGGCGACCATTGGAGAGTGAAAACTGCCTGTTCTCGTGAGCTGCATGACCGGCATGCAACTGGCGGGGGACGTAGCCAGGCGTCTTTAAAAAACCATCGGGGACGAGAGTCCTCGTGAGGAGCCTGAGACGAGGTTCCGCAAGGTGAGAGCCGAGCGGACAAGCCACAGGCCGGAGTCAGGCAGGTCCGAGGGGGTGGCGAAAGCTGCCGAATCGATCGAATCGGACACTGCGCTGGCTCGAAAAACGAGGGGATGACGTGACGGCGTCATCCCCTCACTTTTTTCCGGCGCAGTCCCGCGCCTTTCTCCTTGCACGGCAGGCCACGGTCGCGTCACTCGTCCCGGGTGGGCGTTGCGCCAACGGGCAACGCCGGCAACCGTAGGCACAAGTCACTACTGGCCGGAGATAGCCCGATCCCCTAGAGTGAACCTGTAGAGGTATGGCCGTTCCCCGAGGGGTCGCGGCCCGCGGTTTCGGGGAGGAAGCCCGGATGAAGATCACCATGCTCCTGGCGCGGGCGGCACTCGCGACGGCGGCGGCGGCGAGCCTCGCGCTGACGGCCGGCTGCGACGCCGGCCCGAAGTCGGCCGCCGGCTTCCGCCTGCCCGACGGCGATCCGGAGGCCGGCGAGGCGACCTTCCTGGCCCTGCAGTGCAACTCCTGCCATGTGATCAGCAACTACGAGTTGCCGCCGCCGGCGGAGGAGGGTCCGGTGCAGGTCACGCTCGGCGGTGAGGTGACCCGGGTGAAGACCTACGGCGAACTCGTCACCTCCATCATCAACCCCTCCCACAAGCTCGTCCGCTGGTACCCGGAAGAGGAGGTTTCGGAGGAGGGCAAATCGATGATGCCGGCCTTCAACGACCGCATGACGGTACGCCAGCTCATCAATCTGGTCGCGTTCCTGCAGCCGCACTACGACGTCGTGGTGCCGCGCTACGAGTACCCCGAGTACCAGTACGCGCCGATCTACTGAACCTGACGGAGGATTGCGATGCCCGGACTCCTGGTCCGACTGCTGATCAACATCTTCGGCCTCTGGCTGGCGGCGGCCATCGTGCCCGGCGTTCAGATCACCGGTGTGGGCACGTTCATCCTCGCCGCCATCCTGCTGGGCATCGTCAACGCGCTGGTGCGGCCCATCGCCATCGTGGCGACCCTGCCGCTGACCATCGTGACGCTGGGGCTGTTCCTGTTCGTGGTGAACGCGATGATGTTCGGTCTGGTGGCCTGGCTGCTGGCCGACTTCGCAGTGTCCGGATTCTGGGCCGCCCTGTTCGGCTCACTGGTGGTGAGCATCACGAGTACGCTGGCCTCCTGGTACGTGGGCCCGGACGGGCGCTACGAGGTGTTCGTCGTCAGGCGGCGCTGACGGGCGGGTCCGTCGCGGGCGGGCCTCAGATGATCTTGGAGAAGCGCTGGGGTTCCGCCTTGGCCCGCAGGTAGCCGTCGAACACCATGGCGATGGCGCGCAGCAGCAGCCGGCCGGTGGGCGTGACGCGGATGGAGGCGTCGTCCACTTCCACCAGGCCGTCGTCCTCCAGCGGCGCCAGGTCGGCCAGTTCGTCGGCGAAGCGGCTCGCGAAGTCGATGTCGAAGCGCTCCTCTATCTCCCTGAAGACGAGCCGGTCCCGGCACATGATGGACTGGATGACCTTGCCGCGGAGCTTGTCCTCGTCGCTCATGATCAGGCCGCGCTCGACGGGCAGATGCCCTTCCTCGATGCTCCGTGCGTAATCGTGGTCGTGGCGGGTGTGCTGGCTGTAGCAGTCGGCGATGCGGCCGATGGAACTCGCGCCCAGGGCGATGAGTTCGGTGTCCGCATGGGTGGAGTAGCCCTGGAAGTTCCGCTGCA
>CAYRZI010000240.1:0-2912 GCA_964428605.1 uncultured Woeseiaceae bacterium
GCCAGCGCCGGATTGAAGACGCCCGTGCTGCTGAAGATGACCATGGCGTTGGAGCGCTTGATGTTGCCCGTGAGCTTCCTGAGCGCCTGGGACATGAGCCGCGCCTGCAGGCCCACGTGGGAGTCGCCCATCTCGCCCTCGATCTCGGCCTTGGGCGTGAGTGCCGCCACCGAGTCCACCACGATGACGTCCACCGCGCCGGAGCGCACCAGCATGTCGGTGATCTCCAGCGCCTGCTCGCCGGTGTCCGGCTGGGAGACCAGGAGATCGTCCACGTTGACGCCCAGCTTCTCGGCGTACACCGGGTCCAGCGCGTGCTCGGCGTCCACGAAGGCGGCGGTGCCGCCGGCCTTCTGCGCCTCGGCCACCACCTGCAGCGTCAGCGTGGTCTTGCCTGAGGATTCCGGGCCGTATACCTCGACGACGCGGCCGTAGGGCAGCCCGCCGATGCCGAGTGCGACGTCCAGGCCGATGGAGCCGGTGGACACCGAGTCGATATCCCGCGCCGGCCCGCCGTCGCCCAGCCGCATCACGGAGCCCTTGCCGAATTGCTTCTCGATCTGGCCCAGCGCGGCGGCCAGCGCCTTTTTCCTGTTCTCGTCCATGGTGTACCCGAAGCTGTTGCGATTCAGAAATGTGAATCTGAAATTGAGTCGAAGATTATTCCACAACGGCGACCATACATCAGCCACCGGAATCCCGGCCAGTGGACCAGATTCTCGCGGCGGCGGCTCATCGCTCCCAGATACGCAGCGGCCGGTAGACCGAGCCGCCATTGTCATTACTACTGCCGTTCTCCGAGCGCACCAGGGCCACCTGCCGGCAGGGCCAGATCACCGGATCGTCCAGCGTCTTGCGCACGCTGCGCTCAGCCTTGCGGCCCAGGGTCACATGGGGATCCCAGGGGCGGGTCTCCGGCGTCCAGCCCAGCGCCGCCATGCCGGCGCTCATCTCCCGCTGATACACCGCCAGTGCCTGCGGGAAGTCCTCGGTCGCCAGGCTGACGATCTTCGGTCGGCGCCAGTAGACGATGCGGTCGAATACCAGTTCGGCGTCCGGGATGTCGAGCGCGTCGACCACCAGCTCGATCTGCTCGCGGGCCCGCACGGGCCAGTTGCCGACGAATACCAGGGTCACGTGCAGGTTGTCCACCGGCACCGGCCGGGCGCGGGCCCGCTTCACCGCCGGTCCGGCCACCGCCTCGATGCGCTCGCGCAGATCGGTATCCGGCCAGAATGCCACGAACAGCCGCTCGGTCTCGGTATCGTCCGGCGGCCCTTCGTGGCGCTCCGCGCTCAAGAGCGCCTCACACCGGCGTCCGCGCCAGCACGCCGCCCAGCGCGTGGCAGACGCTGCGGCGCCGGACCGTCTCCCGGTCACCGTCGAACTGCACGCATTCCGCGTAGGTCACGGGCGTCGCGCCGCTGACCGCCCAGGCGAACCAGACCGTGCCCACCGGCTTGTCGGGCGCACCGCCGTCCGGACCGGCGATTCCGCTCACCGCCACCGCGATGTCGGCGCCGCTGGCCGCCAGCGCGCCGGCGGCCATCTCCCGCACGGTTTCCTCGCTGACCGCGCCCTGCTCCTGCAGGGTCTCGGCCCGTACTCCCAGCAGCGCCTGCTTGGCCTCGTTGCTGTAAGTGACCAGCCCGACGCCGAACCAGGACGAGCTCCCCGCCACGTCGGTGAGCGCCTTGGCGATCCAGCCGCCGGTGCAGGACTCGGCGGTGGCCACCCGGCGGTGAGCGGCCAGCAGCGCCTCGCCCGTGCGCCGGGCGAGCGCCGCAATGTCCTCGAATTCGGTCATCGGTCTTCCGTGCCGGCGCGGGCGCCGGCGAGTATCTCCCGGTAGAGCGCCAGGTGGCGGGCCGCCATGCGCTCCGGGGTGAAATCGCTGCGCACCCGGGCGCGGCCCGCCTCGCCCAGACTGCGGGCCAGCGCCGCATCGGTCAATACCCGCAGCATCGCGCGGCCCAGCGCCGCGGCATCCCCCGGCGGCACGAGCAGCCCGGTGCGCCCCGGCTCCACCGCCTGGCAGACACCGCCGGCCGCGAAAGCCACCACCGGTACCCCCGCCGCGGCCGCCTGCAGCAGGGCCACGCCGAGGCCCTCGGCCATCGCGGGGTGCACCACCAGGTCGAGGGCCGGGAGTACGCGCGCCATGTCGTTGCGGAAACCGGCCATCAGTACGCGGCCGCCGAGGCCGCGGCGCTCGATCTCGGCGGCCAGCGCCTCGCGCAGCGGCCCGCGGCCGAAGAGTATGACGCGCAGATCGGGGCATTCCTCCAGCACGGCCGGCAGAGCCTCCAGCAGGTAGCGGTGGCCCTTGCGCTCGATCAGCTGGGCCACCACGCCCGCCACGGGCACGCCGGCCGGCAGCCCGAACTCGGCCTGCAGCCACTCCCGGTCGCCCGGCCCGGCGAAGGGCCCCGGATCCACGCAGTCCGGTATGACCGTGATCCGCCGCCGCTCGATGCCAGCATCCAGCAGCATGCGCTCGATGGCGTTGGAGATGGCGACGATGCGGACATAGGGCCGATAGCGCACCGCCGCGAGCCAGTGCGGCTCCGGATTGTCCACCCGGCGGGAGACCACGGCGAGGATGCCGCTGCGCCGGGCAGCGATGCCGCCGAGGAGGTCCGCGCCCCGCCGGCTGTGAGCGTGCAGAATATCGGGCCGTTCTTCCTCCAGCACCCGGCGCATGCGCGGCAGGAAGCCCAGGTCATGGTCGCCGCGCATGGTGATCTCGCGTACCCGGTGCCCTGCCGCCCGGGCGGCCTCGCCCGCCTCGCTGCCGACGGCGCCGACCAGCAGGTGTTCGGAGGCGTCGTCGGCCAGGGCGTCCAGCAGGTAGAGCACCTGCTGGGCGCCGCCGTACAGGTTCAGTCCCGTCTCGAGATGCAGGATCTTCA
>CAYRZI010000241.1:0-2909 GCA_964428605.1 uncultured Woeseiaceae bacterium
CCTGCCTGGACCATATACCGGCCCATGAGATCAATGCAGCTATTGGTGCCCTGATTTCCGAGCACCAACCCGATGAAGTCTATGTTCCCTTTGCCCATGATCTCCATCAGGATCATGGCGCTATCGCCTACGGCGTAACTGTCGCGACCCGTCCCTATCTCGGCAATGCGCAATGCGTGCGGCGTGTCCTGGCGTATGAGACCTTGTCGGAGACGCATCTTGCGCCACCTTACATCAGTCCAGCGTTCCAGCCGAATGTCTTTTTGGATATCACCGCGGCCCTAGATATCAAGCTTAACGCCATGCGCGCCTATGCGAGCCAGCTACAAGCGGATCACCTGCCTCGTTCGCTTGCCGCATTGCGGGCCCTGGCGGTACTGCGCGGCACTCATATTGGCGTTTCGGCGGCTGAGGCATTCCTGCTACTAGGTGAGTACAACCGGTGATGTATCGGCGGTTCGGCAAGCGGACGCTCGACATCATAATCAGCGCTGGCTTGTTGCTGATGTTCCTCCTTCCGATATTGGCGGGGCTTTTGTCGATACGCGTCACATCGGAGGGGCCGGGGCTTTTCCGCCAAGTGCGGGTAGGGTTGGGCGAGATAAGATTTACGATTTTCAAATTGCGAACGATGTCCATTAACCAAGAGCGCGAACTGGTACAGACGAAGAATGAGGATCCCGAGGTCTTACCGGTTGGCCGCGTTCTACGTCGGCTGAAAATTGACGAACTGCCGCAATTGTGGAACGTATTGCGCGGCGATATGAGTTTGATCGGGCCCCGTCCTTGTCTTGAGCATACCCTTGATGAGATGCCAATGTGGGCGCGCCGACGGTTTAATGTGCGGCCCGGACTTACGGGTCTGGCGCAAGTGAACGGGAATGTCGCCCTTACATGGGAGGAGAGATGGAAGCATGACGTGAGCTATGTCGATCAGCTCTCCGTATGGTTGGATCTGAGGATTCTGCTAAAAACCATTTTGGTGGTGCTCCTAGGAGAGGAGAAATTCAGGAGGGCCATATGAGATGTGCGGTTCTGGGTGGCGTGGTTTCCACGAGCGTCTTGATTGACGGTCTTGCCCGGCACGGCTTCAAGGACGTCCGTGTATGGGGCTATGAGCCAAGAGATTCTGCTATCGTTTCTGGCTGGACCGATTTAAGGGTTTCCAGCGGCGAAGCAGGCTTTCAGTACGAGGGCTTTCGTAAGGTGGCCGAGTGCGCTGAGGGACTGCGGTGGTTTGAGCCGGATGTGCTCTTCGTTGTCGGTTTATCGCAGTTGGTCCCATCATCGATCTTGTCGATCGCCAAGCGGGCGAATGTAGGGTTTCACCCGACACAATTGCCAAAGGGGCGCGGGCGGGCGCCGGTCGCTTGGCTAATTCTCGAGCAGATGGCTGGTGCTGCCACTTTCTTTTCATTGCGCGAGGGCGTTGATGATGGGCCTATTTTTGTGCAGATTCCATTCCAACTTGACTCAGATGACGATGCGGAGTCTGTGTATCGGAAGGTTCTCGACGCGGAGGCGGAAGCCCTGGATCGTTGGTTGCCCCGTCTCAAATCGGGGGATTTATATGCCGTCGAGCAGGAGCACGCTGAGGCATCTTGGTTCGGACGACGTGCGCCCGAAGATGGGTTCGTAGATTGGGCGAGACCCCGAAGCGAGATTTTACGTCTGATTCGGGCTTCTGCACCGCCGCATCCAGGTGCTTATTGCTTTTCGGGTGATGCACGAATCGTTCTCTTGGCGGCGCGCCTGCAGGAACGAAGGGAACAGGGCGTAACAGGACGAGTGCTCGCAACGCATGCTGACGGTTCCTTTGATGTCCAGGCGGCGGACGGTCTGATGCGGGTTACCAAATGGGCGACAGAGAGCCAATGGGAACCGCGAGTCGGCATAAGGCTTGCCTATTACACAGAAGCTGAAGTGTTTCAATTAAAATCAAGGGTATCCATTCTCGAAGAGAAAATCTCCGAGTTGGAGTTTCGCCTCAAGCAAAAGGCGAACGGGAACTGAAATACCTTTAGTTTCTTGCGGGAATTGCAATCGTTTGGCTGGTGGATTCAAGTTATATGTCTTCAGTTTTCGCCATCTATGGAGCCAGTGGATTTGGCCGTGAAGTGATGCCCCTTGCGAGAAAGATGGTTGCAGCACTTTCTTCGAACGCGCGGCTCGTTTTTATAGATGATGGCCTTGCAGGCCAATCCTGCAACGGATATGAGGTCATTAGTTACTGCGATTTCCGTGAACTTGACGCGGATGAACTCGTTGTGTCGATTGCAATTGCGGACAGCGTGCTCCGAGAACGACTTTGGCGGCAGTGTGAAGCCGATGGGCTTATTTCGTGGGATGTGCGTGCGGACAACGCTGTAATAATGGACGCCGTTGAGCTTGGGCCAGGTTACATTCTTTGCCCATTCGTCACGCTTACTTCGAACATCACAATCGGCGATCAATTCCATGCAAATATCTATAGTTATGTGGCACACGACTGCAAGATTGGCAACTTTGTGACCTTTGCGCCTAGCGTGAAGTGTAACGGTAACGTTGTGATTGAGGATTACGCTTACGTGGGAACCGGAGCAGTTCTAAAGCAGGGGCAACCGGGCAGTCCTCTGGTCATCGGCGAAGGCGCCGTAGTCGGAATGGGTGCTGTCGTTACAAAGAACGTCCCGCCCGGCGCGACAGTTGTTGGTAATCCAGCACGACCTCTGATGAAGAGCTGATTTGGTGAAGCTGGACTTGACCGTATGCTGAATACCCCTTTCGGATCTTGGCCCGCTTACTCTACCGAGGAAGCGGAGGCTGTCAGTCGCGTTTTGCTTTCTAATCGGGTGAATTATTGGACCGGCGATGAATGTCGGCAATTCGAGCGTGAGTTCGCACAGATCTCCAGTACTGAGTTCGCGATC
>CAYRZI010000242.1:0-2901 GCA_964428605.1 uncultured Woeseiaceae bacterium
GGCGTGATGGCTCTGGATGAGGGTCCGCTCAACGGCGTCGAGCGTCTTCACGAAGCGCTCGTCGGTCGGCTTGATGAAATTCACCTCGCCCATGAGCAGCAGGCTGGCATCGATGGTGCCGTCGCCGCCGCCGAACGCATCGACGAAGCTGTCCATCTCCGGGTCCCAGGCTTCCCTTTCGATGGTCTCGCGAATCGTCTCGGCGCGTTCGCGCCAGAGAGCCGCCCGCTCTTCCGCACCGAGATGGGCACAGACCTTGGCCAGCCGGTCGCAGGCCGCCCAGCACATGAGCGAGGAGAACGTGTGCACCCGCTTCCTGCCCCGGTACTCCCACAGGCCGGCGTCGGGCTGGTCGTACAGGCGCACCGCGACGGCGCCGAGCTGCTCGAGCAACTGGAACTCCGCCATGCCGCCGGGATGGGTGAGGCGCCGGTCGAAGAACATCTGGGTGGAGGATAGGACGACGGCGCCGTAGACGTCGTGCTGGTTCTGCTCGTAGGCCTGGTTGCCCAGCCGCACCGGTCCCATGCCCCGGTAACCCGAGAGGGACTCCACCACGCTCTCGGTGAGATCGGCGCGGCCGCTGATGGCGTAGACGGGCTGCAGCTCCTTCAGGCCGGCCTCGGTGGAGACGTCGATGATGTAGCGCAGATACTCTTCCATGGTCTTGGTGGCGCCGAGCCGGTTCAGCACGTTCACCACGAAGTAGCTGTCGCGCAGCCAGCAGTAGCGGTAGTCCCAGTTGCGCCCGCTGCCGGCGGCCTCCGGGATGGAGGTGGTCATGGCCGCGATCACCGCGCCGGTATCCTCGAAGGTGCAGAGCTTCAGGGTGATGGCCGCGCGGATCACCGCCTCCTGCCACTCGAACGGGATGGCCAGGCCCCGGGACCAGCCGCGCCAGAACCGCTCGGTGGCCTCCAGGTGATTGCTGTAGGTGTCCGAGACCGCCTCCGGGATGGACTCGTCGGGACCGAGGATGAGGTGCACCGGACGGTCCAGTACGAAGCTCGACTGATCCAGGACGCGGGTGATGGAGACGTCGGTGGTGAGGCGCAGGCGCATGCCCGAGCCGAGGTAGCGGACGTGATTACTGCCCCGCCGGGTCTTGCAGGCCTTGCGGCCGTAATCCCGGGCCGGGTTCAGCCGGATGCGGATGCGCGGGCTGCCGGCGACGGGTTCGACGGCGCGGATCAGCATCATCGGCCGGAACATGCGGCCCATGTAAGGATAGCGTGGCGCGAAGTCGGTAATGACGATGGCGCCGCCGTGACGGTCGTAGAGCGTGGTGCGCAGTATCGGTGTATTCGGCAGGTACTCCTGCTCGGCGTGCTCGAAGTCCTGCAGCTCGATCTCGTAGTAGCCCGGCCGCTCCCGGTCCTCTTCGCTGCGCAGCAGCCGGCAGAATACGGGGTCGCCGTCGAACTGGGGCAGGCAGCCCCACACCATCACGCCGCGGCTGTCTATGAGCGAGGCGATCTGGCAGTTGCCGATGACCCCGAGATTCAGATTCGTCATGCACGACCCCTCTGTGTCGTCGTCTTCGATGATCCCCGGGATTCCGATGATCCGGATGGTCCGGATGATGATGGCCGGGCGCGCAGGGTCAAGAGTCCGCCAGCTCCGCGAGCCAGGCGTAGACCGCCTCGATGTCCGGCAACGACCAGCGCGCCAGGGTGCCCGTCGCGCGGGCCCGTTCACGGACGTGGACGGAGTGGCCGCCGAGCTCGTTCACGACCGAGAAACCGGCCTCGTCCGTGATGTCGTCGCCGACGAACACCGGCAGACGGCCCGCGAAGGGCTCGACGGCCATGAAATCCTCGATCGCCTTGCCCTTGCTGCGGCCGGCGGGCATGAGCTCGCACACCATCTTGCCTTCCATCAGGCGGAAGGCGGGCCCGAGTTCCTCGCCGAGGGCGCGCATGGTCTCCAGCACCGCCTCGCCGGCCGCCGGTGCGCGGCGGTAATGCAGCGCCACGCCCTGGGGCTTGTGCTCCAGCAGCACGCCGGGTCGCCCGGCGACGAAGGTCTGTAGCCGGTCCATGACTGCGTCGGGGAGGCGGGTGCCCTCGCGGAACTCCACGGCGTCCCCGGGGTGCTTGCGCAGCTCCAGGCCGTGCGCACCCGCGGCGGGCAGCACGAGCGGCTGGAACACCCGGTCGATGTCCTGCACGGGCCGGCCGCTGATCAGCGCCAGCGCCCCGTGCAGGCGTTCGATGAGGCGCGAGAGCAGGGCGTTCAGCTCGGCGGTGGAGGCCACCTCCGACGGGTTGTCGCGGAAGCCGAGCAGCGTCCCGTCCACGTCCAGGAACAGCGCCCAGCGGCGGGAGTCGCCGAGCGGCGGCGCGGGTTTCAGGTTCTTTGCTGTCGTCGTCACGGCGATGGAGCATTGCGCACCGCGGCGCGGTTTGCAAACACCCCGGCAGCGCGCATTCGGTAGAATCCGTCGCATGATCGCCCCGAGATTCCTGCGTCAGCCCTGGATCTGGCTGCTCGCGCGCATCACCCGCCTGTGGATAAGGCCGGCCGTGCTGCCCGACGAGCCCGGCGAGCTGATCGCGCCGGCCGGTACCCGGATCTGCTACGTCCTCGAATACGGCGGACTGGCCGATCGGCTGGCGCTGGAGCAGGCCTGCGAGCGCCACGGCCTGCCGCTGGCCGGCGACGGCGTGGTCTTCGCGGGCCAGGAGGAATCCACGGCCCTGATCGTGCTGCGCACCCGGCGCGGCTTCCTCTACCGTCGGCGGCGCAAGCAGATACCCCCGCGGCTCGAGCGGCTGGTGGCCGCGGCACTCGGCGGCGGCGACGAAGAGCTCTTGCTGGTCCCGGTGGCCGTTTACTGGGGCCGGGCGCCGGAGAAGGAACGCTCCTGGTTCAAGGTGCTGTTCAGCGAGCAGTGGGACA
>CAYRZI010000243.1:0-2864 GCA_964428605.1 uncultured Woeseiaceae bacterium
GGGGAGGAAGGCAGCCGCAGCCCGTTCACGGCCGCCGCGGCCGTCTCGGTCCCTTTCGATCTGCACGACTCGGCCGAGGCGCTGAACCGGGGATTCTCCCGCTTCTACCGCTGGTACCTGCTGCGCCGGATGAAAGCGGCCATGCGGCGGAAGTTCACCCCGGAGACGGCGCCGTTCGACTGGCAGGCCGCCGTCCGGGCGCGGGATTTCGTGGCCTTCGACGACATCGTGACGGCGCCGCTGCACGGCTTCCGCGATGCGGCCCACTACTACGGCGAATGTTCCTCGGGGCGCTACC
Organism: uncultured Woeseiaceae bacterium; assembly: GCA_964428605.1. Lineage (GTDB taxonomy): Bacteria > Pseudomonadota > Gammaproteobacteria > Steroidobacterales > Woeseiaceae > Lentisalinibacter. Next base: position 299 of record CAYRZI010000243.1, read on the forward strand.
TCGGCGCCGTCCGGACGCCGACCCTGATCCTGAATGCCCGGGACGATCCGTTCATGAGTCCGGCGGTGATACCGGATGCAGCCCGCCTGCCCGCTGCCGTCCGGCTGGAGATCACGGAGACCGGGGGCCACATCGGCTTCGTCGCGGGTGCGGCGCCCTGGCGGCCCCGCTACTGGATGCCCGCCCGCCTCCTCGCCTGGTTCGACCGGGCCCTCGCCGGTACGGCGGCCGCCGCGGGCTGAATCCCGCCCGCCACGAAAAAGGCCGGCGGCGCTCACGCGCCCGCCGGCCTTCCGACGTCGGCTGCGGGGCCGTTCAGGCGGCGTCCGCCTCCTTCATGCTGAGGCGGATGCGGCCCTGGCGGTCCACTTCCAGCACCTTCACGCGCACGATGTCACCCTCGGAGAGCTTGTCGCTCACCTTCTCCACCCGTTCGTTGGAGATCTGGGAGATGTGCACCAGGCCGTCCTTGCCAGGCAGGATGGTGACGAAGGCGCCGAAGTCCATGAGCCGAGCCACGCGCCCCTCGTACGTACGGCCCACCTCGACGTCCGCGGTGATCAGCTCGATGCGGCGCAGCGCCTCCTTGCCCGAGGCGCCGTCCACCGACGCGATTCTGACCGTGCCGTCGTTCTCGATGTCGATGGTGGCGCCGGTCTCCTCGGTGATGGCCCGGATGACCGCACCGCCCTTGCCGATGACGTCGCGGATCTTGTCCGGGTCGATCTTGAAGGTCATGATGGTGGGCGCCCAGTCGCTCATCTCCTCGCGGGGCTGCTCCAGCACCTTGTTCATCTCGCCGAGGATGTGCAGGCGGGCCTCCTGGGCCTGTGCCAGCGCCTTCTCCATGATCTCGCGGGTGATGCCCTCGATCTTGATGTCCATCTGCAGCGCGGTGACGCCCTCCGACGAGCCGGCCACCTTGAAGTCCATGTCGCCGAGGTGATCCTCGTCGCCGAGGATGTCCGTCAGGACCGCGAACTTGTCGCCATCCTTCACCAGGCCCATGGCGACGCCGGCCACCGGTGCCTTCAGCGGCACGCCGGCGTCCATCAGCGCGAGGCTGGAGCCGCAGACGGAGGCCATGGAGCTCGAGCCGTTCGACTCGGTGATCTCGGAGACCACCCGGATTACGTAGGGGAACTCGTCCATGTCCGGCATGACGGCCTGGATGCCGCGGCGGGCCAGCTTGCCGTGGCCGATCTCGCGGCGCTTCGGCGAGCCCATGAAGCCCGTCTCGCCCACGCAGTACGGCGGAAAGTTGTAGTGCAGCATGAAGGGCTCCTTGTACTCGCCCTCCAGCGCATCGATGATCTGCGCATCACGGCCGGTGCCCAGCGTCGCGGTCACCACCGCCTGGGTCTCGCCACGGGTGAACAGCGCGGAGCCGTGGGTACGCGGCAGCATGCCCACGCGCACGTCTATGGGGCGCACCGTGCCGTGATCGCGCCCGTCGATGCGGGGCTGGCCGTCCAGCACGCGGTTGCGCACGATGGACTTCTCGAGCCTGCCGAGTGCGCCGGCCACCTCGTCGGTGCCGTATTCCGGTTCCTCGCCGCCGGCCAGCTTCTCGAGAGTCTCGCTCTTCGCCTGGCCCACCGCCTCCTGGCGCTCCTGCTTGTCGCTGATCTGGTAGGCCGCGGTGAGCGCGTCGCGGGCGATCGCCGACACCTTCTCTTCCAGCGTCTCGTCGGTCGCCGGCGGCTGCCAGTCCCAGGACGGTTTAGCCGCCTGGCGGGCGAGTTCCTCGATCACCTCGATGGCGGCCTGCATCTTTTCGTGGCCGAACATGACGGCGCCGAGCATGACGTCTTCCGGCAGGATCTTCGCCTCGGACTCCACCATGAGGACGGCCTGGCCGGTGCCGGCCACGACGAGGTCGAGGTCGGAATCCTCCAGCTGGGCGGCCGTCGGGTTCAGCAGGTACTCACCGTCCCTGTAGCCCACGCGTGCGGCGGCGATGGGGCCCTGGAAGGGCATGCCGGAGAGCGCGAGCGCCGCGGAGGCACCGATCATAGCCGGGATGTCGGCATCGATCTCGGGGTCCAGCGAGATCACCGTCGCGATCACCTGCACCTCGTTCTTGAAGCCCTTCGGGAAAAGCGGCCGGATGGGCCGGTCGATCAGGCGCGAGGTCAGGGTCTCCTTCTCGCTGGGCCGACCCTCGCGCTTGAAGAAGCCGCCCGGGATGCGGCCGGCTGCATAGGTCTTTTCCTGGTAGTTGACGGTCAGGGGGAAGAAATCCCGGCCCGGGTCGGCCTGTTTGCGGCCCACCGCGGTCACCAGGACCACCGTGTCTCCCATGCTGACCATGACGGCGCCGTCCGCCTGGCGGGCGATCTCGCCCGTCTCGAGCGTCACTTCATGCTCGCCGTAATTGAAAGTCTGCTTGATTGCTGTCACGCCTAGTCCTTCTGTCTGCTAATAAGAAGACTGGATGCAGGTGCGTCGACCGCGGGGTCGGCGCACCTGCATCCAGTCCATGTTCCGATTCTGCGCTGGGTTTGTCGGTCAGCAATTGCCGATCAGCGGCGCAGACCGAGCCGCTTGATCAGGTCCTGGTAGC
>CAYRZI010000244.1:0-2827 GCA_964428605.1 uncultured Woeseiaceae bacterium
TCCTCGGCGTTGATGCGGCATTCGATGGCGTGGCCGGTCATGCGGACGTCGGATTGCTCGAATCGCAGCTTCTCTCCGGCGGCGATCAGGAGCTGCTCCTTCACGATGTCGATGCCCGTGACCATCTCGGTGACCGGGTGCTCCACCTGCAGGCGGGTATTCATCTCGATGAAGTAGAACTCCCCGTCCTGGTACAGGAACTCGAAGGTGCCGGCATTGCGGTAGCCGATCTCCTGGCAGGCCTGGACGCAGCGCGCGCCCATGCGCTGGCGGTCCTCCTCGCTGATGCCCGGCGCCGGCGCCTCCTCGACCACCTTCTGGTGGCGGCGCTGCATGGAGCAGTCGCGCTCGCCGAGGTGCACCGCGTTGCCGTGGGCATCGGCCAGCAGCTGGAACTCGATGTGGCGCGGCCGCTCCAGGAATTTCTCCATGTAAACCTGGTCGTTGCCGAAGGCCGCCTTGGCCTCCGCCCGCGTCACGTTGATGGCGCCGAGCAGGGAGGCCTCGGTGTGGACCACCCGCATGCCGCGCCCGCCGCCACCGCCGGCCGCCTTGATGATCACCGGGTAGCCGATGTCCCGGGCGAGGCGCAGGTTCTCGTCGCCGTCTTCGCCGAGCGGGCCGTCGGAGCCGGGCACGCAGGGCACGCCCGCCTCCTTCATGGCGCGGATGGCCGAGACCTTGTCACCCATCAGTCGGATGCTCTCCGCCCTGGGGCCGACGAAGATGAAGCCGCTCTGCTCGACCCGCTCGGCGAAGTCCGCGTTCTCGGACAGGAAGCCGTAGCCGGGATGCACGCCCACCGAGTCGGTCACCTCCGCGGCGCTGATGATGGCCGGCATGTCGAGATAGCTCTCGGCGGAGGAGGGTGGGCCGATGCACACGGTCTCGTCGGACAGCAGCACGTGCTTCAGGTTGGTGTCCGCCGTGGAGTGCACGGCGACGGTCTTGATACCCATCTCGCGGCAGGCGCGCAGTATCCTGAGGGCGATCTCGCCGCGGTTGGCGATGAGGACTTTCTCGATCATGCGCGTCCGCTCATGAGCCTGCCCGCTGGTCGATCACGAACAGCACCTGGCCGTATTCCACCGGCTCACCGTTCTGGACCCGGATCGACTTGACCACGCCGTCCACGTCGGCCTCGATGGGGTTCATCATCTTCATCGCCTCGACGATGCACAGCGTGTCGCCGGACTTGACCCGGTCGCCGATCTGTACGAAAGGGCTCGCGCCGGGGGCGGGCGCCGCGTAGAACGTACCCACCATGGGCGAGGTAACCGTGTGGCCTTCCTCCTCGGGCTCCCGGGCCGTGGTCGCGGCGGCGGGTGCGGGGGCGGCCGGCTCGGGCGCCGGACTCGCCGGCGCCGCCGGCTGCGGCTGCGCGAAGTGGGCCGCTGGCGGCGGAGCAATCATGGCGTTGGCCGGATAGCGGCTGATGCGCACCGCCTCCTCGCCCTCCGTGATCTCGATCTCGGCGATGCCGGATTCCTCCAGCAGCTCGATCAGTTTCTTGACCTTTCTTATGTCCATGCGCTTGCCTTCTCTCAGGAGTCCGTCAGCCTGCGGTGCAGTGCCAGCAGGGCGAGTTCGTAGCCGATGACGCCGAGGCCCACGATGGTGCCGTCGGCCACGTCGGAGAAATAACTGTGATGGCGGAAGCCCTCGCGGGCGTGCACGTTGGAGAGATGCACCTCGACGAACGGCCGGCCGGCGGCGAGGAGGGCGTCGCGCAGCGCGATGCTCGAGTGCGTATAGGCGCCGGGGTTGACGATCAGGGCGCGGGTGCCGTCGTCGGCGCAGGCCTGTACCCGGGCCACCAGTTCGTGTTCGGCGTTGCTCTGGAAGCAAGCCAGTTCGTGGCCGAACTCGCCCGCCAGGTTGCGCAGCCGCTCCTCGACGGCGGGCAGACCCTCGTCACCGTAGACGGTGGGTTCCCGTTTGCCCAGCAGGTTCAGGTTGGGCCCGTTCAGGAGCAGCAGCCGCGGCATGATCAGTCCAGTAGCCTGCCTTTTCAACGAAGTTAGCGGCGAGTTTAACGCCCATAGCCGGCAATTGCACAATAATCGGCGGCGCGGGGGCGACGGCCGCGGACGGGCCGCCGGCGGGATCAGAGGCCGGCGAGTGCCTCGCGGGCCCGGTCGGCGGGCAGGGTGCCGGCGAGGAAGTCCCGCAGGATGGTGGCCATCGTCTCGGCCTGGTCCCGGTCGAACTCGCCCACGTGCACGTTGAGCAGTTCGCCGTCCGGCGTGACGATCAGCGTGAAGGGCAGGCCGAGGAAATCGATGCCGAAGCTCTCGGCGGCGGCGATGGCGTCCTCCTGGCCGATCAGCACCGGGTAGTTGAACTCCATCTCCGCGGCATAGTCGGCCACGGGTTGCGGGTCGTCCACGGCGATGCCGATCACCTGGATGCCCGCCTCGCCGTGCTGCGCCTGGATATCCTTCAGCAGCGGGATCTCGCGCCGGCAGGGCGCACACCAGGTGGCCCAGAAGTTGATCACCCGCAGTTTGCCGTCCCAGTCGGCCAGCGTACGGGTCTCGCCGGCGAGGTCGGGCAGGCTGAAGTCCCCGGTGTCCGCCTGTGCGGCACTGGCGCGCATCTGTACTGCCGTCGGGTCGGGCGCCTCCCCGGCAGGGCGTTCCGGCGGCAGCAGCAGCCGGGACAGCCACATGCCGGCGGCCACGGAGCCCGCGAGAACGACGATCATCAGGACGCGGGGCATCTCAGTCCGCCTGTGCGGTGACGGCGGCGGGGGAGGCGGCGACGGCGCGGGCGGCATGGGCGGCGAACTCGTCGGCCGGCATGAAGCCCACCACCTGGTAGGGGC
>CAYRZI010000245.1:0-2773 GCA_964428605.1 uncultured Woeseiaceae bacterium
GCCGATGCCGGTGTGCGGGGTACCTTCTTCACTCTCGGCTGGGTGGCTGAACATCACCCTGAAGTCGTCCGGCGCATCAGTGAAGCCGGCCACGAGGTGGCCAGTCACGGGATGCAGCATATGCGCGTGTGGGATCAGACGTCGGAGGCGTTCCGCGAGGACATCGCCCGCACAAAGAAGCTGCTCGAGGACGTCAGCGGCCAGGCGGTGCGGGGATACAGAGCCGCCAGCTGGTCGCTGGATACACGCACGCCCTGGGCCCACGAAATCATGGCCGAAGAGGGCTACGAGTACAGCTCCAGCGTTTACCCGATCTCCCATGACCACTACGGGCTGCCCAATGCGCCGGCCTGGCCTTTCTATGTGAAGGGATCGGGTATCCTCGAGATACCGGCGAGCGCGTCGCGCATGCTCGGCCGTAATCTGCCGGCCGCAGGCGGCGGCTACTTCCGATTGTTACCGCTGGCAGTTTCGCGCTGGCTCATGCGCCGTGTTCGCCGCCTGACGGGCGTTCCAGCCATTTTCTACTTCCATCCCTGGGAGCTCGATCCGGATCAGCCGCGCATGTCGGGTATCACACTCAAGACGCGTTTTCGGCATTATCTCAATCTGGGACGCTTCGAGCCGCGCCTGGTCAGGTTACTGCAAGATCTGCCCTGGGGACGAATGGACGAGATCTATCTCGGCAATGGCTCCTGAACCGTCTGCCGAAATCATCCATGCCGCTGCAGCGGACATGGGCGAGTGGGACGGCTATGTACGTTCTCGAACCGATGTGTCCGTCTACCACCTGAGCGCCTGGCGGGAGCTTATCGAGAGCGTCTTCGGTCGTGAGACCTATTACCTGGCAGCGACATCGCAGGGGAGGTTCCGGGGCATACTGCCGCTCGTGCGTCTCAAGAGTCTCGCATTCGGCGATTTCCTGGTCTCGCTTCCCTACGTGAGCTACGGCGGCGTCGTGGCTGATGACGAGGACGTGGCCCGGCGACTGCTCGACTCAGCGACGGAGCTGGCCTCCCGGCTTGGCGTCGAACACATGGAATTGCGGCACACCGCGGATGTGGCGGATCTGCCCAAGCGTACCGAGAAGGTCTCCATGCACCTGGCGCTCTGCGGCGACAGCGAAGAGCGCTGGAAGAAGCTGGGGGCGAAGCGCCGCTCGCAGATCAAGCGGCCGCTGCGCGAGGGCGCCGAGAGTGAGATGGGAGGCGCGGAGCTGGTCGGGGACTTCTACCGGGTATTCGCGCTAAAGTACCGGGACCTGGGTGTCCCCGTGTACCCGCAGAAATGGTTCCGTGCCATCCTGGAACGTCTGCCGGACATCACCCGGGTCTTCGTGGTCCGCATCGACGGGGCACCCGTCGCAGCCAGCATTGTGATCGGTTTCAACGACGTGCTGGAGGTGCCGTGGGCATCCTCACTGCGTTCCGCCGATCGCTTCGGCGTCAACATGTACCTGTACTGGTGCATGCTGAAATACGCGGAGGACGAGGGTTATCGGATTTTCGACTTTGGCCGCAGCACGGTCGACAGCGGGACCTGGCGCTTCAAGAGGCAGTGGGGCGCGGAGCCGGTGCAACTTTACTGGCATTACTGGCTGCGGGACCGGGACGACATCCCGAAGCTCAACGCGGATAACCCGAAGTACCAGGCGGCAGTGTCGTTATGGCGTCGCCTGCCCCTGTGGATGACCACCCGCATCGGGCCGCAGATCGTGAAGAACCTGCCCTAGGCCGGACGGCCCAGGGCATTCCGGGCAGGACTTATGTGTGGAATCGTCGGCATCGCAGCGAACCGGCCACTGACTGACGCCGAGCACCGGAGTGTCCGGCTCATGGCGGATTCCATCGCCCACCGGGGGCCTGACGATGAGGGCTTCTATGACGCCGAGAAGGCCGTCCTGGGGATGCGCCGGCTGTCCATCATCGATCTCGAAGGCGGCCACCAGCCCATCGCCAACGAGGACGAGACCATCTGGGTGGTCTGCAACGGCGAGATCTACAACTATCGGGAACTGCGCCGGGAGCTCGAGAGCCGCGGCCACCGTTTCCGTACCCACAGCGACGTCGAAGTGACGATCCACCTTTACGAGGAGTACGGCGAGGATTTCGTCGACCACCTCGCGGGCATGTTCGCCATTGCGCTATGGGATTCCCGGCGGCAGAAGCTCTTCGTGGTCCGGGACCGGCTCGGCATCAAGCCGATCTACTATACCGAGGCGGGCGATCTGCTGGCCTGGGGGTCGGAGATCAAGACCCTGCTACAGGCACCGGGCGTCCGCGCCGAGCTGGATCCGGCCGGTCTGCGTGACCACCTCTCTGTGGGTTACGCCGTGGCGCCCTGTACTATATTCCGCGGCATCTCCAAGCTCCCGCCGGCGACCATGCTGGTCTGGGAGGAAGGCTCCCACCGCCTTCGTCAGTACTGGTCGGTACCCGAAGAGACCCGCAGCGGGATCAGTGAGGAAGACTGGGTCCAGCTGGTCCGCGAAGAGCTGCGAGAAGCGGTCACCTCCCACATGGTGAGCGACGTGCCCATTGGCGCCTTTCTCTCGGGCGGAATCGATTCGAGTGCCGTCGTCGCGCTGATGGCAGCGCAGACAGGCCAGCCGGTCAACACTTATTCAATCGGCTATGCGGGCGACAGCGCCGCCGACTACTACAACGAGTTGCCCTGGGCCGGTCAAGTGGCCAAACGGTTCAATACGAACCATCACGAGATCGAGGTACGTCCGGAGGTCTCCAGGCTGCTGCCGAAGCTCGTCTGGCACCTG
>CAYRZI010000246.1:0-2740 GCA_964428605.1 uncultured Woeseiaceae bacterium
AATGCCCCTTCCTTGCCCACTAGTTATTGCGCTGAATTCCTCAAACGTTCTGGCTCGAAAGTCGCGCTCAAATAATCGTCGTAACATTGTCGTACCTGAGCGCTGGCAACCGAGGATAAACACTATTTGTTTTTGAGGACTGCGTGCTCGCATCATCCGCCAATAGACACGCTTCGTCGCACGGCCAATCTTAGGTCGCAGCTTTGAAAAAAACGACTTATTCACTTAACACCGGAAGCCTTTTCTCATGATGATCCTTCCGCTTCGATCCGCAGTGGCCCGGCGGCCCACACCATCGGTGGCGCTATCGCGCACACTGACACTAAATCATAATGCGGCACTAGTCTCCAGTTAAGAGTCGCACAGTGGAGCCCCGCTGGGACAGTGGATACCGCCACGCCTCAACATAGAATCTGAGAAAAGCTGTTCCACGGTTTCCGAAGATCGCAGAGGATTGCAATAGAGCGTGATCAGCGACGGTAGCGCTCGAGCCTCTCTTTCTGTGGTAAACTGCCCAATTGTGGATCGTGATGAGCCACGGAACGCTGTAAGGAATAATCATAAGGTTGGCCTAGCCCCCGGCAGTGAAGAAGCCACTCAGCAGCTCTTTCGTCGCCATACTCATATCAATATTGCCTCCCAAGCCTCCGCACGCTCACTCACTGAAGCGCTATTCGCGACAAATCGTCATCCAGTCTGCGCCTTTATCCTCTGTCGGACCCAGATGATGGCAAACGGAAGCATCAGCAAAGCTGGCACCATCCACTTTAAAGCATATGCCGTGTACTCAATGGGGCAGGCTCTGGGGTATCTCGCCTCCGGCCCACCGTAGCGTACCTCGTTGAGCGGCGCATAAGCGACGTCGATCCGGTTCTTTCTTGCCGCTGGACTCCAGTAAAAAGGAAGAACCGATTCCGGTTCCTGCTCAGCTTCGTCTATGCTGAAAGGAATAACTCCACCATAGTCTGGATCCAAGAGATACCAGCTGCCGTTGACCTCGGCCATTGCTATCGCATGACCACCCAGTGCAACAAAGCCGGTATTGAGTCCCCGCTGAGAAAGGTAAGAAACTAGAGCCATTGCCTGCTGGCCACATCTGCCTGTGCCACGCTCGATCGCGCGTCGGTAGTGGCAGAATTCGTAATCCCGATACGTACTCGGTTTTAGGTAACTGAGAAGAAACAGGATCCAGTTCTCGCTCGCGGGGACGCGCATTCCATAGTATTCCAACCCGTGCGCCCCCACGTCCTGTGGAGATATATGCGCGAGTGCCTCGTGGAAAAGCTTGGTAGCATCTGTTACCAGAGCTACTTCGTTCGTCTCGTGCTCAAGTTCTTCTAGTCGTCTGATGGCACTCGGAAATGTGAGTGTCTGGCCACCCGCAAAGTCGACATAACCGTTAACGTCATTGGCGCGAAGCGGCATAAAGAAACCTGAGATATTGAGCAAAAACAACAGGATGCCGAGAGAGAATCCGACGGAAACGACGACCGATACAATTGGCATGGAGTATCTAGGAGTGTGCACGTTTTCCACCAAGTGTTATGTCCAACATACGGATCGGCCGCTGATAAGCCCTCAAACGTAGATCCAAGACTGCACCGAATCGGCGCCAGCGTCGCGGAACATTTACGCAGCGTGTAGTGTGCCAGAGGTAACACTTCTTTTTGTCGGCCCTCGCCTTTGGGCCTAATAGCTCCGGAGTAGCCTTTCATGATGAATTCGCTGGTTTTTCCAGGGTACGGCCAGCGTTTGTCACAGTGTTAAATAAGTCGGCCAGTTGCTTGGCTTGTAAACGGCGCGAGTATTGATGAATTTCATTTGCTTTGGCGCAGTAGTGCTCAGCGCCTGCATCAGAAGAGCTCAGCTGCATTAGTCGTTCGGCGATATCATCCCCGTCTTCAATCTGCGCGGTATCGCGTATACCGACGCTCTCCAGGACGCGCTGCGTCTCTCCTCTCTTATCAACTATGCCAAGTATAGGCCTTGCAGCGCAGAAATATTCATACAGTTTCGCAGGCACAGCATGGTTATATGCGCTTCCTTGAAAGACGAGCAACGCATCGGCCTGAACCATCTCGGCGATGGCGTCTTCATACGGGATCGCCGGAGCGAGCACGATGATATCTTCGACCCCAGCCTTTTCAATGAGCTGACGATATTGCCTTTCGTAACCGCTTCCACGGAAGACGATCTGCATAGTCTCCTTAGACACGGCACTCATCGCTTTTAGGCGACCGACTGCGTGAATGAAATGCCCTGGGTGTCGGCCTTTAGGCTGGAGCGCGCCACTGTGAATCAGAGTAAACGGACCGTGTGAGTCCGCGTTGGAGCGAATATTTTCAGGAAAGTTACTCTCGTCGAATCCATTCGGGATAACAACAGCCTTTCCTGTAAGGTCGTGATAGCGTTTTGTATAGACTTTCCGCGTGTATTCTGCGGTGAATACAACACGTGATGCTCGTCGGATCGTAGTCTTCTCGATCCGACGCGCGATACGAAAGCGCATCGGGTCGGGAGGATAGCCCTCAATAGTAATGGGGTCGCGCAGATCGGCTATCCACGGAAGTCCACTCCATGCTGAGAGGTGGGCAGCGACAAGATTGGCAGTGTTGATGGGGAATGTCGACCAGATCAACGATGGACGGTAACGCTCTATCAGCCGCCGACCGTTAAGTAGAGCTCCGGGCCACCATGACAGCCAAGGATCGGGCCAAGCAACTAGGCCAGGATAGCGACG
>CAYRZI010000247.1:0-2715 GCA_964428605.1 uncultured Woeseiaceae bacterium
GTATTCGATGCCCTCGGCCTCCAGGCAGCGTACCAGCAGGTCGGATGCTTTCATCGGCGATGCTCCGGTTGCGGATGTGGGTGGGCCAGGGAGATCGTGCAAGAATAGCCCTGAGGCCTCAACCCGCTGCGCGAGGAAACCCTTGTCCAACCTTTATCACAAGATCATGGTGCCTGTGGACCTGGCCCACCTCGCCGGCCTCGCCAAGGCGCTGCGCACGGCGGCGGACCTGGCGGCCGGCTACCGGATCCCGGTCTGCTACGTCAGCGTCGCGCCCGGCCCGGCACCGGTGACGGCCGAGCGGGCGGACGAATTCCGCGAGGCCCTCGACTCCTTCGCCCTGGACCAGGCGGAGCGGCACGGCTTCGAGGCGACGGCGCGGGCGGTCGTTCCGGAAGGCGACGGCGCGGACCTGCGCGAGGCGCTGATGCGCGCCCTGGAGGAGAGCGGTGCGGACCTGGTCGTGATGGCCTCCCACATCCCCGACGTCGACGACCGCCTGTTCGCGTCGAACGCGGCCTTCGTGGCTGCCAGCGCCACCGTCACCGTCATGGTGGTGCGCTGAAGCAATCCGTCCGGTCAGGAAAATCTTATTAGGTATAACCACTTAGATCTAGCGGCATACTCCCTCATTGGAGCGGGGGCGAGCTTCTCTACACTAGGTAAACTCACGTCGGAGGTGCCGGGGGGCAGCGACGCCGGCGTGAGGAGGATCTGGTGGCTTCGCTTCACATCGTCGGTATCGGCAACACCCTGCTGGGTGACGACGGCGTGGGCCCCCGGGTCGTCGACATGCTCGCCCCGCACCTGGCGGATAACCCGCACGTCGCACTCGTCGACGGCGGTACCCTCGGTTTCGCCCTCACCGGCTGGCTGGAAGACGCCGACTGCCTGATCGTGGTCGACGCCGCGAAGTACGGCCGCGAGCCCGGCGAACTGGCCGTATTCGAGGACGAGGCCATGGACGCCTTCGTCTGCCGCCGCGGCCGCAGCGTACACGAGGTGGGCCTCGCCGACGCACTGGACATGGCCCGGCTGAGCGGCCGCCTGCCGGCCCGGCGCATCCTCATCGGCATCGAACCGGAAACCGTCGACTGGGGCGATCAACTGAGCGCGCCGGTGGCCGCCGCCGCGGAGCGGGCCGTAGCGATCATCCTGGAGCACGCCGGGCAAGCGGACAACCGGCCCGCCGGACCGACGGCTTCGCACGGGACGGAGGCCATCGCATGAGCGGAATCGACGACATCGGCGTGCGCATCGAGCCGCCGGTACCGGACGACCATTCCTTCGGCAACGTGCAGCCCATCCTGCACGAGGTGCTGCACGCTCTGGACCGTCTGCTCGAGACCGGCGAGCCGACGACGGTCGACCTGCGGGCCATGCCCTTCGGGCCGGGCGAGGAAGAGCGGCTGGAGGAGGCGCTGGGCACCGGCGAGATCACCGTGACGCTGGACGCCATGGGCGAGAGCCGCATCGTGGAATGCGCCTTCCCGGGCGTCTGGCTGGTCACGCACTACAACAGCCACGACGAGATCATGGCGCGCCTGATCGAGATCACGGAGGTACCGGAGATCATCCGCGCCGAGCGCAGGGAGCTGCGCTCGGGAGCGGAACGCCTGCGGCGCAGTCTCGCAGGCGAACATTGAACGCAGCAAACAGAGGAATCGGGGTAGCAGCAATGGCAACCAGACAGACACTCGGAGAGATACTGGAACAACAGGGCGTCTCCCGCCGCGGATTCATGAAATTCTGCGCCACCATCACCTCGATGATGGCCCTGCCTCCGTCGATGGTGTCGGCGGTGGCCCAGTCGCTGGAGAACGCGAAGCGGCCCTCGGTCATCTGGCTGCCGTTCCAGGAATGCACGGGCTGCACCGAGTCGTTCACCCGCTCGCATTCGCCGACGGTCGAGAGCCTCATCTTCAACTCGATCTCGCTCGACTATCACCACACCCTGCAGGCCGCCGCCGGCCATGCCGCCGAGGAGGCCAAGCACGAGGCGATGGAGGCCAACAAGGGCGAGTACCTGCTGCTGGTGGACGGCTCCATCCCCGTCGCCAACGCCGGCTACTCGTGCATCGCGGGAATCAGCAACGAGGAGCACCTCATGAAGGCGGCGGAGCACGCGGCCGCCATCGTCTCCATCGGTACCTGTGCGGCGTACGGCGGCATCCCGAAGGCGCGGCCCAACCCCACGGGCGCAGTAGCCGTGCGGGACCTGATCAAGGACAAGCCCATCATCAACGTGCCGGGCTGCCCGCCGATCCCGATGGTGATCACGGGCGTGCTCACCCACTTCCTGACCTTCGGTTCGCTGCCGGAGCTGGACCACGAGGGCCGTCCGGTGGCTTTCTTCGGCCAGACCATCCACGACCGCTGCTACCGGCGCACCTTCTACGATCGCGGCCTGTTCGCGGAGACCTTCGATGACGAGGGCGCGAAGAAGGGCTGGTGCCTGTACAAGCTGGGCTGCAAGGCACCGACCACCTACAACGCCTGCGCCACCGTGAAGTGGAACCAGGGCACGAGCTTCCCCATCGAGTCGGGACATCCCTGCCTCGGCTGCTCCGAACCGGATTTCTGGGACAAGGGCGGGTTCTACCAGCCGCTGTCGGCCACGGCATTCGGCCCCAGCTCGGCCCTGCTCGCCGCCGGTGCGGCCGGCGCGGCACTGGGCGCCGCCTCCGCGTATGCGGCACGGCGCAAACAGAAGAA
>CAYRZI010000248.1:0-2698 GCA_964428605.1 uncultured Woeseiaceae bacterium
TCGTCCAGCTGCACCAGGTCTTCCCGGGCGATGGAACTCGTGTGGTCCTCTTCCTCGGCGAGGAGCTCGAAGCCCTCGTCGATGGTGACGCTGATGATGTACTCGCCCATGCGCAGGACGTCGCCGTCGAACAGGCGCTGGGGCTTGGCCCGGCCCACGGGCACGTCGGAGCCGTTGACGTAGACCCCGTTCATGCTGGTATCGATCAGGTAGTAGCTGCCGGCCTGGAAGTCGATGGTGGCGTGGTGGCTGGAGATATAGCGCTCGGCATCCGGCAGGCGCCAGTCGTTGTCCTCGGCGCGCCCGATCGTGCCGCCCTCGCGGCCGAACTGTCGTACCACGTTGTCTCCCAGCCGCTGCCTCTGTGCGTGGCTGGTTACTTCGAGTGTCAGTGCCATCGTCGGCCTCTCTGTCGGTGGTCGCCCTCCGCCCGCCGCGACCTCCGTGTACACGGACGGACAGTGGCCTATTCTGGGCGCGGCGTGCCGGGCCGGGCGTGTCCCGGTTCACATTTACGCCACCGGGGGTGGCGGAAACCCTTGAAATCCCTCTCCCACGCCCGAAATCACACGCGCGGCGCCGGCAGCCGGCGCGGCAATTCGGTTACACTCGGCCGCAGAGAACGGAGCCTCCCGCAACCATGTCGACGAAACGCATCTACAGGATCTCCTTCGCCAGCCAGGGCAAGGTCTACGAGGTCTACGCCGGCGGCGTGAGCCACGGCGACCTGTTCGGATTCCTCACCGTCGAGGATCTCCTGTTCGGCGAGCGCAGCACGGTGGTCGTGGACCCCTCGGAGGAGAAGGTGAAGGCCGAGTTCGAGGGCGTCAGCCGCACCTATCTGCCGCTGCACTCGGTGCTGCGGGTGGACGAGGTGGAGAAGCAGGGCACGAGCAAGATCAGCAAGGCCGAGGGCGGCAACGTCACCCAGTTCCCCATGCCGATGTATTCGCCTCCGGGCGACAAGTCCTGACCCGGGCCGCGTGGCCAGTCTGCGTCAAGATCCCCGACCGGCTACCGGCCGCGAATACCACCGCTTCGTGCTGGCCGGCGGGGAAGCGCTCTCCGGGTTCCGGCTCGAGCGCCTGCGCGATGCGCTGCAGCCGCGGCTGCCGGGGCTCGACCGGCTGGAGGCCCGTTACCGCTACTTCGTCGAGGCGGACCGACCGCCGGCCGCGGCGGAGCTGGAGGTGCTGGGCGCGCTGCTCGGCGCCCGGCCCGGCGACGACCCGCCGCCGGAAGACACATCGCCCGTCCTCGTAACCACCCCGCGTATCGGCACCATCTCGCCCTGGTCCAGCAAGGCCACCGACATCGTCCACGCCTGCGGCCTGGAGGCCGTACGGCGGGTGGAGCGTGGCATCGCCTGGCGCCTGGCGGGGGTGCGGGCCGAGGAGAGCCTTCTGCAGGCGGCGGCCGCGCGGCTGCACGACCGCATGACCGAGAGCGTGTTCCGGGAGGCCGCCGACCTGGCCGCCATGTTCGCCCACCGCGAACCGGCGCCCCAGCAGACGATTCCGCTGGCGGCGGAGGGGCGCGCGGCGCTCGAGCGGGCCAACGCCGAACTGGGCCTGGCCCTGGCGCAGGAGGAGATGGACTACCTCGCCGACGCTTACGGCCGGCTGGGCCGGGACCCCACCGATACCGAGCTGATGATGTTTGCCCAGGCGAATTCGGAGCACTGCCGGCACAAGATCTTCAACGCCGAGTGGACCGTGGACGGCGAGCCCCAGCCGCTGAGCCTGTTCGCGATGATCCGCGAGTCCACGAAGCAGAGCCCGGACGGCATCCTCTCCGCCTACAGCGACAACGCCGCCGTCATGGAGGGCTGGCGGGCGCCGCGGCTCATGCCGGAGGCGGAGACCCGGCGCTACCGCTACGTGGACGAGCCGGTGCACATCCTGATGAAGGTGGAGACCCACAACCATCCCACGGCCATCTCGCCGTTCCCCGGTGCGGCCACCGGCGCGGGCGGCGAGATCCGGGACGAGGGCGCCACCGGCCTGGGCGGCAGGCCCAAGGCCGGGCTGACCGGTTTCACCGTCTCCCACCTGCACATCCCGGATGCGCCGCGGCCCTGGGAGCGGGACAGCGGCAGGCCGGACCGCATCGCGCCGGCGCTGGACATCATGCTGGAGGGACCCATCGGCGCGGCGTCCTTCAACAACGAGTTCGGCCGGCCCAACCTGGCCGGGTATTTCCGCTCCTGGGAGGCGCAGCCGGACTGGCTGCCGGCGGGCGAGAGCCGGGGCTACCACAAGCCCATCATGATCGCCGGCGGCCTCGGCAACGTGCGCGAAGGCCACGCCGTCAAGGGCGAGGTGCCGGCCGGCACCCGGCTCGTGGTGCTGGGGGGGCCGGCAATGCTCATCGGCCTTGGCGGCGGCGCGGCCTCGAGCCTCGCCAGCGGCGCCAGCACCGAGGAGCTGGACTTCGCCTCGGTGCAGCGGGGCAACCCGGAGATGCAGCGCCGTGCGCAGGAGGTCATCGACGGCTGCTGGGCACGGGGCGACGACAACCCGATCGTGCTGATCCATGACGTAGGCGCTGGCGGCCTGTCCAACGCCGTGCCCGAGGCGGTGGACCACAGCAAGCGGGGCGGGCGCTTCGAGCTGCGCGAGGTGCCCAACGACGAGCCCGGCATGAGCCCCATGGCCATCTGGTGCAACGAGGCGCAGGAGCGCTACGTGCTGGTGAT
>CAYRZI010000249.1:0-2692 GCA_964428605.1 uncultured Woeseiaceae bacterium
GTGTTCTGCTCGATGGCGAAGTTCTGCCGCTCGCGGATCTGCTGATCGGTCATGGTGATCACCAGGGACTTGCCGTCGCCGCCGTCGGCAATGTTCAGGTCCTCGTCCGCGTTACGGATTATGCGCCGGGCCTCGGGCAGGTCTTCGGCATCCCGGACCTGTACCCGGACGCTGTCGTCTTCCACCCGTACCCGCCGGGCGATGCCCGCCTCGGTCAGGCGGGTCTCGAAATCGTCCACGTACATCTCGAGCCGCTTGCGGATGGCGGCCTCCATGTCCACCTCGTAGAGGAAGTAGACGCCGCCGCGCAGGTCGAGGCCCAGGCTCATCGGCTCCAGCCCCAGGTCGCGCACCCAGGCGGGCGAGCGGGACGCCAGCGTCAGCGCCACGGCATAATCGTCGCCGACCTTGTCGCGCAGGGTGTCACTCGCCCTGAGCTGGCGCTCGACGGCGCCGAAGCGCATCACCACCCGGCCGTCGTCCAGGTAGGCGGCCTCCGGCGCGAGGTCCTCGTCGACCAGCATGTCGCGGAACCGGTCCACCATGGAGGCGTTCAGCGCCTCGCCGTCGGTGCGCGCCACCTGCAGCGCCGGCACCGTGCCGAAGGCGTTCGGCAGGGCGAGCAGCGCGCCGACGGCGACGATGCCGATCACGAGGGCATACATCCACGCGGGATATCGATTCATGGCGGACCCGGGGGGTTGGAAGGATGGACCCGGCGCTCAGCCGGCGCTCTCCACCGTGCCCTTGGGGAGCACGGCGCTGATGGTCTGACGCTGTACCCTGAGCTCGACTCCGTCGGCCACCTGGATGGTCAGGAACTGATCGCTCACCGCAGTGATCTTGCCGAGGATGCCGCCGGCCGTGACCACCTCGTCGCCCGCGGACAGCTGGGAGACCATCTCCCGGTGCTGCTTCTGGCGCTTCTGCTGGGGCCGGATGAGCAGGAAGTAGAATGCCGCGAACAGGATGATCATCGGCAGCAGGAAGCCGAGCGGGCTCTCCTGGGCCGGCGCACCCTGCGCCCAGGCGGTTTCGATCAGGAAATCCATAGTGACACCGTCGTAGCGGAATACGGCGCGCTATTATTACACAACAACCGGTCCGGTTGTCCCGTGCCGCGCCAGGAACGCCGCGGCGAACGCCGCGAAGCTCCCCCCCTCGATCGCGGCGCGGATGTCGGCCATCAGCCGCTGGTAGAAGTGGAGGTTATGCAGGGTCGCCAGCCGCGGCCCGAGTATCTCGTTGCACTTGTCCAGGTGGCGAAGATAGGCCCGGCTGTAATGGGTGCAGGTATAACAGTCGCACTCCGGGTCCAGCGGGCCCAGGTCTTCGGCGTAACGGGCGTTGCGTATCTTCAGCGTGCCCGACGAGGTGAACAGGTAGCCGTTGCGGGCATGGCGGGTGGGGATCACGCAGTCGAACATGTCCACGCCGCGGGCCACGGCCCTGACGATGTCCGTGGGCGTGCCCACGCCCATGAGGTAGCGGGGACGGTCCGCCGGCATGCGGTGGGCGATGGCGTCCAGCACGGCCAGCCGCTCTTCCTCGCTCTCCCCCACCGACAGTCCCCCGATGGCGTAGCCGTCGAAGCCGGTCTCCACCAGCCCGGCCAGGGAGGCCTCCCGCAGCGCGGGATACATGCCGCCCTGGACGATGCCGAACACCGCCTCGCCGCGCTCGGGCTCCCGGGCCCGCAGCTCGTCGAAGGCGCGCCGGCTGCGCGCCGCCCAGCGCAGCGACAGCTCCATGGACTCCCGCGCCTCGCGCTCGCTCGCCGGGTAGGGCGTGCACTCGTCGAATATCATGGCGATGTCGGAGTTCAGCGCCTGCTGCATCTCCATGGCCCCCTCCGGTCCCAGGAAGATCTCGTCGCCGTTCACCGGCGAGCGGAAGGAGACGCCCTCCTCGCTCACCTTGCGCAGCGCAGCGAGGCTGAACACCTGGTAGCCGCCGGAATCCGTCAGGATGGGCCCGCGCCAGTTCATGAACCCGTGCAGCCCGCCGTGGGCGCGGATCACCGCCGGGCCCGGTCGCAGCATGAGATGGAAGGTGTTGCCGAGGATGATCTCGGCGCCGGTGCCGGCCACCTCCTCCGGCGTCATGGCTTTCACCGTGCCGTAGGTTCCCACGGGCATGAAGGCCGGCGTCTCCACGCTGCCGCGGCGGAAGGTGAGACGGCCGCGGCGGGCGCCATCCCCGCGCTCGTCCTGGCCATCCAGCAGCTCGAAGTTCACCGGCGCGGTTCCAGCGCGCCGGGCGCCGGCCACACCAGCATGGCGTCGCCGTAGCTGTAGAAGCGGTAGCGGCTCTCCACCGCATGACGGTAGGCCGCCAGCACGTTGTCCCGGCCGGCGAAGGCGCTCACCAGCATCAGCAGTGAGGACTCGGGCAGGTGGAAGTTGGTGATCATGGCGTCGACCACCCGGAAGCGGTAGCCGGGCATGATGAACAGCTCGGTCTCCCGGCGGCAGGGCGCGAGCCCGCCGTCGGCCGCGGCGGTCTCCAGGCTGCGCACGGCGGTGGTGCCCACGGCCACCACCCTGCCGCCGCGCTCGCGGGTGCGGGATACCGCCGCGCAGAGCTCCCTGCTCACGTGCACCCGTTCGGCATGCAGCCGCCCGCTGTCGATGTTGTGCTGGCGCAGCGGCTGGAAGGTGCCGGCACCCACGTGCAGCGTCACGAAGGCCCG
>CAYRZI010000250.1:0-2692 GCA_964428605.1 uncultured Woeseiaceae bacterium
GCCGGGTGCCGGACTGCTGGTGCTCGAGGCGAATCAGAACGAGCCAACGGGTCGTGCGCTCAAAGTCGCGGACGGTGACACGGTAGTCGTGCCGAAAGGCATTGCCCAGCTCGAGCAGTCGGTTCGGCTGGTCGGTAACGTGCAGCGGCCGGGCGACTACCAGTGGCGGGATGGTCTGCATATCACGGATCTTATCCGCAGCAGTCGTGACCTGAAGGAGAACAGTGACCTCAACTATGTGCTCATCCGGCGAGAGGTGGTTCCGAATGCAGAACTCGCGGTTGTGTCTGCAGACCTTCAGGCGGCATGGCGGACAAGAAGCGCCGAAGCGGATGTTCTGCTGAAGCCACGCGACACTATATATGTCTTCGATCTGGAGGTCGGCCGCGAGCACATCGTTGCACCGTTGATAGATGAGCTCCGCCTGCGCTCGTCACGCACATCTCCTTTACCCGTTGCCAGAGTCGGTGGACAGGTGAATGCCGATGGTGAATACCCCCTCGAGAGAGGCATGCGCGTTGCCGACCTAGTGCGGGCCGGAGGCGGCCTGGATGAATCAGCGTATCTTGCAGAGGCGGAACTGACTCGTTATGAACTCGTTAACGGCGAGACTCGCGAGACGGAGTTGATTGAGATCGACCTCGAGGCCGCGCTGGCGGGAGACCCTTCGCACAATCTGCCGGTTCAGTCTTTTGACTACCTCAATATCAAGGAAATCCCTCGCTGGCGTGACCAGGCGTTCGTGGAAATCGCAGGTGAGGTGGCGTTCCCCGGGCGATACCCGATCAAACAGGGTGAGACGCTTCGGAGTGTCCTCGACCGAGCAGGTGGGCTGACGGAGATGGCATTCCCGGCTGGCAGTGTCTTTACGCGAGAGACTCTGAAGGAAAGAGAGCGCGAGCAACTAGACGTATTGGCGAACCGCCTGGAGAGTGACCTTGCGTCGATGTCACTTTCAGATCCCGGGCAGTCCGTGGCGGTGAGTACTGGTCGCGCCTTGTTGGAGCAGTTGCGCGATGCCCAACCGGTCGGAAGGTTGGTCATTGATCTGAAATCTGTTGTTGCTGGCACGGCTGACGATGTAATGCTAAGAGATGGCGATCGCCTGCTTGTCCCGGTCCAAGCGCAAGAAGTAACTGTTATTGGTGAGGTACAGCACACGACCTCTCATTTGTACGATTCCGGCTTGAGCAGAGACGACTACATCGAGAAGAGTGGTGGATATACGAGGAAGGCGGACAAGGCGCGGACTTACGTGGTACGAGCAAATGGAGAAGTCGTAGCCGGTAGCCATTCGCGCTTTTTCGCTCGTTCAACAAGTATCGATATTCGCCCGGGAGACACAATTGTTGCACCTCTTCATGCGGATAGAGTCCGGCCGATTACCCTGTGGAGCAATGCGACGCAGATCGTCTATAACTTGGCGATCGCGGCCGCAGCGGTCAACTCTTTCTAGCCTTTGCCTTGGAAGGTTGTATCTATTTTGGACGATGATGAGAAAGTCGCAGGCGCGCAAGACGATGGAATACGTCGAGTCTATTTGGTCTACCCAGATGACCAAGACGATAGCATTGATCTGCTAGAGTTGGCGCGTGGAATTATTGATCGAAAGTGGACGGTCTTCACTGTCTGTAGCGTATGTACCTTGATTGCTTTGATGGTTGCCCTCATCAAAGAGCCAGAGTACCGCGCTGAGGCTCTGTTGGCTCCTGCGCAGTCAGAGGAGTTTTCTAGTATCCCGGGAGAATTGAGTAGCCTAGCTGGAATTGCGGGCGTTACTCTCAGTGCCGGCCGTGACAAGACGCACGCAGTATCGATTCTTCAGTCTCGGCAGTTTGTGCGCGGTTTTATCGAAGACAATGCGCTTATGCCCGTGCTCTTTGCCGACAAGTGGGATGGAACGTCGTCGACATGGATATCTCGCGATTCGGACCAGATTCCAGATATTCGCGACGGCGTACGGCTGTTCATCGACGATATTCTTTTTGTCACGAAGCATAGCGACACGGGACTAGTAACGCTAGCGATTGAGTGGCGGGATCCTGAGGTGGCGACAAGCTGGGCTCGGCTTCTCATCGATCGCCTCAATCAGCAACTTCGCACAAGGGATCTTGAGGAGTCACGGCGTCGGTTGAGCTATCTGAACGAACAATTACAGAAAACTGAGTTGGTCGAGCTGCGTCAGGGGATTTCGCGACTGATTGAAAATCAGATCGAGACCATGATGTTGGCGCAAGCGGAGACTGAGTATGCTTTTCGGGTCATTGATGAGCCGACTGTTCCTAATGAAGCTGTATCGCCCAAGGCCCCGCTTATCGTCGCGCTAGCTTTCCTATTTGGTCTTTTTTTTGGCGCCTTTGTCTCCGCTGTTCAATGGTGGAGCTCTCGCATTCGACCTAGCACGAGCATTACGTCTTAGCAGTCCGGCTGGCTGTGTCCGCACACCGCGCGAAATCCTAGTGCGAAGGAGAGTGGAATCTGAGCTGGTGGATCGCGTAGCTAAGCGCCGGCCATTGTTGCTGCGCTGAGCGAATGTAATGTCCACAGACAAAGCTGCACGGTATCCGTTGCGCTACATTTGCTCACAGTGATGATCACCGTAGTTCACTCTCGCCGGT
Organism: uncultured Woeseiaceae bacterium; assembly: GCA_964428605.1. GTDB lineage: Bacteria > Pseudomonadota > Gammaproteobacteria > Steroidobacterales > Woeseiaceae > Lentisalinibacter. Next base: position 2,619 of record CAYRZI010000250.1, read on the forward strand.
TGATTGGCCGAAGTGTAATGAGTTTGGCCCTAAAGGTCATGGCAACATTGTTGTCGCTGGCGGTGACGATTTTG
>CAYRZI010000251.1:0-2664 GCA_964428605.1 uncultured Woeseiaceae bacterium
AGCTGAATCGGCATCCAGAGAGATGGGATCATTGCGAGACCCGCTGAGAGCACTATCGCTAGCGAGGAATTTGGCCTCAAGCCGTAGCCAATGTACTCGTAGTTTGGGCTAATGATGTAAATGTATGAAGCAAAGAAAAGCAAAATGTATGCTAAGCAACCTAGGACAAAAGGGACTCTATGCCTCGCGCTGATTACATGCGACGAGCCCGGCGTCGTATATCTCAAGGTAATCGTGCTCCCATGCATTTCACAAACACCAACTGTATACACCAGTAAGGTATGCGGCACCGCAGACTTTACTTGTTATTCAGGCTTTTAAATTATAGTCGATTAATGACTCAGCTCGATCGTAAGGCATCTACCGCAAGATATAGTCGAGGGTATTTGAGCAATTGGAGCTTGGGATTGTGCCTGTTCAGATATCGGTCCTACGCCTGTAGTCGGCGCGATATTGGTGAAGATGCAATCGACTCAGTAATGCGTTGCTGATCGGAATTTGAACTGGATGTCGTGATGGCTGATCATAAGGTTGCGAAGCGCATCTTTCTAGTGGCCTGTCCCAGATCTGGCACTACCTTGCTGCAGAGTATTTTGTCGGCGCATCCGCGAATCTACTCCATGCCGGAGACTCACTTTTTTAGTCACCTTTTTGGCGGCCGTATGCGCAGGAAGTTGGTCAGTTCTACCCTGCGCGGCATTTACGGTTGGGTGTTGTTGCTCAGACTCCAGCAGGCTCGTGGGCTAAGGCTCGGGCAGGCGATTCACCACACGGGCTTTCATATTTCCAAGCGGAATGTAGTGGCAGAGTTCTCCAGGGTGATGGATGCTTGGACTGTCGAAGTCGGGAAGGATGCATGGGTCGAGAAGACGCCAGGCCATTTGGAATTCATCTCAACCATTACACGCGGGATTCCATCGGCGCAAATCATACATCTCGTGCGCGATGGGCGCGCTGTCGTCGCGTCTTTACACCGACTGGCTCAACTAAATACCGGAGACTGGGATAGATACATCGACTTGGACGTAGCAATAGAGCGATGGAATCGTTCTTTGGCTCTTACAGGTAAGTATCGCGATTCAAACAATCATTTGGTCGTGCAGTATGAGAGTTTGATTGATCGTCCCGAGTGGACCGTAAGAGAGATTTGTAATGCCGTACACATCGAATACGATCCGAGTATGCTGAGCTCGTTCCATGAGAGTGCGGGGCCGTTGGTTAGGGGAGATGAATATTGGAAGAGGCAGAATCTCGAGCCAGTGCTTGCGTCAAATGACAAAGAGAAGTTTCGCTCGGTATTCAGTGAGAGTCAGCAGCAATATATTGACAGAACCTTAGACTGGTCCCTTTACAGCCGTCTCGGCTTCACGAAGGCGTGGAAATAGTGAGCGACGGGATTGGCAGTTGTGGTGCTGCGCGTTTGACAGTACTTGCGAAGCCGGGCTTCCGGGTGAAGTCAGGGCCAAGCGGGGCGTCAAGCTGCGTTTCCCTTTATTCGCGAATGAGGGCGCGAGGAGTCGAAATTCTCGAATGGTCACCTTCTCGTATGCTCTTCGGCGTCTATGACGTCCTCCATCTGCACTGGCCAGATAACATTCTGAGTTCGAAATCGGCGCTCTCGGCTACTTTGAAAATGGCGGCACTATTCCTATCGGTCTGGTGGGTGCGGATACGTGGCCGTGTCGTGGTATGGACAGCCCATAACCTTGATTCCCATGCGCAACAGCATCCCCGTCTGGAGCGCGTTTATTGGCGGGTCTTCTCCAAGCTACTCGATGGAGTTTTTGCTCCGATGGCGTCTATCGCTCGTCGAGTCGAGTCAGACTATCGGTTTAGAGGCGTTAAGCGAGTTGCAGTCACGCCATTTGGAGACTGGTCGGACTTCTACAGTCCAATTGGCGTTTGGGACATTCGTACGGAGCTCTCGATCGCGAGTCACGGAGATGTCGTGCTCTGGTTCGGCGCGGTGCACCCGTATAAAGGCGTTGAAGCGCTTCTAGAGGTATTCCGTGACAAATGGCTAGCGAACGTGACATTAGTTATTGCAGGCCAATGTCGCGACAAATCTTATGGCAAGCGACTTGAGGCGCTGGCTGAGAGTATGTCCAATGTCCGCCTCATCTTGGAATTTGTTCCGGATGAGCGAGTAGGTGATTTAGTCGAAGGATCGGATATCTGTATTTTTCCATTTCGCGAAGTTACTAATACGGGTAGTGTGCGGCTGGCGCTGACATTTAATAGACACGTGGTGGTCCCGGACTTTCCTTTCGCACGAGAGTTTGAGCAAGTTCTTGGTCAGCATTGGTTGACGATCTACCCCCGAGGAGGGCTAGAAGCACAGCATATCCTGACAGCATTGAACACAGCACGAGCGATGAGGGCCCAGAGGGTAGAATGGGGGAGCTACAATTGGGATCATGCGGCGGCTCAGACGATTGATATCCTCACGGCATTGGTGCGGTTTAAGGGGTAGGCGTAGGCGAGTATGAGGCCCAACGGCGCGGTGCTGTCATAGCTGGTAGTTGCGGTTGCGCTCACTGTTGCGTGGGAAGTGCTGCCTTCATGTGTGACGATGACGTGGAGTTCTTGATGACTTCGCAACTAGAGACTCTGGTTGTTCTGTTGAGAATTGCGTGGCTTTAAATTGCTGATGAAATACACGTC
>CAYRZI010000252.1:0-2591 GCA_964428605.1 uncultured Woeseiaceae bacterium
TCGGGCGCGAAGTAGCCGATGGTGTTGTAGCCCCAGTAGTTGCTGAGGCCCCGCTCGACCAGCACCCGGTCGTCCACGAATGCATGCACCGGCATCAGCTCGACGGCGGTCACCCCGAGCCGCTTCAGGTAGTCGATCACCGGTTCCGTCGCCAGGCCCGCGTAGGTGCCGCGCAGATGCTCCGGCACGCCCGGGTGGCGTATGGTGAAGCCACGCACGTGCATCTCGTAGATCACCGTGTCGTGCAGCGGCGTATCCGGCCGCTCGTCGCTGCCCCAGCTGAACGCGGATTCCACGACCTCGCACTTGGGCAGGTAGCGTGCGTTGTCCCGCTTGTCGAAGGAGAGATCCTCGTCGTCGTGGCCGATGCGATAGCCGAAGTGGGCGTCATGCCAGCGCAGCCCGCCCTTCAGCGCCTTGGCATACGGGTCGAGCAGCAGCTTGTTCGGATTGAACCGGTGACCCTCCGCCGGCGCGTAGGGCCCGTGCACCCGGTAGCCGTAGAGGAGGCCGGGGCGGGCGTCCGGCAGATAGCAGTGCCATACCAGATCGGTGCGCTCACGCATCTCGATGCGTTCGACGGCCCGGCCTCTCAGCCGCTCGAACAGGCACAGCTCTACCTTCTCGGCATGCTCCGAGAACAGCGCAAAGTTGACGCCTTCGCCGTCCCAGGTGGCGCCGAGGGGGTAAGGCTGCCCAGGCCAGACTTGCGAGATTTTCATGCCCATCAACGTTGTCCCCGAGCGGAAGTAATGGCCTCGAAACCGGACACCACGTCCAGCAATTCGGAGGTGATCGCGTTCTGGCGCGCCCGCCGGAAGGTCATTGTGACGGCTTCCAGTCGCTCTTCCAGGTTGCCCTCGGCCGACTGCATGGCCGCGAGCCGGCTTGCGTGCTCGCTGGCCTGGGATTCCGCGCAGGCACGAAACAGGGTGATGAACAGATACTGGTGGATCAGGTGGCGAAGCAGAGCCCAGGAGTCCATGGAATAGGTCGGCAGGCCCCGGGAGGGCCAGCCTTCGCCATCACGCAGCCCCGCAAGATCCACTGGCAGCAGGGTCGCCTCCACGGGCCCGTAGCCGCGGCCGCCGGAGTGACGGTTGTAGTAGAGACGCACCGAGCCGATGCCGTGCTCATCCTGCCATTCCTGCACGCGCACCAGAAGCCTGCGGGTCAGCACCGTGATATGGGCGGCCGAGCCGGGCAGCAGCACGCGGTCGCTAACCCGGCAGCCGGCATGCTCGAGGCTCGCGGCGGCACGCTCGCCGACGGCCAGCACCCGCGGCTGCGACCCGCCCGCGGCGGCGAAGGCCTCCGCGGCGTGAGCGGCGACCGTCTCGTTGAAGCGGCCGCAGAGACCGTGATCCGAGCCGAACACGATGGCCCCGGCGGGTTCGGTCTCGTCCCGCGAGGGCACCGCATCGGCACCGGCCGGCAGATCGGCGAGCACCACGCGAAAGCCGCGTTCGACGGTCTCGGCGTATCCCGCGAGCGCCTCCACGGCCCGCTCGTACTCGCGGATGCTGGCCGCCGAGAGCGCCTTCATGGTGCGCACGATGGTCTTCAGCTCCCCCAGGCTGTCGAGCTGGTCCTCGAGTCTCTCGATGGTCTCCATGCGCTCAGTCCTCGTCCGAAAGAGCGGCGATCGCCGCCCGTGCCGTCTTCTTCAGCGCCCGCCAGTCCTCGTCGGCCAGTTCCTCGCCGGCGTCGATGCGCTCGCAGATCGACAGCAGCTCATCGGTGACCCGTTCCCGGATGGCCGCCTCCGCGTCGCTCACCCGCTCGGTCGCCAGCTCGTCGAACAGGCCCTCGTTCACCGCGTGCAGGACGGCCACCTGCTCGGCGGCCGGGATGGGCCGATGCTCGTCCTGCTTCAGCACTTCCCGCACCCGCCTGCCGTGCTCGATGGTCGCCCGCGTCTCCTCGTCGAGCCGGGTGGCGAAGCGAGCGAAGGTCTCCAGCTCCTCGAACTGGGAATAGGCCAGGCGCAGGTCGCCGGCTACCGCGCGGAACGCCGGATACTGGGTCTTGCCGCCCACCCGGGAGACTGATTCGCTCACGTCGATGGCCGGCAGCAGCCCCTTGTGGAACAGAGTGGGAGAGAGATAGATCTGCCCGTCGGTGATCGAGATGAGGTTGGTGGGGATGTAGGCCGAGATGTCCTGGGCCTGGGTTTCGATGACCGGCAGGGCGGTCAGGGAGCCGCCGCCGAAGTCCTCCGCGAGATGGGTGGAGCGCTCCAGCATACGGGAGTGGATGTAGAAGATATCGCCGGGATAGGCCTCGCGGCCGGGCGGGCGGCGCAGCAGCAGCGAGAGCTCCCGGTAGGCCCGGGCGTGGCGGGTGAGATCGTCGTAGACGATCAGCGCGTCGCGGCCCTGTTCCATGTAGTACTCGGCCATGCTGGTGGCGGCGTAGGGCGTGATGAAGCGCAGCCCCGGCGGATCGTCGTCCGAGGCGGTCACGACGATGGTGTTGTCCATGGCGCCGTGACGGCGCAGCGTGTCGATGACCCGCGCGACCGCAGTGCCGCGCTGGCCGATGGCGCAGTAGACGCAGACCACGTCCCGGTCGCGCTGGTTGATGATGGT
>CAYRZI010000253.1:0-2582 GCA_964428605.1 uncultured Woeseiaceae bacterium
ACTATGTTTCGAGACGGACACCAACTAAGAATAGGACACTTTCACGTGCGAATTCTGATCCTGACTCAGTGGTTTTACCCAGAGCCAGACCTTAAGGGATTACCCTTGGCTCGTGAACTCCAGGCCCGGAGGCATTCAGTTGAGGTTATTACCGGATTTCCCCACTATCCAAGTGGGGAACTGTATGACGGCTATTCAGTTCGTCCGTGGAGGAGAGAGACAATTGAAGGAGTGCTGACATATCGGCTTCCGGTATATCCAAGTCACGACCGAAGTGGGCTACGGCGGGCTTTCACATATACTACGTTCGCCGCATCGGCGATGTTGCTGGGACCATGGCTGGTCCGGAGGCCGGATATCATATACGTTTATAATTTGGTCACGCTGGGTCTACCGGCACGGCTCATGCGGCGAATCTGGGGTGCGAAGCTCGTAATTGATGTACAGGACTTGTGGCCTGACTCCGTGGCGTCTTCAGGCATGTTGCGGAATGACTGTATGCTTAGCGTTCTCAAGAGATGGTCGGACGCCACCTACGCTGCTGCTGATCGCCTCTTTGTACTTTCACCTGGTTTCAAGCGAGACCTAGAAGCTCGGGGTATTCCCTCGGAACGGATCAAAGTGATATACAATTGGTGCCAAGAGAGTTTTGAGCCGGGAGAAGGGGGACAACGGGAGGCTGAGAAGGGAGGATTCAATGTTCTGTTCGCCGGAACAATGGGTACGCTGCAGCGCTTGGAGGTGGTTATCGACGCAGCTCGGCGACTTTATGAACAGGCACCGGATGTAACGTTCACTTTCGTGGGATCTGGTGTAAAGAAGGAGGAGGTCATCCGGCAGGCAGCGGGACTCGATAATGTTCAGTTTCTTGAGCGGCGACCCGTGGAAGAAATGGGTGATGTGCTTGGGAATGCGGACGCGCTCCTTGTGCATCTCAAGAATGATCCACTATTTGAGAGGACGATCCCCTCCAAGATTCAAGCGTACCTTTATGCTGGGAAACCAATCCTGTGCGGAGTGCGCGGTGATGCGGCGGAGCTAGTTGAACGAGCAGGTGCCGGACGGACATTCCGCCCTGAGGATTCGAACGACTTGGCACGGGCTATTCTTGAACTTCGTGCTATGGCGTCAGAGGATTTGTTAGCCATGGGTCAGCGAGGCCGACAGTTCTACCTCAGAGAATTGTCGTTGACAAGAGGGGTTGATCAATTTGAAGCGTGTTTCCAGGAACTGCTAGCCTAGTTCCCGTCCGGAAACTCCGAAACGTATATAGGGAAATAAGTAACGGCGCACGCAGCGGTCGCCATATTCGTGCTGGACTCGTAGGTTTGGGGTGTCTAAAGCTCCAACCCGAGCCCACACGGGAGGCCACTGTATGCGCCGTCACGAGCAGTTGTCGCTGGAGCAGCCCTACATGGAGCACAGCCACTCCAGAGAACTGGCCACGATCAGCCAGATCCTCTCCCTCCATCCTGCCATCGCCGACCTCGTCGGGCAAGACCTGGTGCGGGGATTGGTCTGTCCCCAGACCGGAGCGCGGGGGATGAGTGGGGACCAGGTTTTTCGTGTCCTTCTCCTCAAACAGATGAACGGCTTCAGCTACCGGGAGTTGGAGTTTCACCTGGCCGACTCGGTGACCTACCGCACCTTCTGCCGCTTCGGAGCTCTGGAGCCTACCCCAACCCGGGCCACGCTGGCCGAGAACCTGAAGAAGGTCAGACCCGAGACTCTCCAGGCCATCGGAGCCGTGGTGATCCGCTACGCCGCCAAGACAGGCGTGGAGCGGGGCCGCAAGGTGCGGGTGGACAGCACGGTGGTCCAGGCCAACGTGCATGCGCCCACGGACTCCAGCCTGCTGTGGGACGGGGTGCGGGTCCTGACGCGGCTGCTCCAACGCGCCAACGAACGGTTCGGCTTTGGCCTTTATACCGATCATAGGCGACGGGCAAAACGGCGGATGCTGGCCATCCAGCATACCGGTAGCCCTGCCAAACGGAGGGCGGCCTATCGGGATCTGTTGAAGGTGGCGGACAAGACCATGGGGTATGCCCAACGGGCCGTCGATCACCTGGCAGGGCACTCCGAGGCGGAGAAGCTGGAAGGCGAGCTGGCCCACTACGCCGGACTCCTGGAGCGGGTGATGGAACAGACCCGGCGTCGGGTCATTGAGGGCGAGACCGTCCCGGCCTCGGAGAAGCTGGTCTCCCTCTTCGAGCCCCACACCGATATCATCCGAAAGGACCGGAGGGACACACTCTACGGGCACAAGATCTTCGTGACGGGTGGGGCTTCGGGGCTCATCCTGGACTGCGTAATCGAGGCCGGCAATCCCGCCGATTCGACCCTCGCGCTCCCCATGCTTGAGCGGCAAAAGGTCCTCTACGGTCGCCCTCCCCGACAGGCGGCCCTGGACGGTGGTTTTGCCTCGAAGGACAACCTGAGGGATGCCAAGGAACTGGGCATCGCCGATGTCTGCTTCCAGAAGAAACGCGGGCTCAAGGTCAGCGACATGACCCGGAGCAGTTGGGTCTACAAGCGGCTCCGTGACTTTCGGGCAGGAATCGAGGGCCTGATCTCCTTCC
>CAYRZI010000254.1:0-2558 GCA_964428605.1 uncultured Woeseiaceae bacterium
GAAATAGGGAGTGACCACGGTGATGTCCGGCAGGTGGGTGCCGCCGTTGTAGGGGGCGTTCAGCATCCACGCGTCGCCCGGGCGCACGTCGTCGGCGTTGGCGGCGATGACGGCCGCGACGCTGTCGCCCATGGAGCCGAGGTGCACCGGCATGTGGGGCGCATTGGCGATGAGCCGGCCCGCCCGGTCGAATACGGCGCAGGAGTAGTCGAGCCGTTCCTTGATGTTCACCGAGTGGGCGGTGTGGCGCAGCACGGTGCCCATCTGCTCGGCGATGTGCATGTAGAGGTTGTTGAACACCTCCAGCATGACCGGATCCGCCTCGCTGGAGACGCGTTCGGCGGCCGGCGCCGCGGTGCGCGTCAGCAGCAGGTGGCCGTGCTCGTTCAGCTCGCCTTCCCAGCCCGGCTCGATCACCGTGGTGGCGTTGTCCTCGATGACGATGGCCGGCGAGGGGATGTGCTGGCCGGCGCCGAGTTCGGCCCGGTCGTAGACGGGCACGCGGCGGTACTCGTGGTCCAGCCACACCGGTGTGTGTTCCAGCGGCTCGGGCGGGGCCTGGCTCGCTGCGGGTCCGCTGAAGCCCCGGGGCAGCTCGTCACGGCCGCGGGCCTCCACGGTAAGCGAGGCGAGCACCAGCGGCTCGTCGCCGGGCGCCACGCCGAAGCGGGCTCGATGGGCGTCCGCGAAGGCGCCGGCCACCGCGTCCGGGCTGCCGCCGGGCACCGTCAGTATGGTGTCGCTGCCGGCGACGCGCAGGCCGTAGCGCACGGCGATGTCCAGCGTATTCTCGTCCAGCCCCTGGGCCGCCAGTTCCTCACGGCATTCCGCGGTCAGTCGCTGTCTTGCATCCTCCGCCGTCTCCGCCGCCTCTCCGAGGGGTCTCTCGATGCTCTCGGTGCGCGAGGCGATCAGGTCGGCGAGCCCCATGCCATAGGCGGAGAGCAGCCCGGCCAGGGGATGCAGCCAGACGGAGCGCACGCCGAGCACCTCCGCCACCCGGCAGGCGTGCTGGCCGCCGGCACCGCCGAAACAGCACAGGGTGAAGTCGCGCACGTCCTCGCCGCGCTCGACGGTGATGCGGCGGATGGCGTTCGCCATGTTCTCCACGGCGATGCGCAGATAGCCCTCGGCCACTTCCTCGGTCGAGGGGGTGCGGCCGGTATCGGCTCCCGCTCGCTCGGCCAGAGCCTCCAGCGCGGCGACACTCGCGTTGCGGTCGAGGGGCTGGTCGCCGCCGGGGCCGAACACGGCGGGGAAATGGCCTGCCGGTATACGGCCGAGGGCCACGTTGGCATCGGTCACGGTGGCCGGCCCTCCGCGCCGGTAGCAGGCCGGGCCCGGGTCGGCGCCGGCGGATTCGGGACCGGCCTGGAAGCGTCCGTCCCGGTAGGTGAGCACGGAGCCGCCGCCGGCCGCGATGGTGTGGATCTCCATCATGGGCGCGCGCAGGCGTACGCCGGCCACCTCCGAGTCCAGAGTGCGCACGTACTCGCCGGCCCAGGAAGAAACGTCCGTGGAGGTGCCGCCCATGTCGAAGCCGATCAGCCGCCCGAGACCGATGGCGCTGGCCGTCTGCACCATGCCCACCACGCCGCCGGCGGGCCCCGAGAGCACCGCATCCTTGCCACGCAGGCGTGCGGCATCGATGAGGCCGCCGCTCGACTGCATCATCTGCAGCCGCCGCGGCGCGGCCACGGGCTCCAGCGCCCGGCCCAGGCGCTCGACGTAGCGGTACAGCACCGGTGACAGATAGGCGTCCACGAGGGTCGTCTGGGCGCGGCTGACGAACTTGATCACGGCCGCCGTCTCGTGGGAGACGGAGATCTGGGTGAAACCGAGTTCCGCTGCAATGGCGGCGATGCGCTCCTCGTGGGCGGTCCAGCGGTAGCCGTGTACCAGGCAGACGGCGACGGCGGCGATGCCGCGGCCGCGGGCCGCCGCCAGCTCGCGCCGCAGCGCCGCCTCGTCCAGCTCCCGCAGCACCGTGCCGTCCGCCATGATGCGCTCGCCGGCCTCGGTGATCTCCGCTTCCAGCGGGGCCGGCTTGCGGATGTGCAGCGCGAAGATGTCGGGCCGGTTCTGGTAGGCGATGGCGAGTGCGTCCCGGAAGCCCTCGGTCACGACCAGCGCCACCGGCTCGCCACGGCGTTCGAGCAGGGCATTGGTGGCGACGGTGGTACCCATCTTCACGGCATCGACCCGGGTGTCGGTGTCGCCGGCGTCGGCCAGCAGCCGGCGGATGCCTTCCACGGCGGCGTCGTCGTACTGCCCGGGCGATTCCGACAGCAGCTTGGCCGTCACCAGTTCGCCCTCCGGCGAGCGGCCGATGACGTCGGTGAAGGTCCCGCCGCGGTCGATCCAGAATTGCCAGCCCGCCTCACGCATCCGGCAGAGTGTACCGTCCCGCCAGCCCCCATGTACGAGGGCCTTCAGGCCCGACCCGGTTGCTCCGAGCTGGTATCACCTTCTTCTTGATGTTGGCACGTCAGCGGGCGGATACGGGTCGCGGGGACGCTCAGTCGGACGTCCTGTCCTCCTTCGCTTCGGCCGGGCCT
>CAYRZI010000255.1:0-2516 GCA_964428605.1 uncultured Woeseiaceae bacterium
CGCCCGGCACGCGCTTGGCCAGCTGGGCCTGGACGGCCTGGAAGAAGCCGACGTCGTCCCGAATCCGCATCGCCTCTTCGTGGGGAACGGCCAGCGCGAAGGCTTTGGAGAGCTCGCGGACAGAGCGGATACAACGCTCCTTGCCGTCTTCCTGGGCGAGGACATGCTCCAGCGCGACGGGGAGCAGGCTGAGGCGCTGCTGGGGTGTGCCGGCCGTCCAGAGAGCCCAGTCGAAGCCATGGAAGAGAGCGCGGCAGACCTCATACTTCTCCAGCATGACGGCGACCGCTTCGTTCTGATCTACCGCGGTGCGGCCAGTGCCTCCGCTCTCGGTATAGGTGGCCAGCGCGTTTTTCAGCTCCTGCGCGAGCCCCAGGTAGTCGACGACGAGCCCGCCCGGCTTGTCCCGGAACACCCGGTTCACCCGGGCAATGGCCTGCATGAGACCGTGCCCGCGCATCGGCTTGTCGATGTACATCGTGGCCAGACTTGGTGCGTCGAAGCCGGTCAGCCACATGTCGCGGACGATGACGAGCTTGAACTGGTCGTCCGGATTCCGGAATCGGTTGGCCAGAGCTTCCCGGCGGGGCTTGTTGCGGATATGGGCTTGCCAGTCTAGCGGATCGGAGGCGGAGCCCGTCATGACCACCTTCATGGCCCCGGTATCGTCATCCTCGGTCACCCAGTCAGGACGTAAGGCGGCAATCTCCTGATAGAGTTCCACGCAGATGCGCCGGCTCATACAGACCACCATGGCCTTGCTGTCCATGGCTTCGAGGCGCTTCTCGAAGTGTTCCACGATGTCTCGAGCGACGAGTTCGAGCCGTCTGTCCGAACCGACCAGGGCTTCGAGCTGGGCCCATTTGGTCTTGAGCTTCTCCTTGCGCTCGATCTCCTCGCCTTCCGTCGCCTCTTCGAACTCGGGATCGATCCTGGGGCGCTTGGCCTCGTCCAGGCCGAGTTTGGCGAGACGGCTCTCGTAGTAGATGGGGACCGTCGCGCCGTCCTCTACCGCGCGCTGGATATCGTAGATGCTAATGTAGTCGCCGAAGACGGCGCGGGTGTTCGCGTCCTGAAGCTCGATGGGCGTGCCGGTGAAGCCGATAAAGGAGGCATTCGGGAGCGCATCGCGCATGTGCCGGGCAAAGCCGTCGATGAAGTCGTACTGGCTGCGGTGGGCCTCATCGGCGATGACCACGATGTTATGGCGCTCCGAGAGTGTCGGGTGGCGGTCACCCCGCTCTTCCGGGAAGAACTTGTGAATTGTGGTGAATACGACACCGCCGGACTCCACTGCCAGGAGGTCCCTCAGGTGAGTGCGTGAGTCCGCCTGCACCGGCGGTTGGCCGAGGAGCTCGCTACAGCGGGAAAAGGTGCCGAAGAGCTGGTCGTCCAGATCGTTGCGGTCGGTGAGCACCACCAGGGTCGGGTTCTCCATGGCGGGCTCACGGACAATGCGGCCCGCGTAGAACGCCATGGTGAGGCTCTTGCCCGAGCCCTGCGTATGCCAAACAACGCCGACGCGCCGATCACCGGGGCTGCCACCGGGACGAGTCGCGGCTTCATAGGTGCCGGAGTCCTCGGCCGCTTCCTGTGAGCGGATCAGCTCCGTCGCGCGAAGTGTTTCCTGCACCGCCGCCTGGACGGCATGGTACTGGTGGTAGCCGGCGACCTTCTTGACGAGCTTGCCGCTCCCGTCGTCGTCAAAGACGATGAAGTCCCGCACTACGTCCAGGAGCCGCTGTGGCACGAGAAGACCCTCGGTGACGACCTGCAGTTCCGAGAGGCTGGAATCCGCCACCGCCTCCCCGGTGACCGTCCGCCAGGGCTTGAACCACTCCCGCCCGGCCGTCAGGGTGCCGACGCGGGCTTCCACACCATCCGAGATAACGAGGAGGGCATTCGAGGTGAAAAGCGTCGGGATCTCGGTCCGGTAAGTCTGCAGCTGCTGCCAGGCGCTCCAGATGGTGGCGTTCTCGCTGGCGGCGTTCTTGAGCTCGAGGACCACCAGTGGGAGACCGTTAACGAACAGCACGATGTCCGGCCGCCGGGCGCGCTTGTTCTCCACGACGCTGAACTGGTTCACGGCGAGCAAGTCGTTGGCGGCGGGATTCTCGAAATCGATGACTCGCGCCTGGGCGCCACGGATCGCCCCCTCGGCGTCGCGATACTCCACGGTGACGCCATCGACCAGGTAGCGATGTAGCGCCCTGTTACGCTGCACAAGATCCGCCGCCTCATTGCGGGTCAGCTTGCGAAACGCATCATCGATTGCTTCTGCCGGCAGGGATGGATTCAGGCGTGCCAGTGCACTCCGGAGGCGTTGAGCCAGGGTGGCCTCTCCGAAGTCTGTGCGTTCCGCTGCCGGTGCGTCGGGCGCGAGGTCCGGGCCGTGGACCACCTGCCAGCCCGCCTCCGCCAGCCAGCTGAGCGCCGCCTCCTCGACAATGTTTTCCGAAAGCCCACTCATGGCGCCAACCAATCTGCCACGGGTCGAGCCAGAAAATCTTCGACCT
>CAYRZI010000256.1:0-2491 GCA_964428605.1 uncultured Woeseiaceae bacterium
GCCGCGAAGTACGACCGGGGGGAGCGCTGCGACATGGAGGCGGGCATGGCCAAGCTGTTCTGCTCCGAGGCAGCACTGGAGAACGCCACCGAGTGCATGCGCATCCACGGCGGCTACGGTTATTCACCCGAGTTCGAGGTGGAACGGCTGTACCGGGACGCGCCGCTGATGTGCATCGGCGAAGGGACCAACGAGATGCAGCGTATCATCATCGCCCGGCAGCTCATCGAGCGCCGCCGGCTGTGAAGGCGCCGCTGGCAGGCCTGCGCATTCTGAGCGTCGAGCAGTTCGGCGCCGGCCCCTACGGCAGCCTGTATCTTGCCAACCTGGGCGCCGAGGTCATCAAGATCGAGCAGCCGGGTACGGGCGACCCGGCGCGCCAAATGGGCCGCTGGCGCCTGGGTGACGACGACAGCGACTACTACCAGACCTTCAATCTGGGCAAGCGCAGCCTCACCCTTGACCTCAAGCGTGGCGAGGGCCGCGAGATCCTGCACCGGCTCGTGGCCCGCAGCGATGCCGTGATGAACAATCTGCGGGGCAGCCAGCCCGCCCGCCTGGGGCTGGACTACGCCTCCCTCGCACCCCACAACCCGGCGATCGTCTGCGGCCATATCTCTGCCTACGGCCGCGACAACGAGCGCGCGGACTGGCCCGGCTACGACTATCTCATGCAGGCCGAGGCCGGCTTCTGCTCGCTGACCGGCGAGCCGGATACCCCGCCGGCGCGCTTCGGCCTCTCCGTGATCGACTTCATGACCGGGGTGGTCGGCGCGCTGGGGCTGGTGGCGGCGCTGCGGCGCGCGGAGCAGACCGGCGAGGGCGGCGATGTGGACGTGAGCCTGTTCGACGTCGCCCTGCACCAGCTCACCTATCCCGGTACCTGGTATCTCAACCGGGGTGAGGTCACGGGACGCCTGCCCCGGGGGGCGCATCCGTATGCCTCGCCGAGCCAGCTGTGCCGCACCCGGGACGGCTGGATATTCATCATGTGCATGACCCAGAAGTTCTGGGAGATCCTGCTCGACATCATCGAGCGGCCCGATCTGGCGGAGGATGCGCGCTTCCGCGACCTGGCGGCACGCAACGACCACCGCGACGAACTCACCGCCGTGCTCGACGGCGTGCTGGCCGAACGGGACAGCGCGGACTGGCTCGGGCGCATGCAGGGGCGCATCCCGGCCGCACCGGTGCTCGACGTCCCCGCCGCCCTGGGCAACCCGTTCGCCCATGCCGTGGGCATGGTGGAGGACACGCCCCATCCGGAGCACCCGTCTTTCCGCAGCCTGGCGAACCCGATCAGGATCGACGGCCAGCGGGCGCCGGGTGCGCCCGGTGCGGGACTGGGCGCAGACAGCGATGCGCTCCTGGACGAGCTGGGCTATACGGCCGAGCAGATCGAGGCACTCAGGGGCGACGGGGTCGTCTGAGCGCGCCGGCGCGGGATACACGGTATGCGGACGAGAGGAAACGTATGAGTGAAGAACTGGTATTGCAGCGCGACCACGCAAGCATCTTCGGCGAGATCGCCTACCTGAGCGCCAACCCCGGCCACGAAGGCACGGAGCGCGGCCGTGAGAATTTTCAGGTCCACGTGCACGCGGACGGCTGCCGGACCGTGACGGCCCACTGCGAGATCGATGAGGCGCCCAGCGTGATGCGCGACATTACCTACAGCGTGGACGCCGACTGGATGCCCACGGACTGCTTCGTGCGCCTGAGCGTCGGCGATCGTTTCACGGGCAGCGGCTGGTTCCGCTTCGCCCCCGACCACGCCGAATGCGAGACCTGGTCGGCCGCCGAGGGCCGCGTGACCCAGCGCATGGAACTCGCGCACCCTCTGGAGACGTTCCAGAACCACGCCATCGCCTGCGACGCCTGGCACCTCAGACTCTACGACCGGAGCCAGGGCCCCGGCGTGCAGGTGATCGAGCCCATCCTGCTGTCGTCGCCGGACCATCGCGGCGCCACCGGTCCGATGCTGTTCTCCATCGGCATCGGCGTCGAGTACGTCGGCGAGGAGACCATCGAGGTGATGGCCGGCAAATTCGACGCGCTGCACTTCCGCTTCGTCTCCACGCCGGGGCTGCCCCAGGAGCATCCGCCCTACGACGTCTGGTGCACGCCCGACGAGTTCCTGTTCCTGCGCGGCCTCACCGGCGGCTACATGCGCACCCATTACGAACTGGCCAGCCTGCGCCGCTGAGGGCGCTCACGGCCCGGAGAAGAACATGAAGAATCAGCCCGCTGTCGGTAACCGCTCCACCTGGCTGTTCTACGGCTGGGTGATCGTCGCCATGGCCTTCGTGACGCTGTGGATCTCCAACGGCATGACCCTGAGCGGGCTCACGGTCTTCGACAACGAACTGCTGGCGACCCTGAACCAGCCGGAGAGCATCGAACCCTTACGACAGATGGCCGC
The DNA here is from genome assembly GCA_964428605.1 of uncultured Woeseiaceae bacterium. Taxonomy (GTDB): domain Bacteria; phylum Pseudomonadota; class Gammaproteobacteria; order Steroidobacterales; family Woeseiaceae; genus Lentisalinibacter. Next base: position 2,423 of record CAYRZI010000256.1, read on the forward strand.
CGAGGGCGGCCTGCGCGGCTGGGCGGCGCAGCAGATCCTCACCGACGAAGGAGAAATATCCCGCGCGGC
>CAYRZI010000257.1:0-2462 GCA_964428605.1 uncultured Woeseiaceae bacterium
AGGACGACGCTCCGCCGATGCCCGACATGGGCGGCATGGGCGGAATGGGCGGCATGATGTAACACGTCGTCGCCCGGTTCCGATCGGTAGCCTCACCGAGGCGAAGACCCCGTCCGGCCCTGCCGGGCGGGGTTTTTCATGGCCGTCGGCGAGAATGCGGCGGTGTGCCGTTCAGGCTCCAGTCGTAGCGCAGATACTCGATGCGGAATGCTCCGGCGGCCAGCCTGTCTGTCACTTCCGGATCCGCGGCGTAGCCGGCCAGCCATGCCTGCAGAGCCCCGGTGCCGGCGCCGAAGTCGCCGCGGTACCAGCGGAAGATCCGCGACAGCCGCGCGATACCCGCCGCCGGATCGAACCGGTTGCGGCGGGGGTCGTTGACGAATTGCCGCGCGTCCGCATCGAGGAGGGCGGGCAGCGTGGCGGGCCGGTAGGCTGCCGGGCGGAGCGGCGGACAGGACGCGGATGCGCAGACGATGGCGAAATGGATGCGGGGCTCGCCCATGGCCATGAGTTCGTCATGCTCCAGCCCGTACAGCGTCCGCCGGCGGCCGCCGATCCGGTGGCGGCGGAGCAGGAAGAAACGCAGGCGCCCCGGCAGGCTCGACGGCGACAGACCGTCCAGCACGGCGCGTATGGCGAGCGCGTTGTAGGCGTTGATCAGGAACGCCAGCCACTCGGCGTCGGTGGCGCCGCCACGGCGCACCCGGCCTATCCCCGCGACGTAGCGTGCGAAGGCGGCCGACCGCGCCAGTCCGGGATAATCCACCCGTCCCGCATGCACGTGACGGGAGAGAGCCTCGTCGAGGGCGTCGGTATCCAGACCGGCCGGTTCGAGCACGGGGCAGACCTGCAGCGATTCTAGGCCGTACTCGCGACTACCAGGGGATCGGCTGCCCGTCCCAGGCGAAGAAGCCGCCGTTGTCGTCCCTGCCCAGCCCGTCGATCACGGCCAGCAGCTGGGCCGCGGCACGCCCGGCGTCGAGCAGCTGCTCGTCGGGCACCCGGGACTGGAAGGGCGCCGAGAGATCCGTGTCCACCGTGCCCGGGTGCAGCGCCACGACGAGGGTGCCGCGGTGGCGCCGCGGCAGCTCGATGGCGAGGCCCTTCGTGAACATGTTCTGGGCGGCTTTCGCGGCCCGGTAGGCATACCAGCCGCCGAGGCGGTTGTCGCCTATGCTGCCGACGCGGGCCGACAGGCTGGCGAAGACCGCCCGCTCGCGCCGGGGCAGCAGCCGCGCGAAGTGTTTCGCCACCAGCAACGGGCCCCAGGCATTCACCTCGAAGCTGCGCTGCAGCGCCCCGGGGCTGACCTCCGCGAGCCTGCGCTCGGGCTGCACCGCCTCGCCGTCGTGCAGCAGGCCCGCGCAGTTGATGATCAGCGAGAGCGCCTCCACCCGCTCGCTTACCGTATCGGCCGCGGCTTCGATGGTGGCCTCCCGGGTCACGTCCAGCGGCACGGCCAGCAATCGTTCGCCGATGTCCCGGCGAACCCCGGCCAGCGCCTCCGAGGCGTCCGGATCCCGGCTGGTCGCCACGATGTGGCGCACGGCCGGTGCGGCGGCCAGCGCACGGACGAACGCGGCGCCGAGGCCTCGGCTCGCGCCCTGCACCATCACGTCGATGGGGCCGTCGAAACTCTGCAGGATATTCTCGTTCATGCGATCTTCGTTCATGCAAACTCCGGGAACCGTCGCGTGCCGCGTGCACTCCAAGCTATGTGACACGGATGTTCGGCCGGCCGGCTCCGGCGGATGCCGGACCCGGCGGCCATTGAAAACCGCGGCGGGCACCCCAACGTCCGCAGGGTATCGAAGGCACGGGAGAAAGACGGCGCTGGGCGCCCTGGTGACATGAAGGAAAGTATCCTCGAACTGGTCGATCGTACCGAGACGCAGGCGCCCGCGGCGCTGCGTGTCGACGTGATCGCGGACTTCGTGTGTCCGTGGTCCTACATCGGCAAGCACCGCCTGGACGAAGCGCTCGGCTCCGTGCTGGGTCCCGTGCGGGTCGCCTGGCATCCCTTCCAGCTCAACCCGGACATGCCCGACGACGGGATGGCGCTCGCGGACTACCTGCGCGAGAAGTTCGGTGAGCCCGAAGCCCTGCAGCCGGCACTCGACCAGCTCACCCGGCTCGCGGCCGGCGAGGGGCTGGAGCTCGCCTTCGACCGCATCGAGCGTGTGCCGAATACCCGCGCGGCCCATCGCCTGATGAAGCTGGCCGAGATCGAGGGGCGCGAGGACGCACTCGCCGACAGGCTGTACCGGGCGTTCTTCGCGGAAGGCCGGGACATCGGCCGTCACGACGTGCTGGTGGAGCTGGCGCAGGACGCGGGGCTCACGCCCGAGACGGCGGCCCGGTACCTGGACGACGAGCGCATCGACCGCATCGTGCTGGCCGAGGAGAGCCAGGCGCGCAAGGCGGGCGTGACCGGCGTGCCGGACTACATGATCAACAAGCGC
>CAYRZI010000258.1:0-2460 GCA_964428605.1 uncultured Woeseiaceae bacterium
TTCTGGGAAGCGATGCTGGTGCCGATGTTCCTGATCATCGGCGTGTGGGGCGGCGAGCGGCGCATCTACGCCACCATCAAGTTCTTCCTCTACACGTTCCTCGGCTCGGTGTTCATGCTGGTCTCGCTGATCTGGCTCTACGTGCAGTCGGGCAGCTACGGCCTCCTGGATTTCCACGCGCTGCCCATCGCCATGGAGGCGCAGATACTGATCTTCCTGGCCTTCCTGCTGGCCTTCGCGGTGAAGGTGCCCATGTGGCCGGTACACACCTGGCTGCCGGACGCCCACGTGGAGGCGCCCACCGGCGGCTCGGTCATCCTGGCGGCCATCATGCTGAAAATGGGCGGCTACGGCTTCGTGCGCCTGTCGCTGCCGATCCTGCCGGACGCCAGCCAGGCGCTGGACTGGCTGATGATCGCGCTGTCGCTGATCGCCGTGGTCTATATCGGCTTCGTCGCCCTCGTGCAGCAGGACATGAAGAAACTGATCGCCTATTCGTCCATCGCCCACATGGGCTTCGTCACGCTGGGTTTCTTCGTGCTCTGGGACATCGAACAGTCCACGGGCTCGGTGAGCGGCGCCGGCCTGGGGCTCACCGGCGGCATGGTGCAGATGGTCTCCCACGGCCTGGTCTCCGGTGCCCTGTTCCTGTGTGTCGGCGTGATGTACGACCGTCTGCACACGCGTAACATCGCGGACTACGGCGGCGTGGTGAATACCATGCCGGTGTTCGCCGCCTTCACGGTGCTGTTCGCCATGGCCAACGCCGGGCTGCCCGGTACGTCGGGCTTCGTGGGCGAGTTCATGGTGATCCTGTCGAGCTTCCGGGCGTCGTTCTGGTATGCGCTCGCCGCCGGCACCACACTGGTGCTGGGCGCCGCCTACACTCTCTGGATGGTCAAGCGGGTGATCTTCGGCGACGTGGCCAACGAGCGGGTGGCCGGCCTCACGGACGTGAACGGCCGCGAATTCCTGGTGCTGGGCATCCTCGCGGCGGCGGTGCTGCTCGTCGGGGTCTGGCCGGCGCCGCTGGTGGATCTCATGTCGGCCAGCGTGGACCAGCTGGTCGAACAGATGGGCCGGTCGAAACTGTGAGCGGCGCGGCTAACGTCAAGGCTTGAACCATGGATTTCATCGTCCCCGACTTCAGTCCCGCGCTGCCCGAGATCGTACTGCTCGGGCTGATCTGTGTGGTGTTGCTCGCCGACCTGTTCGTAACCGACGAGCGGCGCATCGTCACCTGGTGGCTGGCGATGGCCGCGCTGGCCGTGACGCTGCTGACCATCCTCGGCTCCGCGCCGGATCTCCGCACGCTCACGTTCTCGGGCAGCTACGTGGCCGACCCGATGGGCCAGATCCTTAAGATCGTCTCGGTGGGCCTGATGGCGCTGGTCTTCATTTACTCGCGCCAGTACCTGACCGAGGCCGGGCTGCGCCGGGGCGAGTTCTACACCCTGAGCCTGTTCGCGCTGCTGGGCATCCTGGTCATGATCTCGGCCAACAGCCTGCTCACCATGTACCTGGGCCTGGAGATGCTGTCGCTGGCGCTGTACGCGCTGGTGGCCTTCGACCGGGATTCCGCCGTGGCCGCCGAATCCGCCATGAAGTACTTCGTGCTGGGCGCCATCGCCTCGGGCATGCTGCTGTTCGGCATCTCCTACATCTACGGCGTCACCGGCGCCATCGAGTTCGGTCCGCTGTCGCTGGCCATCCGCGACGCAGGCCCGGACGACGTGGCGCTCTGGTTCGGCCTGGCCTTTCTGGTGGTGGGCATCGCCTTCAAATTCGGGGCCGTGCCCTTCCACATGTGGCTGCCCGACGTCTACCAGGGCGCGCGCACACCGGTGACGCTGCTGATCGGCTCGGCCCCGAAGGTGGCGGCGTTCGCCTTGGCCATGCGCATACTCGTGGACGGCCTGCCCGAGCTGCACGGCGCCTGGCAGGGAATGCTCATGATCCTGGCGGTGCTGTCGCTCGGCGTGGGCAACGTCGTGGCCATCGCCCAGTCCAACATCAAGCGGATGCTGGCCTATTCGACCATCGGCCATGTCGGTTTCATCCTGCTGGGCATATTCACCGGCACCGAGGCGGGCTATCAGGCGGCCATGTACTACACCATCACCTACGTGCTCATGGCCGCCGGCGCCTTCGGCATGGTCATCCTGCTGTCCCGCCGGGGCTTCGAGGCCGAGGAGATCAGTGACTTCAAGGGCCTGAACAGCCGCAGCCCCTGGTTCGCGGCCATGATGGCCTGCTTCATGTTCGGCATGGCCGGCATACCGCCCTGGGTGGGCTTCTGGGCCAAGCTGAACGTCATCTCCGCCGTGCTGGACGCGGGCCGCTTCGCGCCCGACGGTGTGATCTATACCTGGCTGGCCATCCTCATGGTGGTGTTCTCCGTGATAGGCGCCTACTACTACCTGCGGGTGCTGAAATGCGTCTACTTCGACCCGCCGGAGG
>CAYRZI010000259.1:0-2460 GCA_964428605.1 uncultured Woeseiaceae bacterium
CTGGGCGTCGACGTTGGCGAAGTAGTAGTACTCGTCGTGGTACCACTCCTCGATGGCGCGGGCGTCGCGGTTGACCTGGCCGGCGTCGTAGCGGTCGCCTACCTTGCTCTGGATCAACTCCTGAAGCTTGCGGTCGTTGATCTGCTGGTTGCCCCGGAAAACGACCCGGCGGATGATGTCCTTTTCCCGCAGCAGCACCACGATGCGCACCCCGTCGTCCAGGCGCTCCTCCTTCGTCTCGCCGGTCTTCATGTTGAAGCGCCAGCGGTGCAGCCGCGGCGCCAGCAGGCCCTGGTCGAGGTAAGCCATCATGCGCTCGTAACCGGACGGCGCGCCGTCGTAGTTGGCGGGCTCCGGGTGCTCCTGGAAGTAACCGTCCAGGACCACCTCGTCGCCCTCTTCCCACGCGTTCAGCCAGTGCAGCACGTAGGTGGGCTCGGCCTCGAACCACCTGATGTCCTCGGGCTGGCCCATGCGGGGGATCACGGCGAAACGGGTCGGCGTGTCCTTGTGCATGCGAACCGCATGCACGCCCCGCTCCAGCATCTTCTCGTCCCAGTACAGGGGCATGTCGTTCAGGATGGCGTAGTTCTCGGTGAACGCCATGTCGTGGGGCAGGCGCGGTCCCGGCAGCGGCACGGGCACGTAGTGCTTCAGCCGGTTGTCCGGCCCCACCACGCCGTAGTGCATGTAGGGCGGATGCTTGGAGTAGTTGAAGAACAGGAGTTCACCGGTCTGCTCGTCAAGCTTGGTATGGGCGGAGATGCCGTCCAGCGGCACCCAGCCCTCGGTGCCGAACTGCTCCAGCGTGTAGGGGTCGAGCCGGTAGCCCTCGCCGCACTGGTAGAAGGTGGAGAGCACCCGGCCGGCATGCACGATGACGTCGGTGGAGGAGGAGTCCTTCAGCCACTCCTGGGCGCCCCAGCCCGGACGCGTGGAGGAGGACGGATGCTCCATCAGGCCGGCCCACAGCGATTGTCCCGCTTCCTGCTCCGCCATGAAGCCCTTGGTGCGCACGAAACGGTTGCGGTACTCCGCCTTTCCGTCGGCAAAGCTGATCATGTGGATCATGCCGTCGCCGTCGAAGGGGTGGTAGCGGCCGATGGGCTCGTGCACCTGGTTCTCGGTGTTGCGCAGATAGACGCCGTCGATGTCGGCGGGGATCTCGCCGATCACTTCCATGTCGGTGGCGTTGTACTCGTCGTAGTTCGGCCGCCAGCCCTGCTGCAGGTTCAGGTAGGGATGGTCCTTCGTGCGGACGGTGGGCTCGATGTGTGCGACGCGCTCGATAGGCATGGATCAGTCCCTCGATGTTCCGATGTAAGTCTTATAGTAAAAGTTACCATCGGGGACCGGGACCCGCAATACCCGGCCGCACCCTGCCGGCCGCGGCCGGACCCTGGACAGACGCGCCGCTGGAGCACGCCGGGCGGCCGGCTAGACGGGCCGCCGGTAGCCGCCTTCCACGCCCTGCGGCGACAGCACGAATTGCCAGAGCTGGGTCTCCCGGGCCCGGAACGCCCCGGCGCAGGACAGCAGGTAGTACTTCCACATCCGGTAGAAGGTCTCGTCGTAGCGCTCCGCGAGCTCCGGCCAGGCGGCGTCGAAGTTGGCGAACCAGGCCATCAGCGTGCGGTCGTAGTCGGCGCCGAAGTTGTGCAGGTCCTCCACCACGAAGCGCTCCTCGCAGGCCGTCGCGAGCTGGCGCAGGGACGGCAGCTGCCCGTTGGGGAAGATGTAACGGCTCACCCAGGGGTCGGAGGAACGGGTGGTCTTCGCCTGGCCGATGGTGTGCAGCAGGAACAGGCCGCCGGGCTTCAGGCAGCGGCGGGCGACGTCGAACAGGGTGGCGTAGTTCTTGACGCCGACGTGCTCGATCATGCCGACGGAGACGATGTGGTCGAAGGGCTCGTCCAGCTCGCGGTAGTCCTGCAGCCGCAGCTCCACGGGCAGGCCCTCGCAGCGTTCGCGGCCGGCCTCGACCTGCTCCCGGGAGACCGTGATGCCCACTGCCGTAACGCCGTAGCGTTCCGCGGCGAAACGGCAGAAGCTGCCCCAGCCGCAGCCGATGTCGAGCACCCGCTGGCCGGACTTCAGCCCGAGTTTGCGGCAGATGAGGTCCAGCTTCTGGCCCTGGGCGGCATCCAGGTCGTCCACGCCGTCCCAGTAGCCGCAGCTGTAGATCATGCGCTTGTCCAGCATGGCACGGAAGAGATCGTTGCCCAGGTCGTAATGGGCCTCGCCGACCTCGAACGCCTTGCCCGGCCGCTGCGGGTTGGTGAGCCATTCCCGCAGCGCCAGTTTCAGTATCTGCCAGCGGCCGAAGTCCTCCGGCAGCCCGGTGCGGAGCAGCCGGTAGATCATGCCCGACAGGTCGCGGGCGTCCCACCAGCCGCGCATGTATGCCTCGCCGGCGCCGAGCGAGCCGCGGCGCAGGATCTCGCTGCAGGCCCGTTCGTC
>CAYRZI010000260.1:0-2444 GCA_964428605.1 uncultured Woeseiaceae bacterium
AGAGATGAACAGAGCGGGAAGAATCTACCGGCTGCTCGTGCCGGCGGCGACGGTACTCACCCTGTGCGTGGTGGTGCTCGGCGCCTGGGTGCGGCTGACCGACGCGGGTTTCGGCTGCCCGGACTGGCCCGGCTGCTACGGCACGCTGACGGTGCCGAAGACCACCGAACAGATGGACTACGCCGCCGGCGCCTTCCCGGAACGCCCGGTCGATCACGGCAAGGCCTGGCGGGAGATGATCCACCGCTATTTCGCCGGCACGCTCGGCCTGGTGGTCTTCGCGATCGCCGCCGCCGCGTGGGCCAACCGGCGTGACCCGCATCAGCCGGTGCGCCTGCCGCTGACGCTGGCCGCCATCATCATCGCCCAGTCCCTGCTCGGCATGTGGACGGTCACGCTGCTGCTGAAGCCGTTCATCGTCACCCTGCACCTGCTCGGCGGCCTGACGACGCTGGGGCTGCTGTTCTGGCTCACGCTGGACATCGTCAGGCCCCGGCCGGGAATCCGCGTCCCGCGCCGGCTGCCGGCGCTGGGGCTGGCGGCCCTGCTGCTGCTCGGCGTCCAGATCACCCTCGGCGGCTGGACCAGTACCAACTACGCGGCCCTCGCCTGCCCGGACTTCCCCACCTGCCAGACCCAGTGGTGGCCCGAGATGGATTTCGCCGAGGGCTTCCGGCCCTGGCACGGCCTGGGCATCGACTACGAGGGCGGCATCCTGGACAGCCCGGCCCGCACCGCCATTCATTATGTCCACCGGCTCGGCGCGGTCGTGGTGACTCTCGCCCTCGGCGGCCTCGCACTGGCGGCCCTCGGCGGCGGCCGTCCGCCGGCCCTGCGACGCGCAGGGGTCTTCCTGCTGGGCGCACTCGCGGTGCAGGTGGCGATCGGGATAGGTATCATTCACTATTCACTGCCGCTCTCACTCGCTACCGCCCACAACGCCGGCGCGGCGCTCCTGCTGCTGGCGCTACTGAACTACAACCATCTGGTCCGGCATGCCGAACACTGACGCACAGACTCTCGAGAGAAGCCGCCCCGTCAACTGGCGGGATTACTACGAGCTCACCAAGCCCCGCGTGGTGGCGCTGATCGTATTCACCGCCGTCGTCGGCATGTTCCTGGCCGTACCGGGGCTGCCGGACCCGGTCGCGCTCATCCTCGGCACCCTCGGCATCGGCCTGGCCTCCGCCGGCGCCGCCGCGGTCAACCAGATCCTGGACGCCCGCTTCGACGCCGTCATGGCGCGCACCCAGCACCGTCCCCTGCCGACGGGCACGGTGTCCGAGCCCCAGGCGTTCGCCTTCGCCGGCCTGCTGTCGGCGGTTTCCATGCTGATCCTGTGGTTCGGGGTGAACCCCCTGACCGCGGTGCTGACCTTCTGCTCGCTGATCGGCTACGCGGTGATCTACACCGTATTCCTGAAGCATGCGACGCCCCAGAACATCGTCATCGGCGGCGCCGCCGGAGCCGCGCCCCCGGTGCTCGGCTGGACGGCCATCACCGGCGAGGTGCACGCCCACGCGCTGATCCTGTTCCTGATCATCTTCGTGTGGACGCCGCCCCACTTCTGGGCGCTCGCCATCGCCCGCAAGGACGAATACGCGAAGGTGGGCATCCCCATGCTGCCGGTCTCCTACGGCGAGCAGTTCACCCGGCTCTACGTGCTGCTCTACACCATCCTGCTCGTGCTGGTCACGCTGCTGCCCTGGCTCACGGGCATGAGCGGCCCGCTCTATCTCGCCAGCGCACTCGCGCTGGGCGGGGTCTTTCTCTGGTACGCCTGGCGCATGAAGGTGAGCGACGACCCCTCGCTGCCGATGCGCACCTTCTCCTGGTCCATCACCTACCTGATGGCGCTGTTCACGGCCCTGCTGGTCGACCACTACCTCTACTGAATCCCGATCCGTTATCCTCGGTGGCATGGCCGGGGAAAGGGACAGCGCCAGGCTCGAACCCGATGAGGTCGTCAGTGCGACCTATTACCCGAACAAGGTACGCCTGATCGTGGCGGGCGTGTCCGGCAGCCTCGCCGGGCTGCTCGTCGGCATCGGCTTCGCCCTCGTCAGCGGCGACAATACCGTCGGCGTCATCGCCGCGGCCGCCGGCGTCGCCATCGGCACCGCCATCTCCCTGTTCGGATCCGTCAGTAACGCCCGCCTGCGCTTCGGTACCGACTGGGTGGAGGGGCCGGTGGAGGGCGGCGTCGGCAACGTCCTCCTGCGGCGCGAAAACGTCGCCGCGATGGAGATCGTGGACCCGGAGAAGCTGCGCCTGGTGCGCCGGGACGGCGAACGGCTGCTGGTCGATCTCGACCATTACGACTTCATGGACCAGCAGATGATCCGGATGCGGCTTACCTCGCTCGCGGGCGGCCGCACGTCCACGCCGGCGGAGGCGCTGGTGCAGGAGTCGAAGCGGCATCGGCTCGGGTTCCGGCGCAAGCG
>CAYRZI010000261.1:0-2425 GCA_964428605.1 uncultured Woeseiaceae bacterium
ATTTCCTCGCTGCTGTTGTAGTGCACGGGTCCCACGCGGATGACCCCGCCCGCCTCCATCAGGCCCAGTGCCCGCACCACTTCCAGCGCGTAGTTGTGGCCGTTCCAGACGAAGATGCGCCGCTGCCCGAGTTCCCGGGCGATCATCGCCGGCGCCACACCCGCGACGGTAAACGCCACCGTCGGCAGGCGACGGGAGTAGCTGGCGGGGTCGGTGATGCCGTGCACGGTGATGCCGGGCAACGCCCGCAGGCCGTCGATGAGATGCCGGGACAGCGTCTCCTCGTAGTCGAGCAGCCAGGCGAGCGCCGTGTGCACGTGCAGTGCGCGCCCGCTCATGCCGGGGAAGCGCCCGGCGTAGTCGCCGGCCCAGGCCTCTCCCAGGGAGGCGAAATAGTCGACGGCGGCGGCCGTCCCGGCCATGCCCTCGTGGCTCTGGGTGCCCGTCTCGAAGCGGCCCGGGATGGTGTCCGGGGCGGGCCTCACCTTGTAGGGCTCCAGGGATTCCAGGATCTCGCCCCGGCCCCACAGGATGCCCTGATGGGGGCCGAAGAACTTGTAGGCGGAGCAGGCGAGGAAGTCGCAGCCGAGCGCCTGCACGTCGGTGGGCATGTGAGGCACCGACTGCACGGCGTCCACGAAGGTCCACGCGCCGGCATCGCGGGCCTTCGCGGCGATGGCGGCCACGTCGTTCACCGTGCCCAGCAGGTTGCTGGCGCCGGCCACGCAGACCAGGCGGGTGCGCTCGCCGAGCAGGCGGTCGAGTTCGGCCAGGTCTAACTCGAAGGTCTCCGTATCGAACGGCAGCCATTTCACCTCGAGGCCGTGGTCCCGCGCCATGAGCACCCAGGGCCAGATATTCGCGTCGTGGTCCATCTGCGTCACGATCACCTCGTCGCCCGGCGAGAACGCCGCGCCGATGGATCGGGCGAGGTGGAACGTGAGCGTGGTCATGTTCTGGCCGAACACGATCTCGTCGGCCGACGGCGCATGCAGGAGGTCCGCCATGGCCTGGTGGGCGTCTGCGGCGATCTCGTCGGCCAGCCGGGAGCTCTCGAAGGGCCCGCCCAGGTTCGCGTTGGCCTCCAGCAGGCAGCGGCTCATGCGGTCCACGACCGTGGCGGGAACCTGGGTGCCCGCCGGATTGTCCAGGTAGATACGCCCGCCGATGTCACCGTCCAGCGCCAGGGCCGGGAAGCGTTCGCGGATCTTATCGAGGGGATATTCCTGTACCGGCATGGGGCCTCCGTGGGGTCGCGAGGGGCGCATGATGCAGGGGCCGGGTCCGTCACGGCAAGCCGCGGCCTTCGGCTAATGCCTATGCAGGCGGCGGCAGCGTTCCGGTACGGTTAGCATCGGGCCGGGGGGCAAGCCCTTTACCATAACCGTTATTGTTCAATGAGATGAGGCCGCCGTACGGCGGTATTTTGAGTCAGGGATACCGGGATGCAGCCAATCCAGTTCGACGAGGCGCTGATCAGGCGCTACGGGGGCCGCGGGCCCCGCTACACCTCCTATCCCACGGCGGTGCAGTTCCACGAGTTCGACGAGGCACAGTACAAGCGCCAGTGCGTCCTCAGCAACGAGCGCAACGACGGACCGCTGTCGCTGTACCTGCACATCCCCTACTGCCACACGCTGTGCTACTACTGCGGCTGCAACAAGGTGGTGACCCGCAACCGGGACCGGGCGGCGGACTACCTGCAGCACCTGTTCCGCGAGGTCGAGCTGCAGGCGGCGCTGTTCGACGACGACCGGGTGGTGGAGCAGCTGCATCTCGGCGGCGGCACGCCCACCTATCTCAGCGAGGAGCAGCTCTCCTCGGTCATGGCCAAGCTGGCCGAGCACTTCCGCCTGCGGGGCGACGGCCGGCAGGAGTTCTCCATCGAGATCGATCCGCGCAGCATCCAGCCGGGCATGGTCGCCGCGCTGGCCGACATGGGCTTCAACCGGCTCAGCATGGGCGTGCAGGACTTCGACCCGGAGGTGCAGAAGGCGGTGAACCGCATCCAGCCGCCGCAGGACACCCTGCCGCTCATTCAGCAGGCGCGCGACGCGGGCTTCCGCTCGGTCTCCATCGACCTCATCTACGGTCTGCCCATGCAGACGCCGGAGCGCTTCGACCGTACCCTGGACACCGTGCTGGAGGCGCAGCCGGACCGTATCTCGGTCTACAGCTACGCCCATCTGCCGCAGATGTTCCGCGCCCAGCGCCTGATCCGCCAGGAAGACCTGCCCAGCGACGACGTGAAGCTGGCCCTGCTCGGCCACACCATCCAGCGGCTCGGCGGGGAAGGCTACGAATACATCGGCATGGACCACTTCGCGCGCAAGGACGACGAGCTGGCCATCGCGCGGGAGAACGGCACCATGCAGCGGAACTTCCAGGGCTACTCCACCCATGCGGACACCGAACTCATCGCCCT
>CAYRZI010000262.1:0-2411 GCA_964428605.1 uncultured Woeseiaceae bacterium
CGGGGCAGGTAGGCGCCGTCGTCCAGTTCCGCGTAGACGAAATCGCCCAGCAGCCCGAGTTCCGCGTCGAAGCCGCCCAGGCGTCCGAGCGAGAGAGTGGCCTCGGCCTCGACGCCGTAGAAATCCGCATCGCGCTGGGCGTACTCGGCCACCGGCAGGCCGTCCTCTTCGGCACCGGTGAGGTTCTGGAAGATGTAGTCACCGATCCGGTTGTAGAACACGTGCACATCCCAGCGCAGACGCCCGCCGCGGCCGCGCAGGCCGATGTCGTAGTTCAGCGAGACCTCCTTGTCGGGCTCGATGCCGAGCACCGCCAGACCCAGTTCGAACTGGCTCGTGGCCAGATGGGCGCCGTTGGCGTAGAGCTCCTCGGCCGCCGGCAGCCGTTCGGTGCGCGAGACGTTGACCATCAGCGTATGGGCCGACGACACGTCGAAGTCGACGCCGGCCGCCAGCGAGACTGACGTATCGTCGTAGTCCGGCGCGAGTGCGTTGGTGTGCTCCAGGAACTCCAGCCGGCCGCCGAGATGCGCATGCCCCCAGCCGAAGTCGCGCTCCTCCACCAGGAACAGGCCGAGCGACTCGGTCTTCGTGGGCGAGATGAAAGCCTCCTCGCCCGCGGCGGAGAAGTCGCGGTCATCCAGTTGCAGGCCGAAGGCGCCCCGCCAGCCGGCCAGCGGCGCGTGGATGGCCTCCACCCGCGCCTGCCAGGCATCGTTCTCGAACAGCGTGCCGATCTCCCCGGAGGGCTCGATCTCGGCGTGCTCGTAGTCGTTGGTGCCCAGGGCGAACTTGACGGCCTCGAAATACGCGCCATTCACCGCATACTCGCCGCGTACGTCGAAGCGGGACTGGTCCAGGTCGATGAACGGGCCGCCCCCTTCCTCGCCGTGCTCCTCGTGGCCGTGCTCCTCCTCGCCGTGTTCCTCCTCACCGTGCTCTTCCTCGTGCTCGTGACTGTGGCCGGGCAGACCGTAGGTCATGTCCGAGCCGCTCCAGGAGAAGCCGAGGAAACCCCGGTCACCCACCCAGGAAGCGCCCGCGGAGTAGCCATCCGATTCGGAGAAGCTGTTCGGCAGGATGCCGGAGACCTCGTCCGGCTCGCGGTCGTCCGGGTCGGCCGTCGCGAAGCCGTCGATCTCCACGTCCTCGGTGTCGCGGGTGTATGCATCCAGGTGCCAGGCGAAGCCGCCCGTACCGCCGTCGAGGCGGCCGACCAGGGCCTGCTCCTCGGCGGCGGTGTCGGCTCGCACCTCCACGGCGCCCGTCACCGGCGCCTCGGCCGGCCGCCGCGGGATGCGGTTGTCGATCACGTTGACCACGCCACCGGCCGCCGAATTGCCGTACAGCAGCGTCGTCGGCCCGCGGATGATCTCGATGGCCTCGGCCAGCAGCGGCTCGATGGTCACCGCGTGATCGGCGCTCACGTCCGCGGCATCCATGGACGAGATGCCGTCGGAGAGCATGATGACCTGGGAGGCGCCCAGGCCGCGGATGATGGGCCGGGACGACGCCGGCCCGAAATAGCTGGAACTCACCCCAGGCTGCTGGGCGAGGGTCTCGCCCAGCGTCGGCGCGCGGTCGGTGAACAGCCCCACACCGTCGAACACGGTCGTGGGCTGCAGCACGTCGCCCAGTGGCGCCGCAGTCACCACGATCTCCTCGATGACGCTCTCTTCCGCTTCCTGAGCCGTCAGGGTAGCGGTACACAACAGTGCCGCGGGCAGTGCCGCAGCCAGCTTCGAAACTTGCATGTCTTGAATCCTCCAGTCGATGCAGCCGTCGATGCAGCCGTGCAGTCGGCTGTCGAATCGGCCGTCGAATCGGCAATCGTCTCGGCGAATCGGCAGATGCCGCAATGCCCGGACGGGCGGCGCGGCGGTCGGTCGGCTGACGATCAGACGGAGGGAGGTCCCCGCGCGTAACGGTGGCGGAGCAGGAAACGGGGGCAGAGGGCCGGGGCCGGCGCGGATGCGGCCGGGTGCGCGGCGGGCGACAGCGCCGGGGCCGCCGCCTGGGCAAGCCCGTAGGTGAGGCGCTCGCCGGTGACGCACACCTCGCATTGCTCGCCGACGCCGTGATCCGCAGCGGCGGCGTGGCCGGCCACGGCGAACTGTCCGGCCAGGACCGCGAACAGCGCGATCGCAGCGGAGCGGGTCAGCGTTTGCCGGCTCAGGAGAGGCATCCCGCTAGTCTAGCGGAATTCCGCGCCGCGTGAAGGCCCGGTTGCACCGCGGCCGCGGGTGCGGCCGTACAGGTGAGAGAAAGCACCCGGCCCGGAGGCCGGGTGTCCGGACCCCGGAACTATTTCCGGAAGTTCAGTTCCTGCAGCAGCGAGCTGCTCATGACTTCGCGGTACTCTGCACGATTACCGCTCTCGCCCTGCATCTGCTCGATGCTCTTCTTGCGCC
>CAYRZI010000263.1:0-2396 GCA_964428605.1 uncultured Woeseiaceae bacterium
ATCCGCATGTTCGCCGGCGAGGGCACGCCCGAGCGCACCAACCGGCGCTTCCATTACCTGTCCCGCGGCCACGACGCGGCGCGGCTGTCCACCGCCTTCGATTCGGTGACCCTGTACGGCGAGGACCCCCACGAGCGCCCGGACATCTACGGCAAGGTGGGCAACTCCGGCGTCTCCATCGCCACCGTCGACGACATGAAGAAGCTCTACTCGGGCTTCGATCTCTGCGACCCGTCCACCTCGGTGTCGATGACCATCAACGGCCCGGCCCCCATGATCCTGGCGTTCTTCATGAACACCGCCATCGACCAGCAGGTGGAGAAGCACCTGCGCGAGACCGGGCAGTGGGAAGCCGCGCAGAAGACCATCGACGACTGGTTCGCGGGCAAGGAGCGGCCGCAGTACCGCGGCGAGCTGCCGGAGGGCAACGACGGCCTGGGGCTGGGCCTGCTCGGCATCCCCGGCGACGAGGTGGTGGACGCCGAGACCTATGCGCGCATCAAGGCGGAGACACTCGCCACCGTGCGCGGCACGGTGCAGGCCGACATCCTGAAGGAGGACCAGGCGCAGAACACCTGCATCTTCTCCACCGAGTTCGCCATGAAGATGATGGGGGACGTGCAGCAGTACTTCATCGACCACGACGTGCGCAATTACTACAGCGTCTCCATCAGCGGCTATCATATCGCCGAGGCCGGCGCGAACCCCATCAGCCAGCTGGCCTTCACGCTCTCCAACGGCTTCACCATCGTCGAGTACTACCTGGCCCGCGGCATGGACATCGACGACTTCGCGCCGAACCTGTCGTTCTTCTTCTCCAACGGCATGGACCCGGAGTACGCGGTGATCGGGCGCGTGGCTCGCCGTATCTGGGCGCGCGCCATGCGCGAGCGCTACGGCGCGAGCCGCCGCAGCCAGATGCTGAAGTACCACATCCAGACGTCCGGGCGCAGCCTGCACGCCCAGGAGATCAGCTTCAACGACATCCGCACCACGCTGCAGGCGCTCTACGCCCTGTTCGACAACTGCAACAGCCTGCACACCAATGCGTTCGACGAGGCCATCACCACGCCCACCGAACAGTCGGTGCGCCGGGCAGTGGCCATCCAGCTCATCATCAACCGGGAGCTGGGCCTGAATTACTGCGAGAACCCCTGGCAGGGCTCATTCATCATCGACGAGCTCACCGACCTGGTGGAGGAGGCCGTCTACCGGGAGTTCGAGCGCATCTCCGAGCGCGGCGGCGTGCTGGGCGCCATGGACACCATGTACCAGCGCGGCAAGATCCAGGACGAGAGCCTGTACTACGAGAGCCGCAAGCACGACGGCAGCCTGCCGATCATCGGCGTCAATACCTTCCTCCCGCCCGAGGGTCAGGAGGACGAGGTGGGCACACTGGAGCTCATGCGCTCCAACGACGAGGAGAAGCAGGCGCAGATCGACGCGGTGCGGGCTTTCCAGCGCAATCATGTCGGCGACCGCAGCGAGTCGCTGGAGAAGCTCAGGAAGGTGGCGCGCGCCCGCGGTAATATCTTCGAGGAACTCGTGCAGACCGTGAAGACCAGTTCCCTGGGTCAGATCTCGAGGGCGCTGTACGATGTGGGCGGCGAGTACCGCCGCAATATGTGAGGCAAGACCGGGGCGCAGACCATGGCCGAAGAACAGGAACTGCTGACGGAAACGCAAGGCGGTGTCACCACCATCACGCTGAACCGACCCGATGCGCTGAACGCGCTGACGCCCCGCATGCTGGAGGCGCTGGGTAATGCGCTGGAAGCCGCAGGCGAGGACGATGACATACGCGCCATCGTCGTCACCGGTGCGGGGCGAGCGTTCAGTGCCGGCGTCGACCTGAAGGCACTGGGCGACCGCCCCATCATCAACGGTAGCGTCGGCGATATCCTCGACATCCCGGCGCGACGCGCCATCCGCTTCATGGAGATCGCCCCGAAGCCGGTCATCGCCAAGGTGAACGGCCATTGTTTCACCGGCGCGCTGGAGCTCGCCCTGGGCTGCGATCTCATCTACACGGCCGCCGAGGCAAAGCTTGGCGACACCCATGCGAAGTGGGGCGTGCGTCCCTCCTGGGGCATGAGCCAGCGGTTGCCGCGGCGAGTGGGCATGACGCGCGCGAAGGAGATGTCACTGACCGCCCGCAGTATCTCCGGCGCGGAGGCGGCGCAGATCGGTCTCGCCAACGACTGTGCGCCGGCCGCGGAACTGGACGACCTGGTGGACTCGGTGCTCGGCCGCATACTCGACAACAGCGCCCATGTCCTGGCCGCCTACAAGGTGCTCTACCGGGACACGGAAGACCGCACGCTCAGCGCCGGCCTGGCCTTCGAGGCCGGCACCGTCTTCGAGATACCCGATACCGCCGAGCGGCTGTCCGGCTT
>CAYRZI010000264.1:0-2391 GCA_964428605.1 uncultured Woeseiaceae bacterium
ACATACACCGCGATGAAGCCCGCCAGCGTGAAGCCGATCAGGATCTCCTGCCAGACCATGCCCCACTCGGCGGCGAAGTTGTCACCCACCCGGCACCAGCCCTCGAGGCTCGTGATGCGCTGCTTCCAGTCGAAGTCCTCCTCCCCGCCGCCCGCCTCCTCGTGCACTTTTTCCCGGGCGTCCTGCAGCCAGCGGCGGGGATAGGTGAGCCGGATCAGCATGGAACTGATCGCGATCAGGAGGATGCCGCCTACAATCTCGGCCGCCAGGAATTGCCAGCCCAGGAAAATGAGTATCAGGATGCCGAGTTCGATCACCAGATTGGTGGAGGCGAACATGAAGGCGACGGCGGCGACGAAGTGCGCGCCTTTCTGCACCAGCGCCCGCGCGGCCGACAGCGCGGCGAAGGAACAGGAGCTGGAGATGGCGCCGAAGACGGTGGCCAGGCCGACGCTGCCGGCATCCGCCGCGCCCATGTGGGCGGTCAGCCGTTTCTTCGGCACGAAGGCCTGGATGGCGGCGCTGATGGAGTAGCCGAGCACGAAGGCCCAGCCGGATTTCCAGAAGAACCCGGCCGCCGTCCTGACCGCCTCTCCGTAGGTGACCCAGGCGTCACTCATGGGGAGGCCTGTTGCCCTGCCGAATCGCTTTCATTAGAATTACCCTATACCCCCATGGAGTATACAGTCAACGTGCGCATATCGGACCAGGACGCGGCCCGGCGCCGCCTGCGGAAGATCGAGGGGCAGGTGCGCGGTATCTCGAGGATGATCGAGGAGGACCGCTACTGCATTGACATTCTTCACCAGCTGCAGGCGGTGCGTTCCGCCCTGAACAAGGTGGAGACCCTGGTGCTGAAAGGCCACGCGGACGCCTGCGTGGAGGAGGCGCTCCGCGCGGACGACCCCGCCGATCAGCGCCGGAAGTTCGCGGAGCTGGTGGAGCTGTTCGAACGCACGAAGCGCTGAGGCGCGCTCAGATGCGCATGCGCACGCCCACCTCGAACACCTGCTCCGGCGGCAGATCGAAATACAGCGTGGTGCGGCGCGTGTTGCGCCTGATGAGCACGTACAGCCAGGAGCGCCACCAGGCCATGCCGGTCCTGCGCGCCGGGTACTCCGTCTCCTGTTCCAGGAAATAGGTGGCCTCGGCGGTATCGAGGCCGATGCCGTGCTCCGCGTTGGCCTGCTCCAGGTCGTCCCGGGGCTTCGGCTCCTCCATGTAGCCGTAGTAGGCGACGACCCGGTAGATGTCGTCGCGCAGCCGGGTGACCTTCAGGCGCTCCGGGCGCTGCACCCGCGGGCGGCGCAGCGTCTTGGCCGTGTAGATCACCACCAGCCGATGCAGCGCCCGGTTGTGGTTGAGGTTGTGGATCAGGCCGTGGGGCGTGCCGCGCTCGTTGGCGGCGAGATACACGGCCTGGCCGGGCACGCGGCGGTAGTAGCCGCCGCTGAGCGCGGCCAGGAACTCGCGCACGGGCGTGGCCTGGTTGCGCATGTGGCGCTGCTCGGTGGCCCGCCCCCGGCGCCAGGTGGTCATGACCAGGTAGACGGCGCCGGCCACGCCGATGGGCAGCCAGCCGCCGTCCATGAACTTGCCCGCGTTGGCCACGAAGTAGGCCGTATCCGGGATGATGAACAGCACCGTGGCGGCCAGGGAGAGGGGCAGCGCCCAGCGGAAGATCCGCCGCTCGGCAAAATACAGCAGGATGGTGGTGACCAGCATGGTGGCGCTGATGGCGATGCCGTAGGCGGCGGCCAGATTGCCCGAGCGCTGGAAGCCGGCCACCAGCGCCACCGCCGCCACCAGCAGCAGCCAGTTCACGGCGGGCACGTAGATCTGGCCCCGGTGCCGCCAGGAGGTGTGCACCACCTTCACCGTGGGCAGGTAGCCCAGGTTCTGGCCCTGGAAGGTCAGCGAGAAGGCGCCGGAGATGATGGCCTGGGAGGCGATGATGGTGGCCAGCGTCGCGAGCGCCACCATGGGGTACAGGGCCCAGCCGGGCACCAGCTGGTAGAAGGGGTTCACCAGCGCGTCGCCCTCGCGCAGGATGAGCGCGCCCTGGCCGAAGTAGTTCAGCAGCAGCCCCGGCAGCACCACGATATACCAGCCGAGCCGGATCGGCGCCCGGCCGAAGTGGCCGAGGTCGGCGTACAGCGCCTCACCGCCGGTGACCACCAGGAAGACGATGCCGAGGATGACCAGCGCGTGGGCGCCGTTGTCCCGGAAGAAGGCCACGCCGTGCCAGGGGTTCAGGGCCGAGAACACCGCCGGGTTGTCCAGGATGCCGGGCACGCCGGCCAGCCCGATGCAGGCGAACCAGACCAGCATGACCGGCCCGAAGACGATGCCCACCCCGCCGGTGCCGAGCCGCTGCACGGCGAACAGGGC
>CAYRZI010000265.1:0-219 GCA_964428605.1 uncultured Woeseiaceae bacterium
AGGCGCTGATGCCGGGGTGGGGCTTCAATCACCAGGCTGCGGAGCGACCGATCCTGAAGACGATCGCGGACGACCCGGAGTGAGCGATGTGCTGGTAGTGCGCGGCGTTCGTGCTCGGAGCGCACGTCGATGATACGGTCCCCGGCGACGAGCGAAGCACGCTCGACCCGCCTGTGCGGATACAATGAAGCGCGCCGTCAAAACCCGCTCGGAAGCGAA
>CAYRZI010000265.1:229-2360 GCA_964428605.1 uncultured Woeseiaceae bacterium
AAACGCGCCTTTGATAGCGAAATCCACGGTAGTCATCCACGAGCGCAGTATGAATCCGCCTCATACCGCACGCTATACTCCGGCGACGCAATCAGCGGTCTCCCGGATTCGCCATCGATGACTTCGGCCAATGCCTGGCGCCTCGCCCTACTGCTCGGGCTGCTGTCCGGTTGCTCTTCGGACACCGGTGATCCGATTCCGTCGAAGTCGCCGGCCGACGAACCGGCGGCGAAGGAGTCGCCCGACGTCAAGCGGCAGGATGTAGAGCAACGCACCGCGGAGACGATCGTCACCCTGGACGAGCTGCTGCCCGAGGAGTTCGCCGTCCTGACAGCACCGTGGACCGGCGATCTCGACGGCATGATCGAGCGCCGTATGATTCGCACGCTGGTGGTCTCCGGCGGCCCCCAGTTTTTCTATTACCAGGGCCGGCCTCGCGGCATGGTCACCGAGCTGCTCGGCCGATTGCAGAAGGACCTCAATGCCGAACTCGATCGCGGGCTCGATCAGGTGGAGATCGTGCCGATGCCCGCCGGCCGTGATCAGCTGATACCGGCGCTGCTGAGCGGCGAGGCGGACCTGGTTGCGGCCGATCTGACCGTTACCGATGCCCGCGACGAACGCGTCGAGTTTTCTGCTCCGCTGGCGACGGGTATCGATGAGGTCGTCGTACTCGCGCCGGGTCTCGGAGACAGTATCGCGCGCGTGGAAGACCTCTCCGGGCAACCCGTCTACGTCCGTCGCTCATCCAGCTACTTCGAGCATCTGTCGGCCCTCAACCGGCGCTTCGACGCTCGCGGCCTGGCGCCGGTTCGCATCGTCGAGGTAAACGAGATGCTGCGGGCCCAGGACATCCTGGACATGGTGAACGCCGGCATCTTCACTGCGACAGTGGTCGACAGCTACAAAGCATCCTACTGGTCACCGATTCTGACGGACATGGTCGTCCGTGACGATCTCGTGATCCACGCGGGAGGAAGGATCGCCTGGGCTTTCCGCAAGGACAGCCCGAAGCTGAAGGCCGCGGTGGACGAGTTCGTCTCCGGCCACAAAGCCGGCACGCTGATCGGCAATATCCTGATCAACCGTTACCTGCAGAACCTCTCCTGGGTCCGCGACTCGACTTCCGCGCGCGCGAACGAACGGCTCCGCGTGCTGTTCGGCTACTTCACGCGCGCCGGCCAAGCGTACGCCATCGATCCGTTCATGCTGGCCGCGCAGGCCTTCCAGGAGTCGGAGTTCGATCACGGCCGCGTCAGCCGGGCGGGTGCCGTCGGCATCATGCAGGTCAAGCCGTCGACCGCTGCCGACCGGAACGTCGGCATCGAGGACATCTCGACAATCGAGGGGAATGTCGAGGCCGCCGCGAAATATCTCCGCTTTCTGATCGACCGCTATTTCTCGGACGAGTCCATCGAGCCGATACAGCGCTGGATGTTTGCGCTGGCCGCCTATAACGCCGGGCCCGCACGCGTCCGGGAGCTGCGGCGACAGGCCGAGCGGGAAGGCTACGACCCGAACCGCTGGGTCGGCAACGTCGAGCTGCTGGCATCACGGCGCATCGGCGCGGAGACGGTCCGCTACGTACGCAATATTCTCAAGTACTACATCGCTTACCGGCTGGCGTTCGAGGCGCAGCGCATGCGTCAGGATGCCCTGTGAGCGACGCCCCGCCGATGACGAATTCGCCAACGCGTCTCCGGGTCTCGACGACAGCAGATCGCTTTTCACGCGATAGTATCGGAACGTCGGAGCGGCGCGGGTTGAATTTGTCGAAGTGCTGTCTCTGGGTGAAAGGCCTTTCGCTGCTGTTCCTGACCGCCTGTACGCCCGAACAATGCCTGGTCGCGGCCGCGGCCGGGCCGGCTCCGTCGCCTGTGGCAGCGCCCCCGCCGGATACCGTCATCGCCCCGGCCAGCCGACGCGCTTCAGCTCCAGAGGACGAACCGGGTGACAAAAGCACGCCGCTGCTCGACCGCACACAGCGGGGTGTCCATGGTGCCATCGGCAGTCTCGCACGGTCTTTCGACAGCTTCTTCGGTGAGACCGACCTCGATGCCGGAGCCAACGTCACGCGGGGCAGCCTTTCCGCCGCCGGGCGATGGGACGAACGCAACGGTTTCGACGAGCG
>CAYRZI010000266.1:0-2331 GCA_964428605.1 uncultured Woeseiaceae bacterium
GATAGCCGAGCGCCAGGAAACTGATCACGAAAGCGGCCAGCGCGCCTTTGTAGATCGCTCCCCGGTAGCGGATGGACCTCACCTTGCACCGGTCGAGCCAGGGCAGGAACAGCGGCAGCAACACGGCGGCACCCATCAGTACGACGCCGAGCAGCTTGTCCGGCACCGCGCGCAGGATCGCGTAGAAGGGCGTGAAGTACCACACGGGTGCGATGTGTTCGGGTGTCACCAGCGGGTCGGCCGGATCGAAGTTAGCGTGCTCGAGGAAGTAGCCGCCCATCTCGGGGGCGAAGAACACGACGGCCGAGAACGCCATCAGGAAGATGATGATGGCCACCAGGTCCTTGGAGGTGTGGTACGGGTGGAATGCCACGCCGTCCACGGGCACGCCGTTGGCGTCCTTGTGCTCCTTGATCTCGATGCCGTCCGGGTTGTTGGAGCCCACTTCGTGCAGCGCCAGGATATGCACGACCACCAGCATGACCAGCACAAGCGGCAGCGCGATGACGTGCAGGGCGAAGAAGCGGTTCAGCGTGATGTCCGAGATGGAATAGTCGCCCCGGATCCATTCGACCAGCGTATCGCCGATGGCCGGGATGGCGCCGAACAGCGAGACGATCACCTGCGCACCCCAGTAAGACATCTGGCCCCAGGGCAGCAGATAGCCGAAGAACGCCTCGGCCATCAGGACCAGGAAGATCAGCATGCCGATGATCCAGATGAGTTCCCGCGGCTTCTTGTACGAGCCGTACAGCATGGCCCGGAACATGTGCAGGTACACGACGACGAAGAAGGCCGAGGCGCCGGTGGAATGCATGTAGCGGATCAGCCAGCCCCAGTCCACGTCGCGCATGATGTACTCGACCGAGGCAAAGGCCTCGTCCGCCGAGGGCTTGTAGTTCATGGTGAGGAATATGCCGGTCACCAGCTGGATGACCAGCACCACCATGGACAGCACGCCGAAGACGTACCACACGTTGAAGTTCTTCGCCGCGTAGTACTCGGTGACGTGTTCCTTCAGCAGGCTCTCAAGCGGGAAGCGGTCGTTGATCCACTTCGCCAGGCCGCCGCTGCGTGTCGATTCTGTCACTTCAGCTTCCGTTCTAGCCATCGTCTTACGCTGCTCCCGTCTCGTCGCCGACCAGTATCACGTCGTCATTGATGAAGCGGTAAGGCGGCACCGGCAGGTTCAGCGGCGCCGGTACGGCCTTGTACACGCGCCCGGCCAGGTCGAACTTCGAGCCGTGGCAGGGGCAGTAGAAACCGCCGTACCAGTCGTCGCCCAGATCCGCGGGCTGGACCTCGAACCGCTTGACGGGCGCGCAGCCGAGATGGGTGCACTGGCCGATCACCACGAAGTATTCGGGTTTACGCGCCCTCGCCTGGTTCTCCGCATAATCGGGCTGATCGGATTCGGCGGACTCCGGGTCGCGCAGGTATTGTTCAACATTGTCCAGCCGACCCAGCATGTCCTCGCTGCGGCGAAGCACCCATACGGGCTTGCCCCGCCACTCGACACGCACCATCTCGCCGACCTCCAGGGGACCCACGTCGATCTCCACGGGCGCACCGAGAGCCTCGGCACGGGCGCTGGGCCGCAGGGAAATCACGAACGGCGCCGCGGCGAGCACCGCGCCCACACCGCCGGTCACGGCGGTCGCTACAGCAAGGAAATGACGTCTGCTGCGATCAACGTCGTCGGTCATCAGGCACTCCCATACACCCGGCTATGACAAGCTCGTTCTAGGTTTGGCTCTAAACTGGTAAATTGGCTGAGATTCCCGGCGGGAGCCAGACGGGCCCGGAGAGATCCTGAGCCGGAGGCTGCGCGTGGGTCAAAGCCGGGATTATACACACCGCCAGACGAAGTTGCCTACCGGCGGCAGTCGCCGGACGAGCGGGGTCCAGGCGGCGTCGACGAGCGTGGCGAGACGACTATGGCAGGCATCCGGCGGGCAGCCTTCTTCCTCTTCCAGTCCGTGGTGATCGGCCTGGCCGCGGCCTTTCTGATCGTGCTGGTAAAGCCGGAGCTGATGCCGCTGCGGGTAACCCCGCAGACCCCGCCCGGCACCACGGCCGACGGCTACGCGGATGCCGTGGCGCGCAGCGCCCCCGCCGTGGTCAACGTCTACACCACGCGGCTGGTCCGCGACGGCGCCCGGGCCGAGGCGCACCGGACGGAGCGTTTCCGGCTGGACTCCAGCCTGGGCTCCGCGGTGATCATCGACAGCGAGGGCTATCTGGTCACCAACTACCACGTGGTCGCGGGCGCCGTGCAGATCCGGGTGCAGCTGGCCGACGGCCGGGTGGCCGACCCGGAACCGGTGGGCC
>CAYRZI010000267.1:0-2305 GCA_964428605.1 uncultured Woeseiaceae bacterium
GCGCTTTGGGCCGGAGACGTCGGCCAGAACGACTGGGAAGAGGTGGATATCGTCGAGCTGGGCGGCAACTACGGCTGGCGCTGCCGGGAAGGCGCCCACGACTTCAATACGTCCGGTGTCTGCCCGGCGGGCCTGATCGATCCCGTGATCGAATACAGCCACAGTGTCGGGAATTCGATCACCGGCGGCTATGTGTATCGGGGCTCGGCCATCCCCGAGCTGGCGGGGCGCTATGTCTTCGCCGACCTCAACGGCAAGATCTTCGCCTCGGTGGACGACGGTGCCGGCGGTTACGATTTCGAGACACTGCTCAGCACCGGCAACACCATCGTCTCCTTCGCGGAAGACGAGGACGGCGAACTGCTGTATCTGTATTTCGGCTCGGGCAGTGTGCGCCGGATCGTGCAGGCGGGCGGCAGTTCCAGCGGCTCCGTGGCGGATAAGCTCTCCGAGACCGGCTGTGTGGATCCCGCGGACCCGGCCCAACCGGCCGCGGGCCTCATCCTCTACGAGCCCATCGCCCCCTTCTGGTCTGACGGGGCGGTCAAGGAGCGCTGGTATGCGCTGCCCGACGGCGCCACCGTGGGCGTGGACGGCGAGGCTGACTGGGTTTTCCCGGTCGGCACCGTGCTGGTCAAGAATTTCCGCATGGGCGGCGATCTCATCGAGACCCGGCTCTTCATGCGCCACAACGACGGCGACTGGGCGGGCTATACCTACGAGTGGAACGACACCCGGACCGAGGCCACGCGCGTGGTCGGCGGCAAGACGAAGGACATCGGCGGGCAGGAGTGGATCTACCCCAGCGGCCCGCAGTGCCTGGAGTGCCACACCGAGGTGGCCGGGTTCTCGCTGGGCCTGGAGCACGCGCAGCTCAACAGCGATCTGGCTTACCCCTCCACCGGTATCACGGCCAACCAGCTGGTGACCGCGGACGAGGTGGACGTGCTGACCGCGCCGTTGGCGGACACCCCGGCGAACCTGCCGCGGCTGGCGGATCCGGCCGATACCTCGGCGCCGCTGGAGGCGCGGGCGAGGGCGTATCTGCATACGAACTGCGCCAACTGCCACCAGCCGAACAGCGGGATACCGTCCAACATCGATCTCCGCTACTCGATCTCCTTCGCGGAAACCAACACCTGCGACGAGGTGCCGCAGCAGGGCGACCTCGGCATCACCGATGCGCGCATCATCGCGCCGGGGGATGCGGCACGCTCGCTGCTGATCGTCAGGCCGAACCGGCGCGACGTGCACGCGATGCCGCCGCTGGGAAGCAATGTGGTGGACAGCGAGGGCGTCCAGCTCCTCACCGAATGGGTGAACAACCTGACGACCTGCCCCTGACATGTAGGAGGGCCTTCAGGCCCGATCCATTCAGGCCCGATCCATTCAGGCCCGATCCATTCAGGTCCGATCAGATCTTCAGGCCCGATCCCCGATCGCTCCCGCATTCGCCATCCGCCATCCGCCGGAAGAAGGATGGCCCGAGCCAGGGCGATGACCTCCCCGTTACAGCCGCACCGCTATTTGACATATCGCGCCCCGCCGCTGTCGGTTACGTTTACAGAAATCGCATATGCGATAAAAGCGCCCAGATTAAAAGATCGCAAAATCATGAACTTATGATTCCTGGCACGCACTTTGCTTCATCACTGGTAGAAGATGAACCTTTTGTATAGCCCTGACCGGGTTGCGGTAGGAGTGAGAAGTGAAGAGCCTGATCAAAACAATAATGTCGACGATTGCACTGACCCTGCTGGTTTCGCCAGCCTGGTCCTTTACGATCATGGATGGGGAAGTGGACGTGGGTGGACTGGACCAGTTCATCGACTCTACCGACGATCTGGAGGGTTGCGGCCCGGGTTCCAGCGAGGCAGCGGAAGAGTGCTGGGCGGAGCTCGTTACCGGTGAGGATCTGGAGCTGGGAACCAAGGTCGAAGACGTGCCGTTCTACGTTGCTGACGATAATTCGAACATCATCGCATTCTCGCTCGCCAGTGGCACCGGCTACTACGTGGTCAAGAATGCGGCGGGTCCCGCAACCGGCGGTGGTCCGCCGGCAGGCCCTAACGCCGGTTCGTCGGGTGAGGGTGGCGGCTGGGTACTGATGAACAATCTGGAGTCGCTCGGCTGGGGTGTCCTGGATCTGAGCGTCATTGGGGAACTTCTCAACCTCTGCCAGGGCAACGACGGTTGCGGGGAAGAGTTGATCATCAGTCACGTGACACCGTTCACGGGCGGCGGCGATATGGAGGTTCCCGAACCCGCGACGTTGGCCCTGCTCGGCCTCGGCCTCCTCGGGGCT
>CAYRZI010000268.1:0-2282 GCA_964428605.1 uncultured Woeseiaceae bacterium
ACTGAACCGCTTCCGGAGTCAATGGACCGCAACCCATGCCCACGCGATGGCGGGCCTAAGCCAATAGAAAGCCAGTCGGGCCTGAAGGCCCTCCACCATGGTTTTACCAGTGGCCCGTGTTGTCCATCGACGCCCAGGGCTCCTCCGGCGGCAGCGCGTCGCCTTTCTGCAGCAGCTCGATGGAGATGTTGTCCGGCGAGCGCACGAAGGCCATGCGGCCGTCCCGGGGCGGGCGGTTGATGGTGACGCCCGCATCCATGAGCGTCCGGCAGGTGTCGTAGATATCGTCCACCTGATAGGCCACGTGGCCGAAGTTGCGGCCCTCGCCGTACTCCTCCGGGTCCCAGTTGAAGGTGAGCTCCAGCGGGCATTCCTCGTTGCCCGGCGGGGCGACGAACACCAGCGTGAAGCGGCCCTGTTCGCTCTCGTGGCGGCGGATCTCCCGCATGCCGAGCTTGTTGCAGTAGAAGTCCAGCGATTCGTCGAGGTCGCTGACGCGTACCATGGTGTGCAGGTATTTCATCTTCTGTATCGCCTTGTCGGGTGCCGTCACTTGTTATCCGGTGAGATGAACGCACATTATAGCCGTCCGCGCCGAGCCATCGATCCGTACATCAGAAACACATGCTGCACAGTATCCGCGCACTCACCATAGATCTCGACGACACCCTGTGGGAGGTGGCGCCCGTGATCCGGCGGGCCGAGCAGAAGCTCGGCGAGTGGCTGGCGGAACGCTATCCGCGCATACCCCAGCGCTACACGCCGGCGGACATGCTGGCCCTGCGCCGGGAGATCGTGGCGGCCCACCCGGAGCAGGCCCACGACTTCCGCTTCCTGCGCAGCGCCGTGATGCGGGAGATGGCGCGCGCGGTCGGGTATGCCGAGACGCTGGCCGACGAAGCCTTCGCGGTGTTCGACCGGCATCGCAACGAGGTGGAATTCTTCGAGGACGTGTTGCCCGCGCTGGAGCGCCTGTATCCCCGCTATCGTCTGGTGGCGGTCACGAACGGTAACGCCGACCTGCACCGCATCGGGGTTGGTCATCTGTTTCACGGCATCGTGACGGCGGTATCGGCAGGGGCGCCGAAACCCCATCCGCAGATCTTCGCCCAGGCCATGACCCATGCGCGCAGCGAGCCGGCCGAGGTGCTGCACGTGGGCGATCATCCCGACCACGACATCGAGGGCGCACGCCGGGCCGGCATGCTGACGGTCTGGGTGAACCGCCGCGGAGAGGATTGGCCGGAGGAGCTGGAGCCGCCCCACGCCGAGGTGCCGCACTTCGACGCCCTGCTGGACCTGCTCGAGAGCGCCTGAGGCCGGGCCGTGGCGCGCCCCGTCATCATCTTCGTCCCGGGCATGAAGCCCAAGCCGGAGCCCGACCTCCATCGCCAGCAGATCTGGCGCACGATGCTCGAGGGCGTGCGCCGGGCGGACGAAGCCGTCGCCGCCGCGATGGCCGAATGCGGCGACTGCCTAACCCTGACGGACTGGACCTGGGTCTTCTACAACAGCCGGGTGGACATCGAACCGGACCTGGCCGCCATCGAGGAGCTTCTGCGCAAGCCCGGCCCCGCCGATCAGGACGCCGCCGAGTCCCGCTCCTGGGGCAAACGGCTGAAGCGGTTCGCCTACATCCTGGGCGACACGCTGCCGTTTCTGATCCCCCACCTGGCCGACGAGCGCATGCAGGTCACGCTGCAGGACGTGCGGCGCTACCTGAATGACGTCGGTGGGATCGGCCGGCAGGTGCGCCGCCGGCTCGAGATCCGCCTGGATGCCGCCTGGCAGGAGGGCCGGCCGGTGCTCCTCATCGGCCACTCGCTCGGCTCCGTGATCGCCTGGGATGCGCTCTGGGAACTCTCCCGCGTGGATGCCCACCCGGGTCGGGTGGACCTCTTCCTCACCCTCGGCAGCCCGCTCGGCCAGCGCTTCGTGCAGCGCCGCCTGAAGGGCCACGACGCGGACGGGCCGGAGCGCTACCCGGACAACATCCGCCGCTGGGTGAATATTGCGGCCATCGGCGAGCTCACGGCCCTGGACCGTTCCTTCCGCCGGGATTACCGGGAGATGCTGGCCGCCGGGCTGATCGAGGAGATCGAGGACTACGAGGTGCTGAACTTCTTCCGCAGGGACGGCGAGCTGAACGTGCACAGCGAGTACGGCTACCTGGTGAACCGCACCACCGGCGGCGTGATCGCGGACTGGTGGCGCTCCGCAACGCCGGTGTAGGAGATTCTATGGCGCTTGGCTATAGGCGATCTCCTTTTTCTGGAAGGTCT
>CAYRZI010000269.1:0-2254 GCA_964428605.1 uncultured Woeseiaceae bacterium
TCAGCGTGGAGGGCGGCGACCCGAACGACGACGCGGTCAGCTACGACTGGAGCGCCAGCGACGGCGCGCTGGTGCCGTCCGAGGGCTACAACGAATGGACGT
Organism: uncultured Woeseiaceae bacterium; assembly: GCA_964428605.1. Classification (GTDB taxonomy): domain Bacteria; phylum Pseudomonadota; class Gammaproteobacteria; order Steroidobacterales; family Woeseiaceae; genus Lentisalinibacter. Next base: position 103 of record CAYRZI010000269.1, read on the forward strand.
TCACCTTCGACCCGTCCGGCGTGGCCGCGGGCACGTATCGTGTGACGGTGACCGCCACCGACGACGGCCTCCCGGCGCGCTCCACCACCGTGCACCGCTACCTGCGGGTGGTGGCCACCGCGCCGGCCCTGGCGGCGAACGCCGACCGGGACGGCGATGGCGTCGATGACGCCTCGGAAGGCATCGCCGACCGCAACCGCAACGGTGTGCCGGCCTGGCTCGACCCCAGCGAGGACTGGCATCACCTCGTCGCCGAGGCCGGCGCACCGGCCATCCTGCAGACGGACGAGGGCAACATACTCGCCCTCGGCCGCACGGCGCTCGCGAGCGGCGAAGACGCCCGCGTGACCATGACCGACATCCGCAACCACGGCAGCGACGGCGGGCCGGCGACGAACGTGGACGACGAGCGCTATCACTATCCGCTCGGCATCTTCGACTTCGAGGTCCGCGGCCTCTCCACGCCGGACCACACCGCACGCGTGGTGATCCCGCTGCCCGAGCCGGTGCCCGCCGATGCCCTCTGGCGCAAGTACGTGGCCAGCCTCGGCTGGCAGGACTTCACGGAGGATGCGCGCAACGTGCTCGCCTCCGCCGCCGGCGAGCCGGGCATCTGCCCCGAGCCGGGCAGCCCGCGCTATACCGCCGGGCTCACCCGGGGCCACCATTGCGTGCAGTTGACCCTGGAGGACGGCGGCCCGAACGACGCCGACGGCGAGCGCAACGGCACCATTGTCGATCCGGGCGGCATTGCGATTGCCACCACGGGCCCCTCGGTGGACGCCGCCGGACTCGCCGTCGCCGACCGGGAGGTGGACGCCGGCGCCGCCGACGTGCCGCTGCTGCGCTTCGCACTGGAGAGCGCCACGGCCGACGTGGTGCTGAGGCGCCTGACGCTGCGCGCCTCCGGCTCCGGCGACGACGCCGCCGAGGTGCAGCGGGTCAGCCTGTGGCGGGACGCGAACGGCGACGGCGCGGTGGACGCCGGCGACACCCGCCTCGGCTCCGGCACCTACGCCGCCGACGACGGCACCCTGAACCTGCAGCTCGGCACACCCTTCCAGCTGCCCCAGGGCACCACCCGCTTCCTGATTACCTACGACTTCTGAAGGTGGCCGACATGTTCAAGATCCACAGCACGAAGCGCCCGGCCCTCGTCGCCGCCATCACCCTCTTCCTCGCCGCCTGCGGCGGCGGCGGCGGCGGGGGCGGCGGCGACACCGGCGGCACCAACCCGCCGCCGCCCCCGCCGCCACCGCCGCCGACATCCGTGACCTTCACGGCGGAACTGACGGCGCTGGAGCTGGAGGACACGGCCACCGGCCAGCCGGTCGATGCCGCCGGCCTGCCGGTCGGCGGCGCCACCGTCACCCGCAACTGACAGCGGTAGGAGGGCCTTCAGGCCCGACCGCGCCCGGCTTCCCACCCGGCACCCTGCCGGGTAGCATTCCCCCCATGGCAAAGAAAACCGGCCATGGCACTGCCTCCGAGGCAAAGCTCCTCCAGCTGCTGCAGCGCCACCAATGCCCCATGCCCCTGCATGCGATACGCAGTTTCTTCCTCGGCGGTATTGCGTGCCCGAAACTCGAGACCCGTCCGCTGCAGTCGCTCGGCCATCTGTGGGGCGGCGAGCTGCCGGACTTCGAGTCCATGGACGAGGCCAACGAGCTGATCGAGGTGCTGGTGAATGGGTTGTGGAACGACCTCACCCGGCATCAGAGTGCCAGGCATCCGTTCCGGCTCACCGTCCTGGAGCCGCCGACAGAAACGGACGGCATCCGGCATTTCGCTCGTATCCGCCAGGAGGAGCTGGAGGCGTTCGTGGAAGGTCTCTTCGACGGCGAGGAGGCACTGTCCCTGCCGGAGAGCGCCCACCGGGCGGTTACCAATCTCGCCGAGATACGCGCCTTTTTCGAGGGCTATGCGCGTTTCGCGGAACACGACGTAACGCCCGAGACCATCAGGGAGACGGCGCGCAACCTGCAGCAGCTTTCGCTGATCGCGGGCAAGGAGATCAACCGGGCGGTGCTCGGCTGCACACGGGCCCGCCGGCAGGCCATGGCCGGGATGCAGGATCCTGAGACAATCCGCCACTGACGGAGGAGCGGTCGTATGGGCCGAAAGGTACGCCGGGTACCCGTGAGTCTGGACA
>CAYRZI010000270.1:0-2237 GCA_964428605.1 uncultured Woeseiaceae bacterium
GCCTGGCTACCACCTCACACAACGACGGAGTGCTCGCCACCGCCGTATTCGATGGGGTAAGTGTCGCGAGCGCTGAGGCGGATACCACTGCGCCGACGACACCCGAGAACTTGACCGGCAGTGCCAGCTATTCTGCCGAATTCCAGGACGCCGTCGGCTACGCTGTAGGAACGAAACCGCATGGGATTGAGGTCGCAGACCTGAACGGTGACGGCCACCTGGACATCATTACGGCGGATTCGGTTGATCGAGACGCCACTGGCAACCTAAGCGTATTGCTCGGCGCTGGAGACGGCACTTTTGGTACCGCGCAGAGCTACCCCGTAGGGACATATCCGAAAGCCGTTATCGCCGGCGATTTCGACGGAGATGGAACCCCGGATCTGGCCTCAGTCGACCAGAACAGCAATACTGTAAGCGTGCTATCAGGCAATGGAGACGGCACCTTCGGCGAGCGCACTGCATACTCCGCGTGTGGAAAAGCGCACGAATTGGCAACCGCCGACTTTGACGGCGATGGTGATCTCGATCTTGCAGTGGCCTGCCATAGCGGCTTCGATATCAGTGTCCTACTGGGCAATGGCGATGGGACGTTCGACACCGCCGTAGACCAACTGGCCGGCAATAGCCCCCATTCGGTTGTCGCCGCTGATTTCGACGCCGACGGCAATGTCGATCTCGCGGTCGCCAACCACGATAGCGATGATGTATCTGTCTTCATAGGTATTGGTGACGGCACCTTCGCCACGAGCGTCAGTTTCAGCGCGGGCAACGGACCCCACGGAATCCGAGCGGGCGACCTCAATGGCGACGGAACTCTCGATCTGGTGACAGCAAATGACAATGGGGATTCGGTCAGTGTACTGCTTGGTAACGGAGGCGGTGCGTTCGGGGCAGCGACCGACTTCGCGGTCGGGGTTGAACCAAAATCGGTGGCGCTCGCCGACATCGATCGCGACGGACACCTCGACGTTGTCGCTTCGAACACCGGCGGTAATTACCCCAGTTGTTGTGTCGCAAGTGGCGGAGACACCGCTAGTATCCTCTACGGAAACGGTGACGGTACCCTTGGTAACCGCGAAGACGTCTATGTCGGACTGACGCCGTTCTCAGTGAAGGTTGCCGACCTCAACGCAGACGGCCTTCCGGATCTGGTCACAGCCAACTGGGACGATGCAGAGGCAGGAATTATTCTGTTCAGTCCGGCTGGGACCAGCAGCATCACTCTGACGTGGGATGAAGCGATCGACTCCGGTGCTGGCGTCGCGGGCTATCGAATCTACCGGAACGACGAGCCGACGCCTTATGCTGAAAGCACACAAACGACTTTCACTGACCCTGGCCTGCCAGGAGATACCAACTTTTCCTATGAAGTGACCGCGTTCGATCGAGCCTCTCCTCCAAACGAGTCCGCGCCAACGGCGCCGGTAACCGTCAGGACCCTCCCGTGAGACTGTCAACCAGACCAAACTAGGATTTGATGACGGGGATGGCTCGAATCGGATACACCTGAGAGTCCCAGCGGTCGGAATAGCGGGACTGAGTCCCAGACCTGAGCGGTGGCTGCGGTTCGAAATCTGAGAACCTGCTACTTCCTGTAGCAGTCGGGATAGGCTATGTTTACCGCCTTTGCCAGGCGGCCTCACCCCTACGATTCGGGCCGTCGGATCGAGTCGCTGACCCGAATTTGGACAACCATGCGTATCGCAGTCGTAACGACGGTTTTTCCGACCCTGTCCCAGACATTCGTTGTAAACCAGATCTGCCGCCTGATAGACCTGGGACACGAGGTTGATATCTTCGCCATGCAGATGGGGGACGGGCCCGTCACGTCGGCTCGCCTGAACGAGTACGACCTATTGTCCCGGCTCCGTACGCCTCCGGCGCTTGCGGACCACGGCATCCGCCGCGTACTCGATCTGGCGTCGTTGTGTACACGTCTGTCTCTGCATTCGCCGAACGCCGTACTGCGCGTCATCTCCAATCGAGGTCCACGGGGCATCCGGCAAGCCGATGCTCTTGGCCACTTACGCCAATTCAATGGTTGCGGCCAGTACGACGCTGTACTGTGTCACTTTGGCCAGATCGGACTCCGGATGGTCGAACTCCGCCAACTCGGAATAGACCTCGGACCAATCGCAACGGTATTTCATGGAGCGGATATCAGCCGGTACGTAGATCAGAATGGTCCCGGCGCCTTCAGCCCCCTGTTTGAGCAAGGAGATCTCTTCTTGCCT
>CAYRZI010000271.1:0-2234 GCA_964428605.1 uncultured Woeseiaceae bacterium
GCCGACTACGACGCCGAGATCGCCGCCATCTTCACCGAGGAGGCCGGCGAGATCCTGGAGGCCAGCGACGAGGCGCTGGCCGCGTGGACGGCCGGCGGCCGGCCGGCTGAGAGTCTGGTCGAGCTGAAACGCCACCTGCACACACTGAAGGGCGGAGCGCGCATGGCCGGCATCGCGGCCATGGGCAATCTGAGTCATGGCCTCGAGACCCTCCTGATCGCCATCGACGACGGCCGGGTGCAGCCGTCCCAGGCGGTCGACGATCTGCTGCAGCAGAGCATCGACGAGCTGCACCGCATGCGCGACATGGTGCTCGGCGGGCAGCGTGCGGCGCCGGCGCTCGGGCTGGAGTCGCGTATCGAGTCGCTCGCCGCCGGCGAGGCCGCGCCCGCCCCCGACGTGCCGGAGGCAGGCAGGGGGGGCGCCGCGCAGCCGGAGGTGCCGGAGGCGGAACTGCCGCGGCCCGGGGCGCCGGCAGAGGAGCCGGCCGAAGTTCCGGAGACGGCGGAGACACCGGCCGTGGAACCCGTGGACGAGCCCGCGGAGGAAGCCGCCCCGGACGAGGCGGCCCCGGAGGCGTCCGAGGCCGGCGAATACCCCGTGCTCGAGGAGCCCGCGGCGGCCGAGAAACCCGTTACCGGCGAGAGCCCGGCGGAAAGCCCGGAGCCGGCGGAGGAGCCCGTCACCGGCGAGAGCATGGAGCCGCCGGAGGAGCCCGTATTCGCCATGACCGCCCGGGGCGAGGGCGACGACGGCCTGCCCCCGGAAGCCGCGGAGGGCGGCCCGCCGGCAGAGACGGACATCACGCAGTGGTTTACCGAGCACAGCGAGGAGATCGCCGCCGAGGTGTTCGGCGATCAGGCGGGTGAGGAGCCCGCAGCCGCCGACAGACCGGAGTCCGCGGAAGAGTCCGCGCGGGAGGCGGAGGCCGAACCCGGCCCGGAGGGCGGGTACGAGCCCGAGCCGGAAGAGCCCCCCGCGCCCGAGCCCGAAGAACCCCGCGTGCCGGTCGGCGAGGAAGCCGCCGGCGTCGGGGGGGAGCCCGCCCCCGAGCCGGCAGCAGAGCCGGAACCGCCCGCAGAAGCCCTCGCGCCGGAAGGGGAGACGGAGTCCGTCGCGGAACCGCCGGCCGCCGCCGCGCCCGGGCGCGGCGTTCCGCCGCCCGCCGCACCGGAGCGCCAGGAATTCGCCCGCATCGACGCGGAGCTGCTCGAGGAGCTGCTGAACGCGGCTGGCGAGATCAGCATCTACCACTCGCGGCTGAGCCAGCAGGTCACCTCCATCGATTTCAACCTGGCGGAACTGGAGCAGACCGTGAGCCGGCTGCGTGACCAGCTGCGCAAGCTCGAGATCGAGACGGAGACCCAGATACTGAACCGCCACCAGGAGGAGCGTGTCAGTCACGATTTCGATCCGCTGGAGCTGGACCGCTACTCGACCATCCAGCAGCTGTCCAGGGCGCTGGCAGAGTCCGCCAACGACGTGGCCAGCCTGAAGGATCTGCTGCAGAACCTGGCGACGGAAACCGAATCTCTGCTGGTGCAGCAGTCGCGGGTGACCGCGGAGCTGCAGGACGGCCTGATGCGCACCCGCATGGTGCCTTTCCAGCGTCACGTGCCCAGGCTGTCCCGCCTCGTCCGCCAGATCGCGGGCGAGACGGGCAAGCGGGTGGAGCTCGCCGTGGAGGGCGGCTCGGGCGAACTGGATCGGCAGGTGCTGGAGAAGATGCTGCCGCCCTTCGAGCACATGCTGCGCAATGCGATCGTGCACGGTATCGAGGCGCCGGAAGAGCGCCAGGCCGCCGGCAAACCGCCGGTGGGCCGCATCACCGTACGGCTGCACCGGGAAGGCTCGGAGATGGTGATCGACGTGGCCGACGACGGCGCCGGCCTGAACGTGGAGGCCATCCGCCGCAAGGCGGCGGAACAGGGCCTGCTGGCACCCGATTCGGACGCCTCGGACGAGGCCGTGATGGAACTGATCCTGAAGCCCGGCTTCAGCACCGCGGACCAGCTCACCCAGTCCGCCGGCCGCGGCGTCGGCATGGACGTGGTGGCCAACGAGGTGAAGAAGCTGGGCGGTGCGCTCCGCATCACCTCCATGCCGGGACAGGGCACCAACTTCACGGTGCGCCTGCCGTTCACGCTGGCCATCACCCAGGCGCTGATCGTGCGTGCCGGCGAGGAGGTCTATGCCCTGCCGCTGCCCACCGTCGAGGGCGTGGCGCGGGTGGC
>CAYRZI010000272.1:0-2207 GCA_964428605.1 uncultured Woeseiaceae bacterium
AGGCGGAATTCGCGCAGGGAATCCCCGGCGTCGACCTTCGCGGCGGCGAACTGGCCGGCGCGGGGCTTCGACACCCGGGAGGCCTTTGCGCTGCCGGAGGTAACCTGCAGCGCGTGATAACCGTCGCGCTCAGCCGTCTTCACCTGCGTGACGCGATTTGGCAGCGCCTCGATCACGGTGACCGGCACGGAACTGCCGTCCTCCGTGAAGATGCGCGTCATGCCGCACTTGCGGCCAACGATTCCGATAGCCATCTGAGCCTTTCCCGTCGTGTGCCGACTCCGGTTGGCCGGCACTCTCTTTTACACAATGAAACAATTAACCTTGACCGCGATGACTACGATTGGCCAACGCTGCCTGTCGCGAGATCAAGACACGCGAAAGGGGCCAGCTCGTCGCCCGACCCAACCGGGTCTGCGGAACTGACCCCCACGCCGGCCGAAGCCGATGTGCCCGGGATTCGCCGATTACGCCGCAAGCGGCGGCGTCGCTGTCTGAGGACCCGGCCGACTCCCGGCCCGGCCTGGTCCCGAAAGAGCCCGCTATTATAACAAGTCGGGCGCCAGGTTCAATTTCTAATTGAGCTTGATCTGGACGTCCACGCCCGCCGGCAGTTCGAGCTTCATCAGCGCATCGACGGTCTTGTCCGTGGGGTCCACGATATCCATCAGCCGCTTGTGGGTGCGCAGCTCGTACTGGTCCCGCGCGTCCTTGTTGACGTGGGGCGAGATCAGTACGGTGAAACGCTCCTGCTTGGTCGGCAGCGGCACCGGGCCCTTGACGGTTGCCCCGGTGCGCTTCGCCGTCTCCACGATCTCCCGCGCCGACGTATCGATCAGCCGGTGGTCGAAGGCCTTGAGGCGGATGCGGATGTTCTGGTTGGTTGCCATGCTGTTTCTCTGATGGATCGGGGCTGAAGCCCCTCCTACATGCTTCGATAACGTCGCCGGAGCATGTAGGAGGGCCTTCAGGCCCGATTCCTGTTAATCGATGATTTTCGCCACCACGCCGGCGCCGACCGTGCGACCGCCCTCGCGGATGGCGAACCTGAGCCCGTCCTCCATGGCGATCGGCGCGATCAGCTCCACCACCATCTTCACGTTGTCGCCCGGCATCACCATCTCGGTGCCCTCCGGCAGCTCCACCGCGCCCGTCACGTCCGTCGTGCGGAAGTAGAACTGCGGCCGGTAGCCCTTGAAGAACGGCGTGTGACGACCACCCTCTTCCTTCGTCAGGATGTACACCTCGGCCTCGAACTTCGTGTGCGGCGTGATCGAACCCGGCTTCGCCAGCACCTGGCCGCGCTCCACCTCGTCTCGCTTCGTGCCTCTGAGCAGCACACCCACGTTGTCGCCCGCCTGGCCTTCGTCCAGCAGCTTCCGGAACATCTCCACACCGGTGCAGGTCGTCTTCGTCGTATCCTTGATACCGACGATCTCCACCTCGTCACCCACCTTGATGATGCCCCGCTCGATGCGCCCCGTGACCACCGTGCCCCGGCCCGAGATCGAGAACACATCCTCCACCGGCATCAGGAAATCACCGTCGATCGCCCGCTCCGGCTCCGGAATGTAGTCGTCCATCGCATCAATCAGCTTGTAGATCGACGGAATACCGATATCCGACTCGTCACCCTCGAACGCCTTCAGCGCAGAACCGGTCACGATCGGCGTGTCGTCGCCCGGGAACTCGTAGGTCGACAGAAGATCACGCACCTCCATCTCCACCAGCTCCAAGAGCTCCTCGTCATCCACCATGTCCGCCTTGTTCAGGTACACCACGATGTAGGGCACGCCCACCTGGCGCGCCAGCAGAATGTGCTCGCGCGTCTGCGGCATCGGACCGTCGGCCGCACTCACCACCAGGATCGCACCGTCCATCTGCGCCGCACCCGTGATCATGTTCTTCACGTAGTCGGCGTGACCCGGGCAGTCCACGTGCGCGTAGTGACGCTTCTCGCTCTCGTATTCCACGTGCGCCGTGGCAATCGTGATACCACGCGCCTTCTCCTCCGGCGCATTGTCGATCTGGTCGTAAGCCCGTACCTCGCCACCAAACTTCTCGGCCATCACCTTCGTCATCGCAGCCGTCAAAGTCGTCTTGCCGTGGTCCACGTGGCCAATCGTGCCTACGTTCACGTGGGGCTTCGTTCTCTCAAACTTCTCTTTCGACATCTCTGCCTACCTTTCAGTCGGGCTCAAAACAAA
>CAYRZI010000273.1:0-2193 GCA_964428605.1 uncultured Woeseiaceae bacterium
CGAGGCGGAGACGCTCGGCTGGTCGAGTGCTGCGGAGGCCGGCTGGGACGGCGAGCGCAGGGTGATGAGCAGTACGCCAGCCAGGGTGAGTGCGCCGCCGGTGACGATGCGCACGGTGAGCTGGTCGTCCAGCAGCAGCACGCCGAACATGACACCGAACAGGGTCGACATCAGCATCAGCGGCGAGATCAGCGAGACGTCGTAGCGCTGCACCAGGTAGTAGGTGGCGCCGTGGCCGAACAGGCTCGCGCCGATGGCGGAAAAACCCACGGCGGCCCAGCCCAGCGTGTCCACACCGGCGATGGCTGCCGCCTGATTGTCCTCCAGACCGAGGGAGGCGGCCGCCAGCAACGGCCAGGAGATGGTCGCGAGCCAGCCCTGCAACTCGAACACGCTCACGCCCTCCAGCTTCTTCATCAGCAGCATGCCGGTGGCCGCCATGAGCGCGCCGGCGATCACGAAGGCGAGCGCCGGCAGGTAGCCGAGCACCCGCGGGTCGAAGCCGATGATCATGACACCGGCGAAGGCCAGTGCGATGCCGGTCCAGCGTTTCCAGCGCACCTGCTCGCCGAGGAAGATGATCGACAGCACGGTGGAGAACGGCACCGCGAGCTGCAGTGCGATGGCCACCGTGGAGACGTCGTCGGCCAGCGACAGGCCCTGGTAGATCAGCGTGAAGTGGAGCGCCCCCATGCTGAGGGCGACGCCCGTGATGAGCAGCATGCGGCCGCGCATGATCTTCAGCACGGGAAAGAGCACGAGGAACAGGAGCAGGAAACGCAGCGAGGCGAACGCGAGCGGCGGCAGCTGCTCCATGGCGAATTTGGCCGCGACCAGATTGAAGCCGAATACCAGATTGACGGCCAGGACGAGGACGATGTGCGGCAGGCTCATGGTCGGACCGGCAGCGGCGGAGCGAGGCCGCGCAGGATACCACCCGCCCCGGCGGCAGTCAGACCGCGGCGGAATCCGCCGGCGGGCGGCAGCGCTCCCAGGCGAGCATGACCCGTTTGCGGTCCGCACCCCAGCGGTACCCGCCCAGCGCACCGTTACGCCGCAGCACCCGATGACAGGGGATGAGCCAGGCCACGGGGTTGGCCCCGACGGCATTGCCCACGGCGCGGGAAGCGCCGGGCCGGCCAACGGCCGCTGCCAGCTCCCCGTAGTCCGTAGTCTCGCCGGGCGGCACGGCCAGCAGCGCGCGCCAGACCTGCTGCTGGAAGTTCGTCCCGCGCAGGTGCAGCACGTGTTCGCCGCCGCCGCGGAAGATGTCCCCGAGCACGTCGCCGGACCGGGAGTCGGCGACGATGCGCGCGCCGGGCCAGGCGTCGGCGAGATCGGCGAGGAGCTCCGAGTCGGCGCGCGCGCCGGCGAAACCGAGTTCCACGATGCCCCGCCGGCTGCGCGCCAGGAAGGCCCGGCCGAAGGGCGTATCGCCATTGCCGGCGCGCAGCTCCACGCCGTCGCCGCCGCTCTTAAACTCGCCCGGCGTCACCGCCTCGATGCTGACGAACAGATCGTGCAGGCGCCCAGGTCCGGACAGACCGGCCGCCCACGCCGCCTCCTCCACGCTGGCATCCGCGAGCAGACCGGCCTCGGCGCTCACGAGCGACAGCCGACGCAGATATCGCAGCGGCGGGAGCCCCGACCAGCGGCGGAACAGGCGGCTGAAATGGGACGGGCTGAGGTCTGCGGCCCTGGCAATCTCCCCGAGCGTCGGGCGCTCCCGGTAGTGCGCGTCCATGAACGCGATGGCACGTTCCATCCGGGCGTAGTCGGCCTGCTTCAGGGGTATGGGCATAGCCGGGAGCATAGTGGCGGCCGCCACCCCGCACCACCCGGTCCTTGCGCAATTCCGGGGACAGTTGACTCAACTCCGAATTGAGTCAACGGTCCCCGTATCAGGCGAGGTGGTCGAGGACCTCTTCGGCCTCGTGCGACTCGCCGCGGCGCCCGCCCCGGGTCAGCACCTCCAGCCGGCGGCTCAGCGCGCGGCCGTCCCAGGTGCTCATCGGCTCGCCGTAACGGGACCGGTTGAGGGTCTCCAGCTCGTCGGCCGCCTCGGACGGCAGGCGCTCGGCCAGCTCGCCCAGTGAGCGGGGCGGCGACTCGGGCCAGCGTACCGCCGCCCACGCCAGCAGCGCCTCGGTGGCCGCCGCGGTGTCGCCGCGGCGGCAGGCCTCCTTCACCGCC
>CAYRZI010000274.1:0-2179 GCA_964428605.1 uncultured Woeseiaceae bacterium
AGGCGGCGGACGGGCGCTGCAGCTCGACGTCGAGGGCGCCATCGGCGCGGCGACGGCCGACTACGTCACCGGCGGCATCCGCCAGGCCGAGGAGGAAGCGGCCGACCTGGTCATCATCCGCATGGATACGCCGGGCGGTCTCGACAGCTCCATGCGGGACATCATCTCCGCCATCCTGAACTCGGACGTGCCGGTGGCCACCTACGTCTCCCCGGCCGGCGCGCGAGCCGACAGCGCGGGCACCTACATCCTCTATGCGAGCCATATCGCGGCGATGGCGCCGACCACGCATCTGGGCGCGGCCACGCCGGTACCGCTGGCCGGTGGCGGAGAGCGGCCGGAACCGCCCCTGCCCGGCGGCCAGCCACTGCCCGGCGGCGACGGCGGCACGGGTGGCGCTCCCGCCGAGCCGCCGGCCGAAGCCGAGGGTCCCGACGGGCAGGAGGGAACGGAGCCGGACAGCGGTGGCGAGACGCAGCCTGCAGCCCCGGGCGACGCCATGAGCCGCAAGGTCCTGAACGACGCAGTGGCCTACATACGCGGTCTCGCCGAACTCCGGGGCCGCAACGCAGAGTGGGCCGAGAAGGCCGTGCGCGAAGCGGCGACGCTCACCTCCAGCGAGGCGCTGGAGATGAACGTCATCGACATCGTGGCCACCGACACCGCCGACCTGCTCGCACAGATGGACGGAAGAGAGGTGGAGGCCACCACCGGCACCGTGACGCTGGACACCGGCAACATGCGGGTGGACACCGTGGAGCCCACCTGGCGGCAGAAGCTGCTGTCGGTGATCGCGAGTCCGGAGATCGCGCTGCTGCTGCTGCTGGTGGGCATCTACGGGCTCGTGTTCGAGGGCTGGAACCCGGGCGCCATCGTCCCCGGCGTCGTCGGTGCCATCTGCCTGCTGCTGGCCGCCTATGCGCTGCAGGTGATGCCGGTGAACTACGCCGGCCTCGGGTTGATCATCCTCGGCATCGTACTCATGATCGCCGAGATATTCGTGCCCAGTTTCGGCGCGCTCGGCTTCGGCGGCATCGCCGCGTTCGCCATGGGAGCCATCATGATGTTCGATACGGGCGTGCCGGGCTTCGGCATCTCGCCCTGGTTCGTGATCGTCGTCGTCGGTGTCTTCGGCCTGCTGCTCATGTGGGTCATCGCCTACCTCGTGCGGTTGCGGCACAAGGGCGCGGTCAGCGGCTACGAACAGATACTGAAGGACATCGCCGTGGCCCGCGAGGACTTCGCGGATCAGGGCGAGGTGATGCTGGAAGGCGAGATGTGGACGGCGCGCACCAGCGCGCCGGTGAAGAAGGGTCAGAAGCTCCGGGTGGAGCGCATCGACGGGCTGGTGCTGCACGTATCGCCCGTCGAGGGCCAAGAGGACACGGACTGAACACGCGACGGAGGGAATACCACCATGATGCTCTATATCGGAATCGCAGTCGGCCTCGTCCTGCTGTTCCTGTTCAATGCCATCCGCATTCTGCAGGAATACGAACGCGGCGTCGTCTTCTTCCTCGGCCGTTTCCAGAGGGTCAAGGGGCCGGGGCTGATCATCCTGATCCCCTTCCTGCAGACCCTGACCAAGGTGGACCTCCGCGTCGTGGTGATGGACGTGCCGACGCAGGACGTGATCTCGCGGGACAACGTCTCGGTGCGGGTGAACGCGGTCATCTACTTCCGCATCGTCGACCCGGAGAAGGCCATCATCCGGGTGGCCAACGTGTTCGAGGCCACCAGCCAGCTGGCCCAGACCACGCTGCGTTCGGTCCTCGGCCAGCACGACCTGGACGACATGCTCGCCGAGCGCGACAAGCTCAACTCGGACATCCGCCTGATCCTGGACCAGCACACGGACAACTGGGGCATCAAGGTGGCCAACGTCGAGATCAAGCATGTGGACCTCGACGAGAGCATGATCCGCGCCATCGCCCAGCAGGCCGAGGCCGAGCGCGCAAGGCGCGCTAAGGTCATCAACGCCGAGGGCGAGTTCCAGGCCGCCCAGAAGCTGGCCGACGCGGCGAAGACCCTCGAATCCGAGCGCCTCGCCCTGCAGCTGCGCTACATGCAGACCCTGCGCGAGATCGCCGGCGAGAAGTCCTCCACGATCGTCTTCCCCCTGCCCCTCGACCTGATCGGGCCGTTCATGGAGAAGGCGAAGGAGATGATGGGCCAGAAG
>CAYRZI010000275.1:0-2178 GCA_964428605.1 uncultured Woeseiaceae bacterium
CGCGGCCCGCTACGCGGACGGGCGTCTGGCCAACGTGGAGCGTATCGAGGCGCCTGTGGCCGAACTCGCGGTGAAACCCGGCAGCGTCGACGTGGCGCTGCTGATCCTGGCCTACCACGACGTCTACTTCCGGCCCGACGACGGCTCCTGGCCGCGCATCGACGGCCCGGCGATGCTCGCCCGTATCCGCGACGCCCTGCGCCCGGGGGGCATCCTCGGCGTGGTGGATCACGCCGGCAGTACGGACATCACCACCGAGGAGATCGGCCGCCTGCACCGCATCGACGAGGCGAGGCTGGTACGCGAGATCGAGTCGGCCGGGTTCGAGCTGGCCGCGAGCAGCGACGTGCTGCGCAACCCGGACGATACCCGCCTGCTGCCGATGTACCACGCCGACGTCAGGGGCCGCACGGACCGCCTGGTACTGAAGTTCCGCAAGCCCGAATGATGTGATCCGCGTCACGACCCGGGCCGGGCCGCACGCCTTACACTGGTGGGGTCATCCGTACCAGGAGCAGGCCGCTGTATCCGGACCCCCAGATCGTCAGCTCTCTCATCGCCGGGGCGGCCTTCGCCGGAGCGTTCCTGCTGGCGAGCAAATGCTGGCTGCTGGCCGGCGGACTACTGCGGCGGTACTCGGCGCCGGGGACGCGGACACGCACGGAGCCGGGCGACCGGTTCCGGCGCCAGCTGCGGGACACCGACGTGCGGACGGCGACCCACCTGGCCGCCGGATTCGTGCTCCTGAGCGTGTTCGCCGCGCTGTTCTTCGCCGGCCGGGAGGGCTGGTGGTCCGACCTCGCGCCCTGGGCGTGGTGGCTGGTATCGCTTTTCCTGGCGCTGGTCGCGGCCCGCGAGGTGCACGTGCTGCTCGGCCTCTGGCAGGCGCGGCGGCGGGCCGCCCGCTCGCTGGATGCCCACATCGCCACGGGCCAGCGGCTGGAATACGTGGCGGCCCGGGGCAACTATCTGTTCCATTCGGTGCCGGCCGGGGACGACTGCATCGACCACGTCGTGCTCGGCCCCAACGGGGTCTACGCCGTGCACGTGCTGGACGAGCCCGTCCGCGGCGACCGGCGGGCCCGCCTGGAGAACGGCAGCGTGGTGTTCGGTGACGGCGAGCGCCGTCCTCTGGCCGGCTGGCGGCGGCTCGTGGCCACCCTGAGCCGGGAGCTGGAGTCGGGGCTGGGTCAGGCGCTGAAGATCCGGTCGGTGATCGTCGTACCGGACCGGGAGGTAGCCGCCGCCGAGGAGGGCGACGTGCTGCTCGTGAACCAGTCGGGACTCACGATGATGACCGGCTGGCGGGATCAGCGAGCCTTCCTGCTCGACGAGGAGGTGGCCTCCCTGGAGCGGCTGCTGTCCGAGCGCGTGAGCGCCCGGGCGGGCTAGGCGCGGGAACCGACGGGGGCATCGAGCAGCATCCGCGTCTTCAGCCCGGTGTGCTTCCACGAGCGCCAGACGACCAGGAAAAACGCCTGCATCAGGATGGCGAAGTTCCACTCGATCACGTTCTCGGCCTGATCAGGGTCCACCAGCACGGCTTTCAGCACGACGAGCGTCAGCCCCATGGCGAGCATCCCGGCGCACAGCCACAGGATGATCAGTGCGTGCAGCCGGATGCGGCCGTCCCCGTTCTTCTCCGCGCTGGCCAGCATGTCCCTGGCCGTGAGCAGCTGCGACAGGGCGGTGAAGGCGAAGAAGACGTAGATGCCGTAGCGGCGCATCAGCCGCTGGAAGTCGCCCTCGGTGCCGAGGAAGGTCACGTAGATGCCGAGGAACACGGCCCCGATCACGCCCAGCCAGAGGATCACCGTGCCGCGGG
This sequence comes from uncultured Woeseiaceae bacterium, assembly GCA_964428605.1. Lineage (GTDB taxonomy): Bacteria > Pseudomonadota > Gammaproteobacteria > Steroidobacterales > Woeseiaceae > Lentisalinibacter. Next base: position 1,826 of record CAYRZI010000275.1, read on the forward strand.
TGTCGGGTTCGGCCCGCATGAGATTCAGCCAGCGGTGGTTGATCACCCAGAACAGCACCAGAGCGGCGGCGGTCGGCAGCATCACCAGCCGGAACAGGTAGATGGACGGCGGGTTGCGGCCGGCCGCGCTCACCGAGGTGCAGCCCTCCAGGTAGGGGATGCAGTTGGGGATGGTCTGGGCCTCGATGCTGATCAGCAGGCACAGGTTGACGGTCACGATGGGCAGCACCCCGACCAGCAGGGCAGGCAGCGTAACCGGATCGACGGGTCCGTGACGGAGGTTTTCCATGTTCACCATAGTCCTTGATTTCGGCAATGGGTGTGACGGGATGGAAGCCGTGGGGTTCAGTCCC
>CAYRZI010000276.1:0-2147 GCA_964428605.1 uncultured Woeseiaceae bacterium
CCGGCCTGTTCGCGGTGCGCCGGCTGCTCCGGCGCATCCGCACCTTCGGCTTCCATCTGCTGACCCTGGACGTGCGCCAGGACGCCCTGGTGCACCGGGAGGTCGTCGGCCGGTGTCTGGAGATCGGGGACTGGCTGGAGTGGACGCCGGAGGACCGGGCGGAGCGTATCCGCGAGGCCCTGCAGGACCGGGAGCTGCCGCGCGCCGACAGCACGGACACCCGCATCCGCAAGACCCTGGCCGTGTTCCAGGCGATCTCGTTCTGCCGCCGCAAGTACGGCAGGCGGGCGGTGGGGCCGTTCGTCGTCAGCATGACCCAGGGGGCGGACGACGTGCTCTCCGTGCTCCTGCTGGCCCGCTGGGGGGATCTCGCGTCGAAGGGCGGCAAGGTGCCGCTGGACGTCGCACCCCTGTTCGAGACCGTGGACGACCTCAGGAACGGCACCCGCATCATGCGCGAGCTCCTCGCCGACCCGGTCTACCGCAAGCACCTCGCCTACCGGGACGACGAGCAGATGATCATGGTGGGCTATTCGGACAGCAACAAGGATTCCGGGCTCGCCTCGGCCCGCTGGGCGCTGTACGAGGCGCAGGCGGATCTCGTGCGCGAGCTCGACAGCGAGGACCTGGACATCACGTTGTTCCACGGCCGCGGTGGCACCACCAGCCGTGGCGGCGGCAAGACCCACGCCGCGGTGCTGGGCGCACCCCCGGACACCATCCGCGGCCGCCTGCGGGTAACCGAGCAGGGCGAGATCATCAACGAGAAATACGGCCTGCGGGGTATCGCACTGCGTACCCTCGAGCAACTGATGGCCTCCGTCTCCGTCGCCACCGCCAATCCGGAGCGCACCACCCCGGAACCGGACGAATGGCGCCGGATGATGGAGACCGTGGCCGGCGAGAGCCGCAAGGTCTACCGGGGACTGGTCTACGACCGGCCCGGCTTCTTCGACTACTTCCGCTGCGCCACGCCCATCGACGTCATCGAGCGCATGCGCATCGGCTCACGGCCGTCCTCCCGGCGCAAGCAGCGGGGCATCCAGGACCTGCGGGCCATTCCCTGGGTATTCGCCTGGACCCAGAGCCGCCACGTCCTGCCCGGCTGGTTCGGCTTCGGCAGCGGCCTGCGCGCCGCCATCGAGATCCACGGCGAAGAGGCGTTCACCGCGATGACCGGTGAGTGGTTCTACCTGCAGTCGCTGCTCGCCGACGTGGAGATGGTGCTGGCCAAGTCGGACATGGCCATCGCCTCGCGCTACTCGGAGCTGGCCGGCACGCTCCACGAGAAGTTCTTCCCGCTGATCCGCGACGAGTTCGATCTCACCCGCGACATGGTGCTCAGGCTCACCGGCAACACGAACCTGCTGGACCAGGACAAGACCATGCAGCGGGCGATCATGCTGCGTAACCCCTACGTAGACCCCATGAGCCTGCTGCAGGTGGACCTGCTCGCGCGCTGGCGGGCCAAGGAACGGGAGGACGACGAGCTGTTCGCCGCGCTGCTGGCGAGCGTGAACGGCATCGCCCAGGGGCTGCAGAACACGGGGTAGTTGTCTGCAGGAGGGCCTTCAGGCCCGATCGGCTTTTCTTTCGACGTAGGCCCGCCATCGGGTGGGCATGGGTCGCGGGGACGCTCAGTCGGACGTCCTGTCCTCCTTCGCTTCGGCCGGGCCTCCTTCCCGCCGTCATGGCTCCAGTCGGCCCGGACGACCCCGCAACCCATGCCCACCCGCTGACGGGCCCGCAGCCGAAACGACTGGCACCAGTCAGCAGGCGCTACTGACTGGCAGCTCCCTTACGCCGCTAGAGGCGTGGCCGTCATGCAGGGGTATCCATCGCCGCGACCTTTTGTCGGGAGCAGGATGGATACCCCCGCGGGGCGGCCACGAAAGAACGGGGCGGTTATTCGTGGCAGTAGGTGACGAATTCCCGCAGCGATTTGCGGCGGATGTCCGGCACCTTCGCGTCCTTCGCAGGGTAGCCCGTCACCAGCAGCAGGAACGGCCGCTCGGCCTGCGGCCGGTCGAGGATCTCGTTCAGGAAGCCCATCGGGCTCGGCGTGTGGGTAAGCGTCGCCAGGCCCGCATGATGCAGCGCGGTGATCAGGATGCCGGTGGCGAGGCCCACGGACTCCTGGGGGTAGT
>CAYRZI010000277.1:0-2145 GCA_964428605.1 uncultured Woeseiaceae bacterium
GGTCCGGCCGGCATGTCCAGCGCGGCGCCGTCCGGGTCCGCGGCCACCAGGCTCTTGGCCGCCGTGACCCAGGCGTTGCCTGGCCCGAAGATCTTGTTCACCCGCGGTACGGATTCGGTGCCGTAGGCCATGGCGGCCACCGCCTGCGCGCCGCCCATGCGGTAGACGGCGGTGGCTCCGGCCCGGCGCGCCGCGACCAGGACCGCGGGGTCTGCCGTCCCGTCCGGACGGGGCGGGGTGCAGAGGATGCGCTCCGGACAGCCGGCGATGGCTGCGGGAACGGCCAGCATGATGGCCGCCGAGGGCAGAGGAGCCGTGCCCGCCGGGACGTACAGCCCGACCGCGTCCAGGGGATGGCTGAGACGCTCGCAGACCACGCCCGGTGCCGTCTCCACGCGCACCGGTTCCGGCAGCTGGGCACGATGGAAGCTCTCGACGGTCTCGATGGCACGGTCGATGGCGGCAACCGCCTCGCGGCCGAGCCCGGCCTCCGCCGCCGCGAAGGCCTCCTCGGGCACGCGCAGCTCGCCGACGTCGGCGCGGTCGAGTTGCCGGGTCAGCCGGCGTACGGCTTCGTCGCCCTCACGGCGCACGGCATCCAGTATCTCGCGCACGGTGGCTTCCACCGAGGCGCCGGCCGCCACGGCCGGCCGGCGCAGCAGGGCCTCGCGGTCGGCGTCGTCGAGTTCGTTCCATCGATACAGGTTCAGGGACATGGTCGGCTCCGTCGGGGGTCGGTTCCGCATCAGGCGAGCATCTTCTCGACCGGCAGTACCAGCATGGCGCTGGCGCCGGCCTCCTTCAGGTTTTCGAGAGTCTCCCAGAAAACGTTCTCACGGCATACCGCGTGCACGGCCACCCGGTCCTCACGGCCCTCCAGGGGCAGGATGGTGGGCGCCTCGGAGCCGGGCAACAACCGGGTGATCTCCGCCAGCGCGCTGCGGGGCGCGTGCAGCATGATGTATTTGCTCTCGCGCACCTGCTGTACGCCCTCGATGCGCATCAGCAGGCGCTCGATCCACTCCGTCTTCTCCGCCGGCAGTTCGGCGTCGGTACGGATGAGAGCGGCCTCACTCTCCAGCACCGTCTCCACCTCGCGGAGCTGGTTGGCGGCGAGTGTCGAGCCGGTGGATACCAGGTCGCAGATGAAATCCGCACGGCCGAGGCGCGGGGCGATCTCCACCGCGCCGGAGAAATGCACGATCTCGGCCTCGATGCCGGCCTCGGCGAGAAAACGCGCCAGCACGCCGGGGTAACTCGTTGCGATCCGCTGCCCGGCCAGCGACGCCGTGCCCTCGTAGGGCAGGTCCTCGGGCGCGGCGATGCACAGCCGGCAATGGCCGAAGTCCAGCCCGCGGATGGTCCGGAAGTTCGACAGGGCCCCGTTGCCGTCACCGTGCAGGCGCTTCTCGTGGATCACGTTCAGTCCCGCGATGCCGAGGTCGCAGACGTCGTCGGCCACCAGTCCGGGGATGTCGTCGTCGCGCACCAGCAGGATGTCGATGGGCATGTTCTCGCCGAAGCAGAACAGCTGGTCCTTGCTCTGGGTGTACTTCAGCCCGCAGCGCGACAACAGGTCGAGGCAGTGCTCGGTGAGGCGGCCGGATTTCTGGATGGCGATCTTCAGCCGCGGGATATCGGTCTGCATCAGAGGTCCTCGTGGAAACCGCGTCGGCGGCTTGTCAGTTCTTGCGGGTTCTTTCCAGCGCCAGGCGATAGCCGCCGGCGCCGTCGGCCAGGAAGCGCGCCACCCGGCCGATGGTCGTCACGCTGACGCCGGTCAGCTCGTTGATCCGGCGGTAGGGGAGGCCTTCTTCCAGCAACTGCACTACCCGCCAGCGGTCGACGAGGGCCTGCAGCTCCGCCGGGGTGCACAGGTCGGCGAGCAGCGCGCGCATCTCCGGCGGGTCGCTCATCGCCACCAGCGCCTCGCACAGTGCCGTCTGCTCCCGCGCCGCCCGGCGCGCGCTCGTCTCGCGGTTGGGTTTCATGCCGTACCAATGTATTAACGCGTTAATACATTAATTCAAAGAAGGTGGCACGTCAAGCATGTCGGCACCGGGGTCGATACCCGACGGCATCGATTACGCCTGTAACCAAACGGTGGTTGACGGCGGCCGCGAGCGGACACTATATTCGCGGCTA
>CAYRZI010000278.1:0-2143 GCA_964428605.1 uncultured Woeseiaceae bacterium
TACGTGGGCCTGCCGCTGGCCGTGGAATTCGGCCGCTGCTACCCCACCGTGGGCTACGACCTGAAGGCCGAGCGCGTCGCCGAGCTCGAGGGCGGCGAGGACACCACCCTCGAGACCACGCCGGAAGAACTCGCTGCGGCTACGCATCTCAGCTACACCACGGACCCGGACAAGCTCGCCGAGTGCAACTTCTACGTCGTGACCGTGCCCACCCCCATCGGCCAGTCCAAGCGCCCGGTGCTCGCGCCGCTCAAATCCGCCAGCGAGACCCTCGCGCGGGTACTCTCGCCCGGCGATACCGTGGTCTACGAATCCACCGTCTTCCCGGGCGCCACCGAGGAGTTCTGCGTGCCGCTGCTGGAGGCCGGTTCCGGCCTGAAGATGAACAAGGACTTCTACGTGGGCTACAGCCCGGAGCGCATCAACCCGGGCGACAAGCAGCACCGCCTGCCGAACATCCTGAAGGTCACCTCCGGCTCCACGCCCGAGGCGGCCGAGTACATCGACTCCGTCTACAAGACGATTATTACTGCCGGCACCCACCTCGCCACCAGCATCAAGGTGGCCGAGGCGGCGAAGGTCATCGAGAACACCCAGCGCGACCTCAACATCGCGCTGATCAACGAGCTGGCGCTGATCTTCGACCGCATAGGCATCGACACCGAGGAGGTGCTGATCGCCGCCGGCACCAAGTGGAACTTCCTGCCCTTCCGCCCGGGCCTGGTGGGCGGCCACTGCATCGGCGTGGACCCCTATTACCTCACCCACAAGGCGGAGGACGTAGGCTACAACCCGACGGTCATCCTGGCGGGCCGCCGCATCAATGACTCCATGGGCTACTTCGTGGCCGGCAAGGTCATCAAGCTCATGATCCAGCGCGGCATGCAGCCGAAGAACGGCAAGGTGCTGGTCATGGGCCTCACCTTCAAGGAGGATTGCCTGGACGTGCGCAACACCCGAGTGGTGGACATCGTCGCGGAACTCGAGTCCTACGGCCTGCACGTGGATGTGCACGACCCCTGGGTGGACCCCGCCGAGGCCCGCCAGGAATACGGCATCGACCTCGTGGAGAGCCCGCAGAAGGGCGACTACGACGGCATCATCGTCGCCGTCGGCCACCGCCAGTTCAGGGAGATGGGCGCCGAGGGCATCCGCGCGTTCGGCAAGCAGCAGTCGGTGCTGTACGATATCAAGTACGTCCTGCCCGCCGACGCCGTGGACGACCGGCTCTGACCCGGCCTCGATAAAGCGTCCGCGCAGAGCAGCAGACGACAAGGAACGGACATGAAAGTACTCGTCACGGGCGCCGCCGGCTTCATCGGCTACTACACCGCCAAATACCTCCTGGACCGGGGCGACGAGGTCGTCGGCCTGGACAATCTGAACGACTACTACGACGTCAACCTGAAGCTCGCCCGCCTCGCCAACCTGGAGGGCCGCGAAGGCTTCCGCTTCGTCAAGATCAGCCTGGAAGACCGCCCGGCCATGGACAAGCTCTTCGCCGAGGAGCGCTTCGACCGGGTGGTGCACCTCGCCGCCCAGGCCGGCGTGCGCTACTCGCTGGAGAACCCGCACTCCTACATCGAGTCCAACATCGTCGGCACCCTGCACGTGCTGGAGGGCTGCCGCCATAATGGCGTCGAGAACCTGGTGTACGCCTCCTCGAGTTCGGTCTACGGCGCCAACACCGAGATGCCGTTCTCCATCCACCACAACGTGGACCATCCGCTGGCCCTCTACGGCGCCACCAAGAAGGCCAACGAGCTGATGGCCCACACCTACTCGAACCTCTACGACCTGCCGACCACCGGCCTGCGGTTCTTCACCGTCTACGGCCCCTTCGGCCGGCCGGACATGGCGCTGTTCATGTTCACCAAGAACATCATCGAGGGTAAGCCCATCGATGTCTTCAACTACGGCAACCACCGGCGGGACTTCACCTACGTGGACGACATCGTCGAGGGCGTCATACGCACGCTGGACCACGTCGCCGAGCCCAATCCGGAGTGGGATCCGGCCAACCCGGACCCGGGCACCAGCCGCGCGCCCTACCGCATCTACAACATCGGCAACAGTCAGCCGGTGGAACTCATGCGCTACATCCAGGTGATCGAGCAGTGCGTCGGCCGCGAGGCGGAGAAGA
>CAYRZI010000279.1:0-2111 GCA_964428605.1 uncultured Woeseiaceae bacterium
AGCTCCTGCCAAATAATTGAATTCCAAGCAGTTGCCCCACTTCCTGAATTAAAAATCCGGGAAACAAAGTTTCCGTCCTCGTAATAGTTGTCCGCGTCCTGTAATGAAAGGGCTACATTTCCATCTGCTCCAACAGTTGTGCGGTCCTTTTCTTCGCCGGCGTCAAAGTCTGCCTGGCTTGTGTCAACAAAGCTGGCTGCAATGGCAAAGCCTGCAAAAAGAAGCAAAAGCAAAGCCAAAAAATGGGTTTTTTTGAAAACGCCAACCATATCTACCTTTAGAATTACCCCTTTATGATTTATATTGTTTTATAATGCAAAAAACTACTTCCAGACAGAGTAAACAGCTCTCCAAAAAGGCCTCTTCCAGCCAGTCTGCTGCCTTATTGCACGCGTAGCCTGCTTCAAAACAATGTCTTTCTCAAGCCTTGCAAGCCTTGTTGTAAAGCTGTGCATTTTGGTTTGGTAGATGCGTGTTTCTATTAACCCTTTTTGAAAGTATTGAGACTGGGTTTCTTTAATCAAGTTTAAGAGTTCTTGTTTTTCTTGCCGCAGCCTGGCAACAGCTGGCTTAAACCTGAACAAATTGCTTTTAGCAGACTGCAACTCAATAGTGTTTTCAATGATTTCTGCTAGCTTTGCCTCAAACTGCTTCAAAGCATCGTAATACTCGCCCATGCTGATTTTGTTTTCAACAAAACAGCGCTTCTGCGTATCCTTAATAAGCTGCAGCAACAAAACCTCTTCCATTTCCTGCTTTTGGAGCTTTCTTTTAATTAGCCCCCATTTTATCCATTTGGCGAAGAAGTAAAACACTATGAACAAGACTGTTGAGAGCATTGCGATTTGCTGCCAGTTTGACAGCAAAAAGTTCGCGACGTTGAATTCGCCCTTGGTTTCCACAGCGTAAGTCAGTTCAGCTTCCTTGAGTTTCTCCAAAGCTGCTGCGTAGTCGCCGCGGTCGAATGCAAGTGTCGCAAGCTTTAGTAGCCGGGAGGTGTTTGGTGTCGGTATTTGTTTTGTTTGGGCTGAGGCAAGTTGTGCTTTCAGCTGGCTGATTTTTGTGTTTGCCTGGTCAGCGTTCTGCTGTTCTTGTAAAGCCTGTTCAGTAAGCTTCTTTATCTCGTCATATTCCTTGTTTTGAAGCATTACCTGTATGTCCTGCGCCCACCTGTTCACGTTTGATGTTTTGTACCCTTTTGTTTCCATGTCTAAAAGAATTTTTTGGATTTGCTCGCTGTAGTCTAGTGCTTGTAGTCTGCTTGTTTCATGCGTCATCAAAGTAACGGTTCTTGTTTCAGTGAACGGCGTTTCCTTTCCAGACGCATCCACAATCGTTCCAGAAATAGTGTATGTTAGCGTATGCTTCCCTGGAGAAAAATACTCGGGTGACGCAATCTCAGTGTAAACCTTTATGGATTCGCCCTGCGCCAAGGAACCAATTTCCTCTGTTGTTAACTGCAAGTATTTGCTTAACAGCCCCTCTACCTTTATTTTCACGTCTTTTAGCGTGCCGTCAACCGGGTTCTCAATAGTGATTCCAAAACGCTGGTCAGAGCCAATCGTAACCTCAAAAGTCTCAGTAGTCTGAAACAAAGCTCTTTGCTGGGTAGCAGAAAAAGCACTGCCACCAGAAGCCGTTGCAGCAGTGGCAGCGGCAGCAACAGCCGTAACACCAGTATCAGCGTCATCATCGTCATCGCCATCATCTGCAGGAGCCTCAGCAGGCTTAGACTGCACAGTCACAGTCTGCTCAGAAGACCTAGTCTTGTTGCCATCAGAACAACAGCCAGCAGCAAACGTAACAATCTGGTCACCTGTCTCAGCATCAGCCCCAACCGTAACTTCAATAGTATTCTCAACATAATCACTTACAACTAAGGAATCCTCCATGGAACTTGCTGACCCTGCTGTTATTGTCCAATTGCTTGGCAAAACCCAGTCAAACGTCAACTGGTTTGCATCCATGTTCCCAGCATTAGTGATTTTCACCGTATAAGTAACACCAGTATTCTCCTGCACGACATTTGTATTGACATCAGACCACTCTAAGAGCAGAAAAGGGCCACCAGCAGAACTGATAATAGTGGCGGAAGCAGTATTGTCATCCGG
>CAYRZI010000280.1:0-2099 GCA_964428605.1 uncultured Woeseiaceae bacterium
AGTTGCTGCGTCTCGAATTGCAGCGTCTCGAGACGCTGGAAGCAGAACCGCTCTTCGTCCCGGAGTCCCTCGTGCCGCAGAGCGCTCCCGTCGACGTTCCGCTCACGGCCTTCGTCGACTACTTCGCTCAGGGTGTCAGCGTCGTGGACTACGATGGCGACGGTGACATGGACGTCTTCGCCCCGACGCAGTTCACCAGCCCCAGGATCTTCCGCAACGAGGGCGGACGGCGGTTCAAGGAGGTCGCGGAGGCGATCGGTTTCGGCGGCGTCCAGGGCGCCCGCAGCGGCTACTTCTTCGACTGGGACAACGACGGCGATCAGGATGCACTCGTTCTGACGGCGCTGCGCATGTTCCTCCTCGAACAACGAGAGGGGAAGTTCGTTGACGTATCGTCCGCGTCACGGTTCGACCGACTGTCGACCACCGGCCTCACTGGCGCCACCGTTGCCGACTTCGACAACGACGGCTTGCTGGATTTCTACGTGGCCAACTACGGCGATCTCGCGAACAGCCCCATCCTTGACTACTTCGACAGCCGACGCGGGTACCGAAACCAGCTCTTCCGGAACACGGGCGCCGGCCGTTTCGAGATGATTACCGGGCCCGCCGGCCTCGACGCCGACAACACGCGCTGGACCTTCGCCGCCCTCGCCTTCGACTATGACCAGGACGGCTGGCAGGACCTCTATGTCGTGAACGACTACGGCCCGAATCAGCTCTACCGCAATCGCGGCGACCTCACGTTTGAGGAGGTCGCGGAACCGGCCGGCGTCAGGGACTTGGGCAATGGCATGGGAGTGAGCCTCGGCGACCTCGACCAGGACGGGCACGAAGATCTCTACGTCTCCAACATGATCAGCCATGCCGGCAAGCGCATTGCCGCCAGCGATGACTTCCCGGGCGATACGGAAGCGCGCGACCGGATGGCCCGATTCGCGAAGGGCAACACACTGATGAAGGGCACACCGGACGGCACCTTCCGCGAGGTACCGACCCCGGAGCTGAGCGATGCGAAATGGGCCTGGGGCAACACCCTCTTCGATTACGACAATGACGGTGACCTGGATGTGTACGTCACGAACGGCATGTACACGAATCTCCGACGCAGCGACGTCGATCCGGTATTCTGGCGACATCTCCTTGCGCCCATCAGCGCGGGCAGGCCGCCGGGCGCCTATGGCTCCGGCTACTTTGCCTACCTCATACAGCAGGAGTCGTTCTCCTTCGCCGGCAACGAGCGCAACCGGCTGTTCCAGAACTTCGGTGGCGCGCGTTTCCGAGACGCGGCGCCGGCCCTGGGAGCCGACCTGGTCCTGGACAGCCGCGGCGTGGCCGCTGCGGACCTGGACGAGGACGGTGATCTCGACCTGGTGATCGCCAGTCGGAATGAACCGCGGCTGGTCGTGTACTGGAACGAAATCCGGAATCCGGGCAACCGGATCGCCATCGACCTGGAGGGGCGTCGCTCCAACCGGGACGGCGTCGGCGCCAGGGTGACGGTCGAGTGTGATGGCGCAGCACAGATCCTCGGTCACCGCATAGGCTCGGGCTACGTGAGCCAGGAACCCCACCGGCTCTGGTTCGGCCTCGGCGACTGCGCTGACGTGGAGCGCATCCACGTCGAGTGGCCTTCCGGGACGAGTACGGTCGTCGAGGAGCCTGGCGACAGCAGAACGGTCACCGTGGTTGAATCGGCGACGCCAGAATAACGCTCTCTGCACACCGGACCGGCGTCGTCGACAAAATCGTATCTACGTGCACGTACGGCTATTGCAATTGTGCCGCAGATGGAGGTCAAGTGATGACCCGAATACTCGAAACTACACCCGGCGGGCTCAGGCTCGGGTTCACTTGCGTTCTTATGGCTGCCCTACTGGCGCTCTCGATCATTCCGGGTCAGGCGCAACATGGCGACTCAGTGTTCGTGTGGGCAGTCGCCGCAACGCCTACTGTTCTGCAGAAGACCATGCACGTACTCCTCTATGGCCTGCTCGCCTTTCTGTGGGCCTGGACACTTTCCGCCGTGAAATCGATAAGCACGCGCATCGCACTGGCGCTGGCACTGTTCCTCACAGCTGGTTTCGGCGCGTCAATGG
>CAYRZI010000281.1:0-2094 GCA_964428605.1 uncultured Woeseiaceae bacterium
AATACAATAAAGGCTTTATTTTGACTACTGTCTGCATTAAACTTAAGAATCTATTCATAAGAGGTTTAAAATGTTTATGATTTATCTTACATTTACCATTTATTATCTCTTCAGCTTTTTGTAAATCTACTACTGCTTTCCATAAAAATAATTGATGATTGTCTATAAATTTAATAATTTTCTTTTTACCGGAGTTTACAAGTTATTAAAATTAAATGACCCTTCTCTCGAAGGAGTTTTTTGAAAAAATGAAGGAAACAGTAACTACATTTTCCCATTCATTTTTACATTTAACTCCTCAGCTAACCGTCTCGTTTCCCTACGTACCGATCCTACCTTATACACTGTTTTTCTATTATCATACTGCAATCGAACCAGAGGAATGTCATGTAACTGTTCAAAGATCTTTCCTATAGACATCTTCATCCCTGCATCACGAACCATTTTCCTCATCAGTTGAATTATCTGCAAACCAAAGATACATGTTGCCATATGCGCAGTGATCATCTGATCAGTCCAATGATGAAATGGTTGCACACTGAGAAGATATGGATCATTAAGGATCTTGAAACAATCCTCAATATCATTTTTCATCCGATAACCCTTAATGATCTCAACGATATCCTCACCCTCAATAGAAGTAATGATCAAATTTTTACCCGCACGACCCATCTTTTCATATGCAGACTGCATATCACAATACACAGAAACAGATAACTGCCCAAAGGACCCATGAACCTGACAATGGATCACGTTCTTCATCCCTTTCTGATCAGTGATCTTATTCAATTTTTTCATTACCGCTTCCTTCCGCCTCCATTTCTTCACATTCAAACGAGCATCAATGAACTCTTGAATTTCATCAGTGATCTTATTCATATTACTCATCCACGTATACATCTTTTTCCGATACGTCCGCTCATCAAACGTTAACACACCACGATACGATCTCCCATACACATTCACAGAATTCAATTCCTTATACCAAACGTTGTTACCAGAATCAGTGACAAAATGATCCTTCAACAAATCAACCGGCGTGTTAAACAAATCTTTCTGCGTACTAGGACGAAGACTCCCAATGAATTCCACATGAGACTCTTTTAAACCAGCTAACACATCAAAAATATCCTTAGAATTATTCCCTTTATCAAAAACGATCGCAATCTCACCAGATATACTCTTCCGTAACTGCGTTACCACCTCATCCACATGCTCCTTGAAAAACGTAACATCATTCACATTACCCGGATACGTTTTATGATACACCGGGAACCCATCCTTCCGAGTCACCGCCAACGCCACATTAACCTGACGCAGATCAAATCGTTTCTTCTTACTATTACCATTCTGAGCAATCGACGCGGTATCACCCTCCGTGTTAATGAACGTATGAAAATTCGAAGGATCAAAATAAATATACGACCGACCCAACGAATGATCCCTGCTGATCCGTTCAATGAACCGATGATGCACCTCATTAATTCGGTTAAAATCCAAAGACACCATATTATTCCAATAATTCTGAACCGTTAAAAAAACAGGATCAACCGGATAAACCTTCTCAATCATCTTCGTCACATACCACTCCTGAATAGACCGTTTCGCAATCGGTTTCGTTAACCGAGCAAGAATACCAAAAAGAACATACTCACCAATCGACAAACCCTGATCACGTTTAGGAAACACCGCATCAATGATATCAACAAAATCAATACGCTTAGCAAGTTCAACAAAAGCAGCATACAACCCATACGGTGTCGATGACACCTCATCCGGAAGAAGCACACCTTCACCCATCGTCTTCACGATCTTATCAAAAGATCCCAAATAAACCTCCCATTTCCTCCCGACTTTTTTACCATCTCGCTTACTTTGACCCGCGTAATAATACGTTTTTCCCCTACTTTTCTTCTTAAAGATATACCCAGCCACTCAACAACCCTCAATAAACGTAGTAACTACAAGTATATAAATTAACTGATTTATTTTACCAGTAACTACATACTGTTTACAACGTAAAGGTTCTCCCTATACGACGAACATCAAAAAAGCGCTAATTTCACTAATTAAAGGCTAACTTGTAAACTTCGG
>CAYRZI010000282.1:0-2060 GCA_964428605.1 uncultured Woeseiaceae bacterium
GCTCAAACCGAAACACGTCGAGGCCCTGGTCTCTCTCTGGAAAGACCAGGGCCTCGGTATCGGGACGCTGAAGAACCGGCTCGCCGTCCTGCGCTGGTGGGCTGCCAAGGTGAACAGAGCCAGTGTCATGGCCCGAGACAATGGTGCCTATGGCATCGGGGAGCGCCACTACTTGGCAAAAACCTCCAAGGCCCAGGATCTGGACCCCGGGAAGCTGGCCAAGATCAAAGACCCCTATCTCCGGCTGAGCCTCAGGCTCCAGGCCGAGTTCGGCCTCCGGCGTGAGGAAGCCATCAAGTTCACCCCCAGCTATGCCGTCCGCCAGGACCACATCCGCCTGAAGGCCAGCTGGACCAAGGGCGGGAGAGCCCGCACGGTGCCGATCACCCGGGACTCCCAGCGCGCCCTGCTCGAGGAGATCCACCGGTTCGTGGGCGGCGGCGCCCTGATCCCGCCGAACCGGAACTACATCCAGCAGCTCCGCTGCTATGAAAGCCAGACCAAGGCAGCGGAACTCAGGAAACTCCACGGCCTGCGCCATGCCTACGCGCAGCGCCGTTACCGGGAACTCACCGGCTGGCCGGCACCGGTGGCGGGCGGGCCTGCACGGAAGGGGCTGAGCCCCGAGCAACGTGAAATCGACGACGAGGCCCGCACCACCGTGACTGCGGAGCTCGGCCACAGCCGCCTCGCCGTGACCAACACCTATCTGGGCCGATGACGAAGCCGGCTAGGATCTCCGCGCTCCTGCCCCGCCTGGTCCGCTTCCGGGACGCCCCGGCCTACCTCGGCATGGACCGAAACCGCTTCAACACCGAAGTTCGCCCCGGCCTCACCGAGATTCCCATCGGCCGCCAGGGAATCGCCTTCGACCGCCTTGAACTGGATGCCTGGGTGGAGGACTATAAGTCGCGCAACGGGCGTCCCGCCGAAAGGAGTAAGAGATGGGACGCAATAAATCACCGGGCCTCCAGAAACGAGGCCGCATCTGGTGGATCGACAAGAAGATCAGGGGATACGGACGATTGGCAGAGAGTTGCGGCACGGCTGATCTCGAAGAGGCGGAACGCTACCTAGCGCACCGCCTCAACGAGATCCGCGAGGCAACGATCTACGGCATCCGCCCCACGAGGACGTTCGAACAGGCCGTGGTCAAATACCTGACCGACTATCAGCACAAGAAGAGCCTGGAACGGGACGTGTACGCGTTCAAGCGCATCATGCCGCACATCGGGGATCTGCGTCTGGACCGCATCCACAACGATACGCTGGCGAAGTACCGGCAGGCCCGTCGCGCGGACGGGGTCACCGCCGGGACCATCAACAAGGAGCTGAGCTGCATCCGGCGCGTGCTGAATCTCGCTGCTCGCGTCTGGCGGCACGACAACGGCATGTCCTGGCTGGACTCCCCGCCGCTCCTCGAGATGGAGAAGGGGCCGGTTCGCAGGCCCTATCCGCTGAGCTGGGAGGAGCAGGACCGCCTGTTCCGGGAGCTGCCCGCGCACCTGCAGCGCATGGCGCTGTACAAGGTGAATACGGGCTGTCGGGAGCAGGAAGTTTGCCAGCTGCGCTGGCACTGGGAAGTGCAGGTGCCGGAGCTGGGGACGAGCGTGTTCGTGCTGCCCAGCGATGACGAGTTCAGCACCAAGAACCAGCAGGAGCGGATCGTCGTCCTGAACTCCATTGCACGGCGGATAGTGGACGAGCAAAGGGGCAAGCACGGAGAGTTCGTGTTCAGTCTCCGCGGCAAGCGCCTCTGCAACATGCTCAACACCGCCTGGAGGCGGGCACGGGTGCGGGCGGGTTTACCGGGCGTTCGCGTGCACGACCTTCGCCACACCTTCGGTCATCGGCTGCGTGCAGCCGGCGTCAGTTTCGAGGATCGTCAGGATCTGCTCGGCCACAAGTCCGAGCGAATCACGACGCATTACTCGGCGCCGGACGTCGTGAGGCTGATCGAGGCGGCGGAGAAAGTGTGTGCGAGACGAGCGAATACTGTCCTTCGTGTGGCGGGTCACGCAAATCTCACACGATCGGGCACGCAAAAGGACAGTGGTCGC
>CAYRZI010000283.1:0-2044 GCA_964428605.1 uncultured Woeseiaceae bacterium
GTTCCATTACAGAACCACAAGACTCAACATACAAGGAGGGCCTTCAGGCCCGACCCGTGGATCGGTCGGGCCTGAAGACCCTCCTACGCCTCCGTACCGAACTGCAGTTCCGCCAGCCGGGCGTACAGCGGGTTGCTCTCCACCAGCTCGTCGTGGTTGCCCACGGCGGCGATGCGGCCGCGGTCCATCACGACGATGCGGTCCACCCGCTTGACCGTGGCCAGGCGGTGGGCGATGACCAGCGTGGTGCGGTTGCGCATCAGCTCGTCCAGCGCCTGCTGCACCAGCCGCTCGCTGGCCGCATCCAGCGAACTCGTGGCCTCGTCCAGCAGCAGCACCGGCGGGTCTTTCAGCATGGCCCGGGCGATGGCGACGCGCTGGCGCTGGCCGCCGGAAAGCCGCAGGCCGCGCTCGCCGAGGAAGGTGTCGTAGCCCTCCGGCAGCTCGCGGATGAACTCGTCCGCTGCCGCTGCCCGCGCGGCCGCCATCACCGCCTCGTCGTCGGCCCCGGGGCGGCCGTAGCGGATGTTCTCCATTGCGCTCGCGCCGAACAGCACCGTCTCCTGAGGCACCAGGCCGATCTGCGCGCGCAGCTCCCGCGGGTCCACCCGGGCGATATCGACGCCGTCGAAGCGGATGCACCCGGACTGCGGATCATAGAAGCGCAGCAGCAGCTGGAAGCTCGTGCTCTTGCCCGCGCCCGAGGGCCCGACGATCGCCACCGTCTCGCCCGGCGCGATGACCAGTGACAGGTCCGCCAGCGCCGGCGTCTCCGGGCGTGAGGGGTAATGGAAGGTCACGTGATCGAATTCCAACCGCCCGCCGGCCCGTTCCGGCAGGTGCAGCGGATCGGCCGGCGGCGCGATGGCCGGCCGGGCCTCCAGCAGCTCCGACAGCCGCTCCATGGCGCCGGCGCCGCGCTGGATCTCTCCCCAGACTTCGCTCAGGGCCGCTGCCGACGAGCCGACGAAAGCCGCATACAGCAGGAACTGGCCGAGCTCGCCGCCGGTC
Source organism: uncultured Woeseiaceae bacterium (assembly GCA_964428605.1). Lineage (GTDB taxonomy): Bacteria > Pseudomonadota > Gammaproteobacteria > Steroidobacterales > Woeseiaceae > Lentisalinibacter. The sequence goes on from CAYRZI010000283.1 coordinate 1,012, forward strand.
ATCTGGCCGGCCACCACCGCGCGCGACCCGAGCCAGAGCACGAAGGTGATGGCACCGAATACCAGAATCACGCCCATGGCCGTGATGCCGGCGCGCGCCTTCGTGCGCCGTACCGCGGCATCGAAGCTCTCGGTGACTGCGTCGCTGTAGCGGCGGCTCGCGAGATTCTCCAGTGAGAAGGCCTGCACGGTCTGGATGGCGTTCAGCGTCTCGCCGGCCAGGCCGCTGGTATCGGCCACCCGGTCCTGGGCGGTGCGCGACAGCCGGCGGATGCGCCGGCCCACGACGATCAGCGGCACGATCACCACGGGGATGAGCAGCAGGATGTAGCCGGCGAGGCGGAAGCTCGTCAGCATGAGCATGATCAGCGCGCCCACGAGCGTCAGGGTGGTGCGCAGGGCGATGGAGAGGCTCACGCCGGAGATGCTCTGCACGAGCGTGGTGTCTGTGGTCAGCCGGGACAAAACCTCGCCGGTGCGGGTCACCTCGAAGAACAGCGGGTCCATGCGGATGACCCGGTCGTAGACCGTGCTGCGGATGTCGGCTACCACCCGCTCGCCGAGCCAGCTCACCAGGTAGAAACGCAGCGCGGCGAAACCGCCGAATACGCCGGCCGCGGCCATGAACCAGCCGAAATAGCGGTTGATGGTGCCCACGTCGCCGCCCTGCGCGAAGCCCTGGTCGATGAGATAGCGGAGCGCGACGGGCAGCGCCAGCATGGCGACGGCGGCCACCAGCAGGGCCGCCAGCGCGGCGATCAGGGTCCCACGGTACGGCCGGATGAACGGCCACAGCGTGGCCAGCGGCCGCAGCGAGCGGCCCTTCGGGCGTTCCTCGGAATCCATGTGCCTATTGCCGCCGTATCGCCGGCCGATGTCAATGGCCGCACCGGAGAAAGCCGGGCGCGTTATGATCAACCTCAAGTCCGGCGCACGGCGCCGCCTGCACGAGGAGACCCCATGGAACCCGTCCGCTTCAAGCTCTTCCACTTCCCCGCCACCCGCAGCGCCAGGGTGAAATGGATGCTGCACGA
>CAYRZI010000284.1:0-2036 GCA_964428605.1 uncultured Woeseiaceae bacterium
ATCTCGCGGAAGGCGAAGCCGAGCACGATGGCCACCACGCCGCCGGTGGCGAGCAGGCTCGCCGCCACGCCGGTAAAACCCATCACGCCCAGGGCGAGCAGGGCACCGATGGAGACGATCACCAGCCCGGAGATCGTCCGGATGAAGCGTTCGTTCGGATGAAAGCGCGCGCTGCGGCGGATCAGCCGTGAGAGCAGATTACCGACGATCCGGGCGACGACCAGTGCGACGAGCAGCAGGACCAGCGCGTAGAACAGCCGGGGCAGGAAGGCCAGGAAGGCTTCCCAGTCGGCGCGCAGGCTGTCGATGACGAATTCCATGAGGGTCGGGGCTGAAGGCCGGGTCGGGCCTGAGGCCGTCTCGGGCCTGAGGCCGTCTCGGGCCTGAAGGCCCTCCTACATTCTAGTCGCCGACGGCCTGGAACTGGTACATCGCTTCCACGATCGGCGACAGCGGCTCACCGTACTGGCCGAACCAGTCCTGGTACAGGCGGCGGATGCGGGCCGAGCGGTAGAGCTCCGCCAGCGCGCGGTCGGCGGCGAGACGGAAGCGGGTATCGCCGCGGGGTATCACCAGGGCATAGGGCTCGAAGGAGAGCACGCCCCGGGTCATCTCGTAGTCGTTGCGGGCATTGCCGTCGGTGAACACCTGGCCGATCAGCATCGCCCGGTCGGAGGCGAGGCCGTCCACCTCGCCCTCGTTCAGCAGCTTCATGCCCTGCTGGTGGGTCTCCACCAGCACCAGCGTCAGTCCCGTCTCGTTGACCGCCGCGAACTCGCGCAGCACCGCCTCGGTGGTGGTGTCGCGCATCACGGCGATGCGCTTGTCACCGAGGTCCGACACGCTTGGGATGGGGTCGTCGCTGCGCGACAGCACGGCGCTGCCCGTGATGAAGGTCATCAGGGTGAAATCCACGCGTTCGCGCCGCGACAGCGTCACGGTGGTGGCGCCGCATTCGATATCCACCCTGCCCGTCTCCACGGCACCGAGGCGGTCTTCCATGGACACCAGAGGCACATAGGTGAACTCGAGCTCCTCCAGGCGGAGTTCACGCCGGAGCGTGCGGCCGATGTGGCGGCAGAGCTCGATGGAGTAGCCGGCCGGTTCGCCGTCGGCATCGTCGAAGGACAGCGGCGGCGAGCCGGGGGCATAGCCGATGCGGAACTCGCCGGTCTCGGTGACCCGGTCCAGTACGCTGTCGGCGGCCGTCGCCGCGGACGTGGTGAACAGCCCCGCCGTGGCCGCAAGAATGAGTGCGCCCGCCAGCTTCGAGAGTCGCTTCATGCCCCGTGCTCCTGATCCGCCCCTGGAGGCATCGGAGTCTCCCAATTCCCACCGACGGTGTCTAGCTGCGGTATGCTGGATGCGAACCGAGCCGGAACCGGGGGTCGCCATGGCAAACAAGACACTGGGACCGTCGCCGGGCGCGGCACGCGCGCCGGAACACCGCATCCGGACCGCCGAGGCGCCGGGCCGCTGGAAGGTGGCCGTGGACGGTGTGCGGGTGGCGGACAGCACGCGGGTGCTGGCGCTGGACGAGGACGGCTACGACCGCGTCCTGTATTTCCCGCCGGAGGACGTGGCCACGGAGAAGCTGACGGTCAGCGACACGCAGACCACCTGCCCGTTCAAGGGCGAGGCGCGCTACTACGCGAAAGACGGAGAGGACGTGGCCTGGACCTACCCGGCCGTGTACGACGAGGTGGCCTCGATAGCGGGGTACGTCGCCTTTTACCCCCGCCGTGCCGACATAGAAAAAATGTAGGAGGGGCTGGCAGGAGGGGCTTTAGCCCCGATTGGCTAAGGAATCGGGCCTGAAGGCCCTCCCACACAGTGAAGGGCCTTCTACACGAACCCAAACGAAAAACGGCCCCTCGCGGGGCCGTTTCCGGATGCAGGAATCGGGCCTGAAGGCCCTCCTGCATCTCTGGGGCTTTACGCCGCCTGCAGGTTCCCGGCCGCGGTCTTGCCGCGCTCGGTGACCAGCTCGAAGTTGACGCGCTGGCCTTCGGACAGCGTGTCCATGCCCGCAGCGT
>CAYRZI010000285.1:0-2035 GCA_964428605.1 uncultured Woeseiaceae bacterium
CAGGCGTCCATGAGTTCAGGCACCGGAGGCACGGGATCACGGCCCAGGAGATCCTCCACATCCACGTCCTGGATGGAATCCACCTTGGCGCGACCAGTTACCAGGTCGGTGATATCCGGGATGGTCTGGACGTGGACTGCGAGCGGTTCCAGCTTAAGCAGGATGTCCCGACGGCGACGGCGTGAGGCACTCGGAAGCGCCAAGAGGACGCGCGAAACCTCAAACTCATCGACGAGAGCCGATGTCGAACGCGGCGGGTGCACCTCCAAGCCGTTGAGCACATTGCCCCAGAGTGCTTCATTGTCGTCCACGAAGCAGACTGGAACATAGTCCTGCCCGCTGGCGAGAGATTGAGCGAGACGCACTCCAGCCTCGCCGGCACCATAAATAATGACCCGGTCGGCGCGCTGACGAGAGCCCCTCAGTAGCAGGCGAGCCATCAGACGGCTGCCGGAGATCCAGATCAGAATTCCGGCCCAGATCACCACGACCGTCCGTAAGGGTAGCTGAACCGTAGGTAGTAGTACGCTTAGTAAAGTCAGCAAAACGGCGGACAGCGTTGCCACCCGGAACGCATTAATGAACAAGTCCAGCCCCATGAATCGGACCACCGAGCGGTGGAGGCCCATGGCCCACATTACGGGAACCGTAGCCATCAAAACGATGCCAGCGACGGAAATTCCCAGTGCCACGGAGGACCACCCTGGAGCGAGTGTCACGGCCAGCGCGATCAGTGCTATGAGGGGAATAGCTATGGCGTCAACCAATAGCATGACCGCCTGCTTGACGGGGCGAGATAGCTGGACTATGGATGCTCGGGTGCGTCCCAGCGATTTCCGTTCCTGTGGGCTCACGCGCTCTCCGCCGTTACGTCAGCGAAATAATTCCTTCTTGAGGCAATTCATAGCCTTGCCGACGGTCTTTAACATAGTATAAACAATGTCCAATCAAAAGTGTGCACGAGTTCAATCTTTAACGGTGCGGCGTGCCTGGCACGTTTGCCTCTTTTGAATTTGCAGCGGCGGAGACTACAACCTCAAGCGACAGCGCGACGCATTACCGTTCTGAGTACCTCACAGGTTTTCGTTACATGCTCGTCCGCGAGGGTCGGGTGACACAGGAGCATAAGGCTGGTCTCACCCAGTTCCCTGGCATTGGGCAGCCGAGTCGCCGGTCGAAAGCCGGTGCCATCAAACGCTCTCTCCAGGTAGACCTCGGAACAGCTGCCCGAGTAACAGGGAACTTCAAGCGCATTGATCTCCGCCATTATTCGGTCGCGATCCCAACCAGCCTTCAGGGCTAGCGGCTGCACGAACACATAGCACTTGTAGGCCGCATGCTCTATATGGGCGGGTATCTCCGGCACACGTAGTCCCGGTAGTGCCCTCGCAGTTGACCAAATGGTATTGGCGATTTCGATTCGCCGCGCATGCCACTGTGGCATCTTCGTCAGTTGGACCCGGCCGATCACAGCTTGCATCTCAGTCATACGCCAATTGGTACCGAAAGATTCATGCAGCCAACGGAAGCCAGGCGGATGCTCACGCTCATACACGGCATCCCATGACTTGCCGTGATCCTTATAAGACCACATTCGTGACCAAAGCTCGCAGTCGTCAGTCGTGACCATGCCACCCTCGCCACCGGTGGTCATAATCTTATCTTGACAGAACGACCATGCACCCACGTCACCCAATGAGCCAACAGGCCGACCCTTATAACGTGCCCCATGAGCTTGAGCACAGTCCTCAATCAAGGCTAATCCACTCTCTTCGCACAGTTCACGCATGCCGTTCATTTCGCATGGCCAGCCAGCGAGATGCACGCAAATAATGGCTCGTGTCGCGGAGTTCAACACCGCAGCTACCGAGTCCGGGGTAATGTTCTGCGAATCCAGATCGACGTCAGCGAAGACCGGCTTAGCGCCTGCCGTGATGACACAGGACACGGAGGCCAAAAATGTCCGCGGAGTCACTACTACTTCGTCACCGGGACCGATACCGAGCGCTTTCAAGGCCAGATCCAATGCAACTGT
>CAYRZI010000286.1:0-2027 GCA_964428605.1 uncultured Woeseiaceae bacterium
CCGCTCGTGGATGTCGGACATGGCCTCGCCGGACCAGTTCGGCACCGGGCAGGTGTCCACCACCATGTCCTCCAGCGAGCGGCCGAAGGCCAGATCCTCGCGCTTCAGCCGCCGCTTGATCGCGTCCGGCCCGAAGCCGGACTTGCCCCTGTGCCACATCTCCCGGAAGTCGCTCACGAACTCCGGGTCCTCCAGCAGTGCCCGGCGTGCGTCCCGGTCCTCGAGATCCGTCATGTTCAGCCGCCGCAGGACCGGCACTTCCTCGAAGATCGGGTTGATGGGTCCCTCCGACCAGATCTTGAACCGGCCAGCCAGGGCCTGCAGGGCGAAGCGCCCGTCCACGGCGCGGGAATTCAGCAGCCGCGCGAGCGCCATGCCCAGCTTCGCGATGCCCCGGTTGGTGGCCACGTCCAGCGCCGCCACCACGGTGGTCTTCAGCGGCTTGCCGTGCAACCGGCCGCTGGTGAGCAGAAGGTTCCTGAGCGTCTGGCCGACGTTGTCCTTCGGCGGCGTGGCCTGCCAGACCCGGCCGTGACGGCGCACCACGCCGGTGAGGCGCTTCAGCTCGCCGTAGCTGCCGTACTGGGTGGGGATCTTGCGGTCCCGGTGGGGGTCGTTGGCGAGATAGTGGAAGGGCAGGGCGTCGGTGGAGAAGCCCGCATAGCCCTGGCGCATGCCCTTGTCCAGCAGTGCCGCCATCTCGTCCAGCTCGGCCTCGGTGGGCTCGCGGCTGATGCTGTCCTCCAGCCCCATCACCTCGATGCGCAGCATGGAATGCGGGATCATCGTGACGAGGTTCGCGCCGAGCGGCAGCGAGTCCAGGTGCTCCAGGTAGGCACCGCTGTCGTGCCAGTCGGCCTGGTCGGCGACCTTGGAGAGCACGTGTTTCGGCACGTTCTCCACCCGGGCGAAGCAGTCCACCACCGGGTCGGCGCCGTCCCGGCGCTGGTTGCCGAAGGCGAGCCCCAGGCTGCAGTTCGCCACCACCACCGTGGTGGTGCCGTGGCGTACGGCCTCGGGCAGGCCCGGGGCGATCTCCACCTCCAGGTCGAAGTGGGTGTGAATGTCCAGCAGCCCCGGCATGAGCCACTTGCCTCCGGCGTCGATCACCTCCGTCGCGCCGGCTTCGGGCAGGCCCACGCCGCGCGCCGCGATCTGGCCGTCGCGTACCGCGACGTCCTCCACTCTCGGCGGCTCGCCCGAGCCGTCGAACACCTTCGCACCCCGGATCAGCAGATCCCAGAATTTCTCGGTCACCAGCGCTTCCCCCCCCTCTGCAGGTAATGATAGCGAGTCAGGCATTCTCCCCCGCGGGGAAGTGCGCATCAAGAAAGGCCCGGTAATGCGCCAGCACCTCCTCCGGCGCCTCCACCTGAGGGTAATGGCCGATCCGCGGCAGCTCGACGATGTCGCGCTGGCTCACCAGCTCCCGGTAGCGCGACACCATGTGGGCGCCGGAGACCGGGTCCATGGAGCCGTTGATCAGCTGGATGGGGATCGCAGCGGCGCGCAGGGCCTGGACCCAGCGCTCCCGGTACCGGCGGCGGTCGCGGATGTAGCGGATGAGGCGGTGGGCGATGGTGTCGCCCCGTTTCTCGGTGATCAGCGTCCAGAAGGCGTCCAGCTCCTCCGCCGAGGGCGGCGTCTGCGGGCCGAAGACGGCGCGCAGGTTGCGCTCCAGCGTGCCCCGGCTCATCAGCCGCCCGATCACCGGTCCCAGCGGCCCGTGCAGCAGCTTCTGGGACAGCCTGGCGTGATGGGTCTCCGGGAACAGGCCGCCGTTCAGCAGGCACAGCGACTGCCACCGGCGTTCCGCGCGGGGCTTCGCGTTCTCGCGGGCCAGCATTTCCTGGGCCACCGAGTCGCCGTAGTCATGCGCCATGACGTGGAAGCGCCCGAGGCCTAGCCCGGCGATCACGGCCTCCAGCAGGTCCGCCTGCTCGTGGATGCTGTAGTCGTGGCCCTTCGGCTTGTCGGAGAAACCGAAGCCGAGCATGTCGGGGATCACCAGGCGGTAGTCTGCCTGC
>CAYRZI010000287.1:0-2021 GCA_964428605.1 uncultured Woeseiaceae bacterium
GGGGATCGCGGTGAACAGGTCGGCCACCAGGCCGATATCGGCCACTTCGAAGATGGGCGCATCCTCGTCCTTGTTGATCGCGACGATGGTGCCGGCGTCCTTGATGCCGGTGAGGTGCTGGATGGCGCCCGAGATGCCGATGGCGATGTAGAGCTCCGGTGCGATGATCTTGCCGGTCTGGCCCACCTGGAGCTCGTTCGGCACATAGCCTGCGTCCACGGCCGCCCGGGAGGCCCCCACTGCCGCGCCGAGCTTGTCGGCCAGCTTGAAGATGATCTCGAAGTTCTCCTCGCTGCCGAGCGCACGCCCGCCGGAGACCACCCGCGGAGCCGTGGCCAGGTCCGGGCGGTCGGAGGAGCCGGCCTGCAGCTCCAGCCAGCGTGTGTGGGTCGGCAGGTCGGCCCCCACCGAAGCGGACTCGACCGTGGCGCTGCCGCCGCCGGGCGCGGCCTGGTAGGAGGCCGCGCGCACGGTGGCGACCAGTTTGCTGTCCTGCGGTGCCTTCACCGTGATGATGGCGTTGCCGGCATAGATGGGCCGCTTGAACTCGTACGGCCCCAGCACCTCCATGACGTCGGAGATCTGGTTCACGCCCAGCAGCGCCGCTACCCGGGGCATCAGGTCCTTGCCGAAGCTCGTGGACGGTCCGAACACGTGGCTGTAGCCGTCGGCCAGTTCCGCCACCTGGGGTGCGAGCACGGCGCCCATCGCGTGTTCGTTGGCGTCGTTCTCCACCGTCAGCACCTTCGCCACGCCCTCGATGGCCGCCGCCTGCTCCGCCACGGCGGCGGCGTCCTTCGCGAGTACCGCCACGTGAATCTCGGCACCCTCGATGCCGGAGGCGCATTGCACGGACTTCGGCGTGCTCGGGTTCAGGGATTGCCCGTCGTGTTCCGCAATAATCAGTATGTTAGCCATCAGACCAGACCCTTTTCCTTAAGTGCATTCACGAGACCTGCGACGTCCTCCACCATGATGCCCTTCTGGCGCTGAGGCGGCGGCTCGTAGGCGGTGACCTCGAAACCGGCTTCGACGCTGACACCGAGGTCGTCGGTGCTCATGGTGTCGAGCGGCTTCTTCTTCGCCTTCATGATGTCCGGCAGCTTCACGTAGCGCGGCTCGTTCAGGCGCAGATCGGCGGTGATGACCGCGGGCAGGTCCACCTCGATCACCTCCAGGCCCACGTCCACCTCGCGGGTGATCTTCGCCTTGCCGTCGGCGATCTCGAGCCCCGAGCAGAAGGTGCCCTGGGGCCGGTCCCAGAGGGCGGCCAGCATCTGCCCGGTCTGGTTGGCGTCGTTGTCGATGGCCTGCTTGCCAAGGAGAACGAGATCCGGCTTTTCCTTGTCGATGAGGGCCTTGAAGACCCGGGCGGCGCTGAGCGGATCGACGGCCTCACCGGTCTCGACCAGGATGGCCCGATCGGCACCCATCGCGAGGCCGGTGCGCAGCTGCTGCTGAGCCTCTCCGGGGCCGATGGAGACCACCACGACCTCGCTGGCGTCACCGCGTTCCTTGATGCGCAGCGCCTCTTCCAGCGCGATCTCGTCGAAGGGGTTGATGCTCATCTTCACCCCTTCGGTCTCTACGCCGCTGCCGTCCGATTTGACCCGGACGCGGACGTTATAGTCCACGACCCGCTTCAGTCCTACCAGAATCTTGTCCACGAATACTTCTCCTCGGGGGTGCGTGCCGGCACCCTTGTTGGATGACACATGCAAACACGTTATTGTCACTGACCGGCGCCGGGGTGACAAGGTGCTGCATTGCAGCGAAAACGGCAACCGGCGACCATCCGATGTCCGGGAGGATGTCCGCTCCGATGTCCGCTACGATATCCAATCCGCCGCTCATGAGTGTCGCCGAACTCGCGCGCCTGGTCGACGACGACCGGGTGCGCATCGTCGACTGCCGCTTCGTGCTCCCGGAACCGGAAGCCGGCCGCAGTGCCTACGCCGAAGGCCACCTGCCGAACGCAGTCTACGCGCACCTCGACGAGGATCTCGCAGGGCCGGTCACCG
>CAYRZI010000288.1:0-2010 GCA_964428605.1 uncultured Woeseiaceae bacterium
GCGGGAGGGGACGCCTCGCGCCAAACTGGGTACGGGCTCGTTCTTCTCGTGCCCGGTGCCCCGCCGTGGAGGTCGGTGGGGCCGTCTGTCGTCATGGTTCAGACAATACAAGAAATGATAATCATTCGCAACCGTAAATCGTACGCATTTATACTGAGTTCCGGGGACAGTTGACGCAACCGGCAATTGCGTTAACTGTCCCCGTATTTCGAGTGTGACCTGCCCCACTCCCAAGCCCGGCGGCGGCGTGGCACTATGCAGGGCTGGGCAGCGAGGCACACATAAGGACGGAGAACGACGCACCCGTGAACGACACGCCGCGCAAGTTATTGATCGTAGAGGACGACCCGGGGCTGCAGAGTCAGCTGAAATGGTGCTTCGAGGACTACGAGGTGCTGACGGCGGACAACCGCTCCGACGCCATCGCCGAGCTCCGCCGCCACGAGCCCGCCGTGGTGCTGCAGGATCTCGGCCTGCCGCCGGACGCCGAGGGCGTCACCGAGGGCATGGCCACGCTGGAGGAGATCGTCAGCCTCGCGCCCCACACCAAGGTGATCGTGGTCACCGGCCACGGCGACCAGGAGAACGCGGTCAAGGCCGTCGGCCTCGGTGCGTATGACTTCTACCAGAAGCCCGTGGACACCGACACGCTGCGCCTGCTGGTGGACCGCGCCTTCCACATCTACGAGCTCGAGGAGCAGAACCGCCGCCTGATGAGCCAGGAGGGCGTCTCCCCGCTGGACGGCATCGTCGCGGCCAGCGAGGCCATGCTGCAGGTCTGTCGCATGATCGAGAAGGTGGCGCCCACGGATGTTTCCGTGCTGCTGCTCGGCGAGAGCGGCACCGGCAAGGAGCTGCTGGCCCGCGCGCTGCACTCGCTCAGCAACCGCAAGGACGAGCGTTTCGTGGCCATCAACTGCGCGGCCATCCCCGAGAACCTGCTGGAGTCCGAGCTGTTCGGCCACGAGAAGGGCGCCTTCACCGGCGCCCACAAGACCACGCCGGGCAAGATCGAGACGGCCAGCGGCGGCACGCTGTTCCTGGACGAGATCGGTGACATGCCCATGCCGCTGCAGGCGAAGCTGCTCAGATTCCTGCAGGAGCGGGTAGTGGAGCGCGTGGGCGGCCGCGACGAGATCCCGGTGGACGTGCGCGTGGTCTGCGCCACCAACCAGAAGATCTCCGACCTGATCGAGCAGGGCGGCTTCCGCGAGGACCTCTACTACCGCATCAGCGAGATCACCGTGAACATCCCGCCGCTGCGAGAGCGCGAGGGCGGACGCCTGATCCTGGCGCGCAAACTCCTGGAGAAGTACTCCAAACAGCACAAGCGCCCGCTCCGCGGCTTCAGCCAGGACGCCCAGGACGCCATCCAGAGCCACAACTGGCCCGGCAACGTCCGCGAGCTGGAGAACAAGATCAAGAGCGCGGTGATCATGGCCGAAGGCAAGCAGGTGACCGCCGCCGACATGGGCCTCGGCGACAAGGTCGGCACCCAGCAGACCCTGAACCTGCGCGAGGTGCGCCAGGAGGCCGAGACCAAGGCGATTCGTCTCGCGCTGATCCAGACCTACGGCAACATCTCGCGGTCCGCGGAGCTGCTGGGGATTACGCGCCCGACCCTGTACGACCTGCTGGACAAGTACGGGCTGTCCGCCGACGGCTTCGCGAGAAAGAAGAGCGGATAACTTCACACCCTGTGACAAATCGCGGCTGAAGCCGCTCCCACCTCTTGTCAGCGCATATGGGACAAGCGGTCGCGCGGCATTGTCGAGCGTCTTTACAGGTGGCGCAAGGCCGCATCTTGCCCATCACGTTTTTGCGGGATTTCAGGCGGTTGGCACGAAATCTGCTGTAGTGAGGCCAGCAATGGCTTTCTGTGAGGTCCCCAAGGGTGAATACGCTTTCTGCACGACTGGCCGCCGTTCTGTTTCTCGCGAGCGGTTTCATCGCCGCGCCGGTCTCCGCCGGCCCGATCCTGCATAACGACGACGTATCCATCGAGTCGGA
>CAYRZI010000289.1:0-2006 GCA_964428605.1 uncultured Woeseiaceae bacterium
ATAATTCTGATTCTCTTTTAGCGTTTGCCGACGCAGCGGGCTGTTTTATTCACGAGGCTTTGACGCATCGCAGCATGCGTGTCCTGCGCGCCGAACTGTCTGCAATGACGGCGTAGGCGGCTCTCTCCACCGGCTTTCGTGCGAACGCCCCGCGCGGTTACCATCACCGCGCGGGGCATTCGTTGCTGCGAATCCTTTTTCACGATGGCCGATGAGTACCAGCAATCGCTTTCCGACCGGCTGCTTGCCCGGGTGAATGCGCTGGAGCACTGGCTCGAGCGTACCCGGCGCCGTACGGGGCTCCTTCCGCTGCGTCTGCTCGGCTACGTCGCAATCGTGTTGCTGATGCTGGTGAGCAACATGATCGCCGTGTTCCGCTGGCCGTTTCTCGCTATGTCGCGGCGCCGGCGGTCTTCCGGATCGCAGACTGCGGAGGAGGGCGTCGTATCCGGCTTTCGCGGCGGTGAGCCAATCGATGCAGACAGGAAGACACTCGCGAGCATGATCGGCAGCGGGTGGCCGGTGGTGGTCGATTTCTGGGCCGCGTGGTGCGGGCCGTGTCTCATGATGGACCGGGCGGTGGAACGCATCGCCGACGAGCTGGGCGATGTGTGTCTAGTGGCGAAGGTGGACACCGTGCGCCATTCGGAACTGGCCGGCGAGCACGCGGTGAAGGGCCTGCCGACCCTGATTCTGTTCCGTGACGGCACCGAGGCCGAACGTCATGCGGGCGCGCTGAGCTATGGTGAGCTCCGCGCGTGGATGGGCGAGGCGGGAGTGGCGGCAGGAGGCAGGGGAAGCGGTACTGCTTGATCGCATCGCCGCGCGGGGCTAAGTTGCTCTCGTCCGGTGATGGAGTCTCGAGTATGCGCCCAGCTTCCTTTTCCGTGTTCGCTCTGTCCTTGCTGCTGACGTCTGTCGCGGCGGCCGCGGCCGACAACGACTCCCTCCACGTCCCCCTGGACGAGATCGGCGTCTATTCGGCCGGGGACCATTCCTCCGACGTCACGGAGTGCGACCGGCTGGCGGGTCATCCTTCCGACCCGAACGCCGTCACCACGGGCGTCAGCCGGGCGGAGATGGACGTACCCGCCGCCATCGAGGCCTGCAGGCAGGCGCTGGAGGCCGATCCCGACAACCCGCGTCTGAACTATCAGCTGGCCCGCGCCTACGGTTACGCCGGGCAGCATGAGAAGGCCACGCCATATCGGCAGGTGGCGCTCCGCGCCGGCTATCCGCAATCCCTGTTCGTCATGGGCTACATTCTGGTCACCGGCTGGAGCGGTGTCGAAGCCGATCCCTGCTATGGCGGGGAACTCATCCGCCGCTCCGCCGAGGCGGGTCGCTATGCCGGGCTCGTCGGCTTTCCCTACTACGCCGTGAAGGGCACGTTCACCGCCTGCGACGATCTCGAGGTTAGCGCGGAGCAGCTCGAGGGCATGCTGGACGCCGCCACCGAGCGCGGCCCGGACTACTATCAGGGCCTGCTGATCGATCTCCTGCGCGACCGGGTAAGGACCACGTTGCGCTGAGACCGTTGGCCGGCCGGCAACCCCTCGGCCTTCCCGCGCATCTCGACAACAGGGGGACGACGGGAGCATGGCGGAGTCGTCTCCCGGTTTCGGGTGACCGACGTCGAGATCAGTCCTGACATCCCTCCCCGGGCCTTACTGCCTGCCACTCGCTGACCCGTCGCCACGGCCCGAAGAAAATCTGCGCCTCCCGTGATCGGATTCGCACCGGGTTCCTGCTTATCCCGGTAACACCCACTGAAACACGGACAAGGGGGAGATGAACAGGCATCGTCTGCGCAACCGCCGCTCGGCCCGGGTGAAACAGAAGTGTCGATTCAGTCGCCGGAGCCTTCTGTTGCCCCTGAGCGCCTTTCTGCTGGCGCCGCCGGGCAGCGCACATGGCGAGCTCCTCGGCCGGGACGGACAGCTGGTGGCGACGCCCCGGGACACGCAGGGCTCGTTCTATCCCACCGCGTTCCCTGCCGACGTGGA
>CAYRZI010000290.1:0-1976 GCA_964428605.1 uncultured Woeseiaceae bacterium
GGGCATGGGGGCATCAACCTCGATGCGCTGGGGTTCTAGCCACCAGTCGCAATAGGCACCCATTTGGCACCTCTTCCGTGGCTCTGCTGCTCGAGCAGGCCTTCTTCCTTCATGTCTCTGAGCACCCTTCTTATCAACTCCCGGCTGACATCGGGTACTTCACGCTCGAGTTCCGCGATCTTGAACGGCGCAATCTTCCGCGCGGCGGCTTCTCTGACGCGGTCGGACTTCGAACCACGGTGCTTGTCGACCTTGCCGACTCTCTCCTCGAATTCACGATAGGCACGTATGAGCACTCCCCAGAAATAGCGCAGCCAGGGCTTTACGTCGTGCTCACCCTCATGCCAACCGTGGGAGCTGGCTTCGAGGTTCTCGTAGTAGGACTCCTTGGATTGTTCGACGATTCTCTCGAGGCTGATGTATCGGCCTACCTCGTAGCCGGCGTGGTAGAGCAGCTGTAGTGTGAGCAGGCGAGATACCCGCCCGTTCCCGTCTCGGAAAGGGTGAATGCAGAGAAAGTCGAGAATGAACAGTGGTATTACGATCAGCGGCAGGCGCCGGTCCTTCTGCGCCTGGTGATAGTTGGAGACGAGGTCCTCTATGGCTTGTGGCGTAGCAACGGCGGAGACGGGTTTGAACCTCACTCTGACGGTATTTCCGTCGGCGTCCTTTTCGACAATGTCGTTGTCGACCATCTTCCAGCGGCCACCATCCGCGTTGAAATAGCTGTACAGCATGTTGTGCAGCTGCAGTACGACGTTTACCGTGACGGGCATGTCTTCACCGCTCTGGTGGATGAGTTCGAGTGCGTCGCGATAACCGGCGATCTCTTGTTCGGAGCGATCCCTGGGCTGAGTCTTCTTGGCTACCAGCTCCCTGATCCGGGCTTCTGGGGCCGTGACACCCTCGATGCGGTTGGATGCGTCGGTGGATTCAATGGAGGCGAAGGTCCGGAGGCTCTCGAGGATATCCGGGCTGTGTTTAACATAAAGTTGCTGCTTGCCGCAGTATTCGGAGATTGTGCTGATCGTTGTCAGGTCATCGAGATCGGGAGACAGACCGTCCAGGAACCGCGGGTCGAGGGACTTCATAGAGGTATACGCGAGTCTAAAAGAGGTATTTTGGCTCTACTTTACCTCTTTTATGAGATTAATACCTCTATTGGAACTGGGCTCGACGGCGAGATTCGGCACACCGTGTGACGCCCTGACCCGGGACTACAAGGATGAACTGGAGCCGATGGCGAGGTTACACACTGTGTAACCGTTCTACATGGATGCGACCGCCCGCTTTGTACATACAAGTTACAGCCACTGTAACTCAGTTAAAGGGGTATTAGGTGACTTAAAGAGGTATTCTGGCACCCGAATACCTCTTTTCTACTATCACTACCTTTATCTCGGTCACCTCTCCCACGGCATAGAGATTCACTACCGCCTCGCCTGAGCGCCTCACCACCCTGAGATCCGCATCCACCGCAAGCCCCGCGAAGGAGACCACCGGCCACCCTGCAGCCGCCCTTCGCGCCCCACTGGTAACGCGGCGTGCGGAAGTGATCGTGGCCGGAGCCGGTGACGGGATGCTCCGGCAGCACCTCGTAGCCGTGCCGGTGAAGCGCTGCGTGCGCCGCGGGCGGCGTAGTGGCACTCTCCGCGAATGCCCGGGGCTGCCATAACGAAAAACCTGCCGCTCGCCGCGGTCCTGATGTCGGTCGCCATGATCGCCTTCGGCCTGTTCCGCCTGACCGAGACCAGCGCGGGCGTCGCCACGGACGAGACGCGTCTGGGGCCCACACCGGTAACGGTGTTCCGCTCCGCGGATGCGCCCGCCGACGTCGCCCTGCCTGTGGTCGTGATCGCGCACGGATTCGCCGGCTCCCAGCAGCTCATGCAGTCCTTCGCCGTCACGCTGGCGAAGAACCGCTACCTGGCCGTGACCTTCGACTACTACGGTCACGGCCGGAACCTGGAACCGCT
>CAYRZI010000291.1:0-1961 GCA_964428605.1 uncultured Woeseiaceae bacterium
ATCGTGACCCGGGAACTGCGGCTCGCCTTCCGCCGCCCCGGCGACATGGCCACGCCGCTCATCTTCTTCGCCATCGTGGTCAGCCTGTTTCCCCTGGCGGTGAGCCCGGACAAGCAGCTGCTGATGAAATTCGGGCCGGGCGTGCTGTGGGTGGCGGCGCTGCTGGCTTCGCTGATGTCCCTGGGCACGCTTTACCGCCAGGACCGGGAGGACGGCACGCTGGAGCAGCTGCTGCTTTCGGGTCAGCCTGTCTCTGTTCTTGTCCTCGGAAAAATCGCGGCGCAGTGGCTTGTGACGGGACTTCCCCTCGTGGTCATATCGCCGGTAGCCGGCGTCGCCTTCTTCATACCGGAGGAGTCGCTCCCGATACTCGCGGGCTCGCTCGTGCTGGGCACCCTCAGTCTCAGCCTGATCGGCTCGGTGGGAGCCGCCCTGACGGTGGGGCTGCGCCAGGCCAATTCGCTCCTGAGCCTGTTGGTGTTGCCGCTGGTCATGCCCGTATTGATTTTTGGTGCCAGAGCCGTGAGTCTCTCGGCTGACGGAGAGACGACGGGGGGCTCGCTCTACCTTCTCGCGGCGCTCACCATACTGACAATGACGTTTTCACCGTTCGCGGCCTCGGCGGCGCTGAGGATCAGCGCCGACTGAGCCGGGCAAGCAGACAGGAGCAGACAGGACACATGTGGACTTGGTTTCATAAGCTGGGGTCGCCGCCCCACTTCTACCGCATCGCCGGCAAGCTGGCGCCCTGGCTCGGCGGACTCGCCGCCATCGCGCTGGTGGTCGGCACCTTCAAGGGCCTGGTGCTCGCCCCCGCCGATTATCAGCAGGGCGACGGTTTCCGCATCATCTACGTGCACGTGCCCTCGGCCTATCTGTCGCTGATGGCCTACGTGGTCATGGCCACCGGCGCCGCCATCGGCCTGATCTGGCGCATGAAGCTCGCCCATTCCGTGGCGGCTGCCTGCGCCCCCATCGGCGCCTCCTTCACCTTCCTCGCGCTGGCCACGGGTTCCATCTGGGGCCGGCCGATGTGGGGCACCTGGTGGGAATGGGGCGACGCGCGCCTCACCTCCGAGCTGATACTGCTGTTCCTGTATCTCGGCTACATGGCGCTGCGCGCCTCCATCGACGACACGAACAAGGCCGACCGGGCCAGCGGCGTGCTCGCCGTCGTGGGCGTGATCAACGTGCCGATCATCCATTATTCGGTGGAGTGGTGGAGTTCCCTGCACCAGGGCGCCACCCTGGCCAAGTTCGACCAGCCCTCGATCACGGGCGACATGCTGACCCCGCTCCTGATCAACATAATCGGCTTCACGCTGTTCTTCGGTGCGGTGCTGCTGATCCGGGCCCGGGCCGAGGTGCTGGAGCGCGAACGCCACTCCCGCTGGGTCAAGCGTGAACTTCTGGGCGATTCGGCTGTCCGGGAAAATATCCCGGCAGGGGAGCTGCAGCAATGAGTGAATTCCTGGCCATGGGCGGTTACGGCGGGTACGTATGGAGTTCTTTCGCTCTAACCGCAATCATTCTCGTTTTTAACGTGACCTGGGCACGCCGCCGCCACGCCGCCGCAAGGCTTGACGTGGCCCGAAGAATCCAAGCAATGGAGGATGACTGATGACCCCTCGCCGACAGCGAATGCTGGCCGTCGGGCTGGCCGTGGGCGGTCTCGCGATCGCCACGGCACTGAGTCTGACCGCCTTCCGCGAGAACATGATGTTCTATATCGAGCTCGATCAGGTGGCTGCGGGTAACGTGCCCGAGACGCGGACCTACCGCGTCGGTGGCATGGTGCAGGAAGGCACCATCGAACGGGCGTCGGGCAGCATGGACGTCGAGTTCACCATCACCGACTACCAGAACTCCCTCGGCGTGCGCTACAACGGCGTGCTGCCGGATCTCTTCCGCGAGGGCCAGGGCGTGATCGCGCACGGGCGTCTCGGCGACGACGGCGTGTT
>CAYRZI010000292.1:0-1928 GCA_964428605.1 uncultured Woeseiaceae bacterium
ACGTAATCAGGCCGGATAAAATGATTTTTTATTCTTATCCCTGCATTTTCACCTTTCCTGATAAGCCTTGGGCTTAGCAGCATCAATAATAATGATAGAACAGAAGCTGCAACTACAAAACTCAGTATTCCGGAAATGGTCTTTATCAGCAAGTCAGGCATTTTTTAACCTCTTTTTCAGCTTAATATGAAGAAGTGATATATAAATCTTATCCGAAAAAAGGCACAGTCTCAAAATCTCGTGATGTGAAAAATATAAATAGTAGTAGTTACCTTATTTTTTTATTAACAAAAAAGAGGTAACTACTACAATGGACGTTATACATACCACATTAAAAAACTTTTCTGTTTTTTCAGAAATTCAGGAGATTTTTTCTCATGCTAAGGGATATGAGTATACAAAGAAAGGTGTAATTAGAGCCACCAAAAAACCAAACTGCCCACATTGTGGCTACATATGCAGTCATAATGGATGGGACCCAATAACAAGAAAGAATTTGCTTACCCTTAAGATAGGTAGGTTCAGATGCAAAAATTGTGGATGTGAGATAAAAAAGGATTTGAACATTTTTACAAAGATTCTTGATAATTGGTATGATACTTTGCATAATTTTTTCTTACGGCTCAAAGATAGGGATGTTGCATTAAGAGTCATAAGTGAATTGATGGAATTCCTTGCTCCAATGAGCAAGGATACAGTCTTACGCAGATTATGCAAGGCATTGAAACAATTAGTAATTCCAGAAATCAAAACCAAATATCAAATAGTACACTATGATGAACAACATCCTAAGAAAAGCAGGCACCAGTATTATCGACTTACACTGATTGATGCAATCTCTGGCAATGTAATAGCTGATGAACTTTATAACGATAAAGAAAAAGAAACTGTAGGTGGTTTTTTAACTAGCCATTTGGCTGTTTCAAAAGAATTAATTATCATCACAGATGGTTGTCCATGGTACCCTGATTTATTCAAAGAATTATGGGGTAATAAAGTTAATCACCAAATGTGCATTTTGCATCTTAACAAGCTGATCTGCAATGATTGTGGTAACTTACCATCAATTCAAGATATGTATAACACATACACGCTCTTAGATATCTTTTATGACAGACAAAAAGAACTTGATTTTCTTCAGGTTCTTTTAGCTGAAGAAAGAAAGATTGGTCCCAATAATAATTGGCTTAAAAAAGCAAGAAAAAGGTTCAATTGCTTTGTGAGAAACCTAGAGAATAAGCGACGAAGAAATAAAGTTAACCATACATTAAGAACACTTGAAGATGCTGAAGAAAGAGTTGAAAAACTTAGCCAAGAGATACAATTGTTGCCAAAGTCACTTCAAAAAAGGCTTAAATACATTAAAAAATTCTGGAATCAATTTACATTATTTCATCATGTAGGTTGTCCACATACTAATAATATTATTGAGAATTATTTCTCAACTAGCTTAAAGACTCACAGAAAAAAACAATTTAGAACGAAAGAAGGATTAGAAAGAAAAATGAAGCTTTCCGCTTTTAAGAGAAATGTTGGTTTTGAAAAACCAAAACAAACTTTCTTTGAATGGGGATATATTTTAGGGATATTAGCTTTATAACAGACAGTTCTCAAAGCTTTAGTATATAGCGAGAGCTATATAATATAGGAAGAATTACTCCGATTTATTAAGTAAAAAATAGGATTACAATCTAAATAACGAGAATTAAGCGTTATCGAAAACAAGAAAAGCAAAATTCAGTAGTATTTTTTCATGATTTCACGATTTAATGAGACAGTGCCTATAATCACAAGCTAAATGCCCAACTTATTCAGCAGAATCATGTTCATAACCCTTCATCACATAAATTACAGCGATGATGCATAACACTAAAGAAGCTATAACCGAGAACAGGATTATATCCTTGCTGTCCAGGTAAGGATTTTCT
>CAYRZI010000293.1:0-1918 GCA_964428605.1 uncultured Woeseiaceae bacterium
ATCGCCGGCGTCGTCGCCAGCGGCCGCGGCCTGCAGCGGGTCGTCGGCCTCGAGCCCGGCGTGCCCCTGCTGGAGATCGACCCGAACGCGAGAAACGCCTGCCGTTCGTTCTACGCCCACGAGGACGAGGGCCGCGACTACGCCGAGGTTCAGGACCGGCTGTTCGAGATCTTCGCCGAACCGGTCGCGCGCATGCACACGGTGCACGGCGGCGACTACTTCCGCATCGGCGAACTCGCCGGCGAGCCGACGCTGAAGGGCGAGCGCACCGTCGAGGACGTGCTGCTCGACCCCGCCGAGCAGATACTGCCCGGCAAGCTCGGCCTGGCCCAGCTGCAGGAATCCGGCGTGCTGGAGCCGGCCAAACCGGCCGACCTGGATACCTGGCTCGACGGCCTGGCGCAGGACCCGGACTTCGACGCGGAGCGCTATCGCAACCGCCACTCGCTGAACTTCCGCATGGGCAAGGCATTCATCGTCACGGCCGCCACCGATCTGCCGGACGGCATGTACGGCGCACACTCCGCGCTCTTCCTCGTCGCCGACGGGGTACCGGAGCCCGGCGGCGACCGGGGGCACAATACCCTGCTGTTCACCGACGGACGGTGTATGGGCCCGGCCTGCCCCTGAAGGCCCTCCTACCCCGCGAGCATGGGAAACACCGCCGCCAGCGCCCAGGCGAACGCGGCGGCGGTGGCGATCCCGCTCACCGCCGGATGTCCGGTCGCCCGGTAGATCCAGCGAGCGAAGAAACCGTAGACGAGGAAATACAGCACGATCACGGCGGCGATGATCAGCAGGAAGAACAGATCCTCGAACGACAGCGCCACCGCGATGCCGAGCGAGACCAGGAAGCAGAAGCGGGTGAACAGATGGCCGCCCCGGGCCGTCTCCGCGCCCCGGGTGAGCCATTCGTCGGCCAGGAAATAACTCAGCGTGCCGGCCAGCATCAGGAACACCAGCGGTACCCGCGGCGGCGTGATGGCGAAGGAGGTCACGTAGGTGTCGAGCAGCAGCGCGACGACGCCGGCGATGTACGCGGTGGCGAGCAGGGTGGCGACGACCAGCTTCGGCCGATTCGTTTCGCCGCGGACGGGCGGGCCGTCGGCGCGCCGCACCCATACGAGACAGCCGGCCGTCACCAGCCCGTACACCAGGAAGTGAACGGCGAGGTAACCGCCCACCAGCACGCCGAGGAAATCCGCCGGGAACCACCACAGCGACAGCGGCGTGACGACCGCCGGAATAGCGGCGGCGGGCAGCAGGCGGCGCCAGCCGAGTGCTGCACCCTTCGCCGGACGGCTGACCACGGGCAGCAGCTTCGACAGCGGCCAGGCCAGCAGCCAGGCGCCGGCGATCAGCAGCGCAATGGCCAGTCCGCGCGCCGCCGTGTAGCCGCTGCTCTCCCGGCCGTAGACCTCGTTCAGCCACGCGACCGCCGCCGCCATGCTCTCGGTGCTGTACAGCACGCCCACGTGCTCGACGCCGTCGGCGAACACCACCCGGCGCGCGCTGCCGTCGTCGAAGCTGCCCGCCGTCACCCCTTCCGCGGGGTCATCGGTCACCATGCCCAGCACCCGCAGCGCCTCTTCCTTCAGGAACCCCTCCAGCCCGCCGACGATCACCAGGAGATTCTGCGGCGACTCCGCCGTGACCGCCGGCGAGAACATGGAGACGGCGACGACGGCGTCGACCCGTTCGTCCTGCCGGGCGTAACGCACCATGACGTCGGAGGCCATCGAGTGGCCGAGTACCGCGAGCCCCCCGCCGGCCCGCGGCAGGGACAGCGCGTAGTCGGCCACGGTGCCGGTCTGCTCGAGCAGGTTCCGGGTCGCTCCCTCGATCTCGGTGACGTCGCCCCGCAGCGGTTCCAGGTTCCGGCCGTGACCGTAGTAGTCGAAGGTCACGGCCAGGTAGC
>CAYRZI010000294.1:0-1893 GCA_964428605.1 uncultured Woeseiaceae bacterium
TCTACAGTCGCCTTATCGGCTTTTTTTGCTTTCATCGACTCCTGTATCTTGGCAATCTGATTACACCCGGTTAGCGCAGCTGCTGCGATTAAAACCATTACAAACGTAAACTTTCTCATAATATCCTCCTCTCTTAATGAAGTTGTCAAGTACAACTACAATTCTATCCTCTATTTTATGCTGTGGCGGTTTCCCAACACTTTTTCCCCTTTACCTAACCTCTCTTGTTTTACGGGCCTTTATGCCCAACTTACCTTATTCAGATCAAAGGGGTGGTGGGAATTGACCAAGCTTTTTCGCACAGGCCTTTATGCCTACGAGGAAATACGGTCCTCTTCCCACCACAACATTTTACTTTCTTATGCAGCCACCGGCATTCTTGCTGGTGCCTGCTCCTGAAATTCTCTTTTGTCTCTTAATAATGCAAAGATTACTTTTATTAATTTTATTACTACAGCGCATAACGCTTCTTTTTTCTTTAACTGCTCTCCGAATCTGTTTTCCTCTTTCTTTTTTCTCTCGTAATATTCTTTAAAATATTTACTGCGGTGCACCACTCTCATCGCCATAAAATACAAAAATTTTCTTAAAAGATACCGGCCTTTTTTTGATATCCACCTGCGCCCTACTCTCATCCCGGAATCTTTCCCCACCGGATCATAGCCGGCATACTTTACTATCTGCTTGTACCCTGCAAAATTCTCCGGGTTCCCCAGCTCCCCAAAAAATATTGCCGCCGACAGTTTTCCCACGCCTGGTATTGACAATAATATCTTTGAATCCGGTATCTGGTTTAACAGTTTCCCCATCTCTTTTTCTATATCTTTTAGCTGCTTCTCTGCTCTCTTTAATTCTTCCAGGTAAATCTTAACTCTGTATCTGTCAGCTATTCCTATTTCTCTTAAACCTACGCTTTCCCCGGCCGATTTAAATACTCTGGCGGCTTTTTCCCTGGCTGACTTCCTCCGCCTTGAACGTGTAGATATTATTTCTACTATTTCCTTTTCGCCTTTTTCCAGCACATCTTCGGGAAACGGGCATTTTTCGAGCAGTCCCCATAACCCTTTGGCGCTCATCGACCAGAAAACATCTTTGAGTTCGGGGAAATAATCATCCAGCACTGCCTTCAACGCATGTTTTGTGCCCGTGTGATACCTCATAATCCTTTCTCTTACCTTGCCCAGCGTCCTCAGCTGTCTGTATACTCCCTCCGGCATCCGGCTGTCCAAATATTTCCCTTCTCTTACCAGATTGCAGATCGTTACCGCATCTCTTTTGTCGCTCTTATCCGGTGAACTTTCGTCCAGCTCTCTCTGATGTTTCACAGATGTTGTCTTAACAAACCTGACTTCGTATCCGAGTTCCATGCTGTAGTAGGCTATCTTTCTCCAGTAGTGTCCTGTCGGCTCCATTCCCACTATCACATCTTTGAATCCATGCCTCTTCATCATAATCTCAACCTGGTTCCGATAATATTTAAATCCCCGGCGGCTGTTGTACACCTTCGGCATTTTTTTAAGCACTTTCCCTTTTTTATCCATCAGCCCAATTGCATTAAAATTGTTTCCGATATCCGCGCCCACAATCAATGTCTTTTCAGTAATTCTTTCCCTCTTTTCTACCAGCCTTCCATAACTGTCTTTTCTCATGGCAACTACCTCCTATTTTTATTTATCCGACTGATTTCTATTGTAGTTGCCTGACTTATTTTTTCAAAGAACTTAATTTACTTCTTTATAGTAAGCTTAATGCTGATGCCCGGGAGCCGTCTTATTTTCATCACCTTCATCGCCAAGCGCCCCCCCATACTGAGAGGAAGCCGGACCTGAAAGCTGGCTCTGGGAGTCTAAGAGGAAATTAGCCCTTATAACAACCATATCGCCAATACTTGCT
>CAYRZI010000295.1:0-1886 GCA_964428605.1 uncultured Woeseiaceae bacterium
AAACGATAGAGGGTTGACAGGAATCCCTTCATAGAAGGAGGGCCTTCAGGCCCGATTGAGGATTGGGGTGTATGGAATCGGGGCTAAAGCCCCTCTTACCAGCCCCTCCTACCAGCCCCTCCTACATGAGACGGGACATGCACCGCACCGTCGTCCTCCAGTCCCACCGCAACCCTTTGCCGGCCCCGTGGCTGGCCCGCTGCCTCGCCTCCGTGGAGGCCTGGGCGAGCACTTCCGGTTTCGATTACCGCCTTCTCGGCGACGAGCTCTTCGACCCCATCCCGGCGCATTTGCACGACCGCCTCAGTGCCCAGCCGGTGGTGGCCAGCGACCTCGCCCGGCTGCTGGCGCTGCGCCGTGGGCTGGAGGAGGGCTACGCCGCCGTCGTGTGGTGCGACGCGGATTTCCTGGTCTTCGCACCGGAGCGCCTGACCCTGCCGGCCGAGCCCTATGCCGTCGGACGGGAGGTGTGGATCGAGGATCGGGGCGCCGGGCGGACCCCCCGGGCCCGGGTGAAGGTGCACAACGCCTTCCTGCTGTTTCGCCGGGGCAATGCTTTTCTGGACTTCTGCATTCACGCCGTCCAGCGGCTGCTCGCTGCGCATCCGGGTCCGTTCCCGCCCCAGTTCGCCGGGCCGAAGCTGCTCACCGCGCTGCACAATATCGTCGGTTTCCCGGTCGCCGAACGGGCCGCCATGTTCAGCCCGCCGGTGATCCGCGATCTGGCGTCCGGCGGCGGGCCGTGCCTCGAACTGTTCCGCGCGCGCAGCCCCGAGCTCCCGGCGGGCGCGAACCTGTGCGCCTCGCTGGCAGGAGGACGGGAGATGGCGGACGGGGAGGTGGACGAGGCGATAGCGCGCCTGCTCAATGCAGGAGGGCCTTCAGGCCCGATCGGGTAAGGAATCGGGGCTAAAGCCCCTCCTGCATGCCCTCCTACCTGATCCACCCCCTCTTCTTCGCCGATACCGACGCCCACATGAGGTAGGCGGCGATGAGGAGGATCAGCACCGGCAGTACCAGGTCGGCCGCGGTGCCTTCGAAGGCCGTGAAGGCGTAACCCGCCCAGCCGAAGACGGCGACGAGCGACACCGCGAACAGCGGTACCGCCCAGGCCCGGCGCAGCAGCAGGCCCACGGCGCCGAAGGTGCCGCCGAATACCGCCAGCGCATAAGCGCCGGTGACCCAGGCGGGCACCGGCGGTGTGGCGCCTGCCTCGCTCATCACGGTGCCGAGGTAGGTGGCGACGCCGATCAGGTTCCACACCAGCGCCACCCAGGCGACGGCCCAGTAGAGGCCGGGCGGTTTGCTGTTTAGCTCGCTCATGAGTCCCCCCGTTCTGTGCGTTGTTGTGGGGAAGGAGTGTGCGCCCGGTGCCGGTGCCGATCAAGTCTCCACGGTGAAGCGCAGACCGGCATTGTCCGTCAGGCGACGGATCAGCTTCTCGCCCATGGCCGGCGCCGTCGTCCAGATGCCGCCGGGGGTGTCGGCGGCGTCGCGCTGCAGGCACAGTGCGGCCTCGGTGATCATGCGCGAGGTGGAGCCGTAACCGGGGTCCAGGTCGCCGGCGACGCTGGCGCGGATCTCGCTGCCGTCGGGCATCTCGCCGATGAAGAGCACGTCGTAGGAGCCTGCTTCGCGCTCTTCCTTGCTCGGGCCTTCGCCGGGCTTCGGTGCATTGTCGCCGCCGAGGGCGTCCGCCTTCGCGATCGCCTTCGCCTTCGCCTCGCCTTCCTCGCCGGGGCCGACCACCAGCATCTCGTCGTAGACGAACTCCTCGCCGTAGGCATGGCCGAGCAGCGCGTTGGAGCGGTGGACGTTGCGGGTGTTGATAGGCGCCATGATGAAAGGGGCGCACCATACGTCCATCGTTTCGTCGTACGCGGGCT
>CAYRZI010000296.1:0-1873 GCA_964428605.1 uncultured Woeseiaceae bacterium
ATCCGCGAGTACGTGGCCACCCAGGGCGAGCTGAGCCAGGCGGACCTGAAGTCCATCCAGGCCGACGTCTCGCTGCTGGACGCGAAGTACTTCGCACCCCTGATCGTCGGCGCCTTCGATGACGCCGGCGGTTCCGGCATTCCCGAGCTGGAGACCTTCGCCGCGGACGGCGAGCTGTCCGACGCGATCGACTATCTCCGCGACTGGAACTACACCACGCCCACCGGCATCCAGGCCGGTTATGACGCGGGCGACCCGGTGGTCGCCAGCTGGACGGATCTGCCGGAGCCGAGCGAGGCGGAGATCGCCCACAGCATCGCGGCGACCCTCTACAGCGTGTGGCGCGGCCAGGCGGTGCGCGGCATCGTCGATGCGCCGCTGAACGCGCTCGGGCTGCCGACGCCGGGCAGCGCCCAGGCGATGACCTCACTCCAGCACCTGATCCGCAGCCAGGGCGGCACGGGCGTTATCCCGTTCTTCGAAGTCCCCGGGCTGAGCGACTTCGATGACCGGCGCGACTACATGCTGCTGGCGGCCATGCGCAGTGCCCTCGACCTGCTGGCGAGCGGCGAGTTCGCGCCGGCCTTCGGCGAGACGCCGACGCTGGCCGATTACCGCTGGGGCAAGCTGCACCGCATCGTGCTGGATCATCCGTTCATCGGCCCGGCCAGTCTCCCGGCGCAGGGTTTTCCGCAGCCGGTGCCCGGACTGCCCGGATTCCCGACGGACGGCGGCTTCAACGTGGTCGATGCCTCCTCGCACAGTGCGCGCGCCGACGGCCTGAACGACTTCATGTTCGGCAGCGGCCCGGTGCGCCGGTACACCGCCGAGCCCCAGGGTGCCTTCCGCAGCAACGCCGAATCCGTGTGGGCAGGCGGCACCAGCGGCGTGCCGAGCTTCCTGTTCGGCATCGACAACCCGTTCTACGGCAACCTGCTGAGCTACTGGCTGGTGAACGATACCCTGCCGCTGGTGCTGCGGGCGAAGGATGTCGAGGGAGGGACGAGCACGCGAGTCGTACCGGCGGATTGAGAACATGTAGGAGGGGATTTATCCCCGATTAAAAAAATCGGGCCTGAAGGCCCTCCTACAATCCGCAATCCTCGCCGGATGGCCAAAATTCGTCGCAGGCACCCCGCCCCGCAGCCGTGAGACCGTTCGAGACGGTTTATCACAGAGGTTGCGGGGCAGGGATGCCGGTCGTATGCACATTCTTCGGAATCGTCATCCGGATGTACTACCGTGAGCACGGCGTTCCCCACTTCCATGCGGAGTATCAGGGACAGCGCGCCACCTTCACGTTCGACGGCGCGGTTCTCGCAGGCGGGATAAGGTCGTCCAGAGCGCGGCGCCTGATTCGGGAGTGGGCCCTTGCACATCCGGCCGAACTCGCCGCAAACTGGGAGTCAGCGAGAGCGGGCGAACCAATAGAGCAGATAGCCCCGCTGGATTAGGGTGTCGACGATGAACAAGCCACTCCCCTCAGTCGTACAAGCCGACTACCGCGGCGGTTACCGCATCCATGTCGTGTTCAACGACGGTGTAGAAGGCATCGTCGATTTCTCGGACTGGCTGAGCGGGCCGGTGTTCGAGCCCCTGCAGGAGCGGGCCTACTTCGCCCGGTTCTTCGTCGACGGCGGGACAGTGGCATGGCCGAACGGCGCCGACATCGCACCGGAGACGCTCTACGAGCGGGCGAGCGCGATGTAGGAGGGGCTTTAGCCCCGATCCCTAATCCCAATCGGGCCTGAAGGCCCTCCTACATTGTCGTCGCCAAAACCCGTACACTCTGCCCCCTGATTCTCCAGGGAGCTTCCCATGATCCGAGTGGTCGACTCGAACGGCAAGGGACGCGGCGGCGACGGCCCGTCCG
>CAYRZI010000297.1:0-1019 GCA_964428605.1 uncultured Woeseiaceae bacterium
CGCTCCGGATGTAGGGCGAGCGGCGCAGCCTGGCGGAAGCCTTGCCCGCCAGCGCCGAGAGCGCGTCGGATGACTGGCCGCGGCCCTGGCCGGCAGCAGCCGCACTAACCGTGGCAGCCGCCTTCTCGCGCCCCTTCGCCTTGCCGTTGTCCTTGCCGTTGTCCTTGCCCTTGGCCTTGCCTTTGCCATTGCCGACGCCGACGGTCTCCACCATCGCATCCGGGCACGCGAAAGGATTCGGCACGACCGGGGCCGTCGCCTCGAAGGGATACTCGCCCGTCGCGTCCGGCACCGTGGAAGCGCAGTCGAACGGCTGCGATCGGAAGACGTCCTGGGAGAAGGCCAGCGCGCCGACCGGCCCCAGCGTTCCGACATAGGCTTCCAGACTCTGCGTGAGGCCGGTATCCACGTCGAAGGACAGTCCGAAGGCGATCAGCTTCGCAATGACAATGCTGTCGACGACGTTCCACGGGCGGAAGTCCTCCCGCTCCGTGAAACCGAGGAACCCGTACTCCGGCGGCAGGCCGTTCGGGTTGAGCATCACCCAGTCGTTGACGCCACGGGCGTAGGCTTCCAACGCGGCCAGCGTCTCGGGACTCAGCACCTCCTTCGAGCGCTCGGCCGCCCGGCGCAGGCCGATGGTGCGCAGTTCGACGTCGCCGGCCAGCGAACCGGGACCGAACAACTCCGCCAACGTGCCGCTCGGCTGCCGGCGACTGAGGTCCATCTGAAACAGCCGGTCCTCGGCGTGCACCCAGCCCTGGAGGTAATAGAGGTCCGCCTGGTTGCGGGCGCGGATGTGGGCGATGCCCTCCGCGTCACGGACGATCTCCGCCGGCTGCGAGAGCCCGGGCAGTTGCACCGGCCCGGCAGCCACCGGGAATGCCAGCAGGAGCGAGAAAAGAGCCGCCGCAATCGAAGCCCCGATTCGATTCAACATAACGTGAACTCCTGATCTGAGTGCGAGACGCTACGACCAGGCAGGTCTGGGAGGTCGCTCCGGGAAGGGAAGTTCTTGT
>CAYRZI010000297.1:1029-1867 GCA_964428605.1 uncultured Woeseiaceae bacterium
CAGAGACGCGAGACTCCCCCTCCCGTCTGCTCTGCGTGGCCGCTGTTCTTATGTGGTTTAAAGAGTCGCAGAGAGTCGCGGCGGCGTCAATAAAGAATGTAGGAGGGGATTTATCCCCGATCCATCATCCAATCGGGGCTAAAGCCCCTCCTACAGATCAGAGCTCCGAGCGGCGCTGTTCCTTCAGCCACTCCACGATCTTTTTCACGTCCTGGGCGCGGTCCTTCGGCAGCACCATCACCGCATCCTCGGTTTCCACCACCACGAAGCCGGTGAGCCCTACCGCCGCCACCAGACGGCTGCCGGCGCTCACGTAGGTGTCCCGGCAGTTGTCGGCGATGACGTCGCCGAACAGCGAATTGCCGTCGCCGTCCTTGTCGACCACGTCGTGCAACGCCGACCAGCTGCCGACGTCGCTCCAGCCGGCATCCAGCGGCACCATCATCGCCCGGCTCGTCTTCTCCATCAGCGCATAGTCGATCGAGTCCGACGGGCAGGCCGCGAAGGCCTCGGCGTCGAGGCGCACGAAGTCGCTCTCCTCCCGGCCGTCCACCGAGCCGCGGCAGGCGGCGAGGATCTCCGGCGCACGGGTCTCCATCTCGGCCAGCAACTCGCGCACCGGGAAGAAGAACATGCCGCTGTTCCAGAAGTGCTCGCCGCCGGCGACATAGCGCTCGGCGGTCGCGGCATCGGGCTTCTCCACGAAGGCCTCCACCGGTACGGCGCCCTCGCCCTCGAGCTGCGCGCGGATATAGCCGTAGCCCGTCTCCGCATGGCCGGGCACCACGCCGAAGGTGAGCAGATTGCCCGCCTCGACCGCCGGCAGCCCCGTGCGCAC
>CAYRZI010000298.1:0-1865 GCA_964428605.1 uncultured Woeseiaceae bacterium
GCGATGCCGACGGTGCGCAGCCGGATCCGCCGGCGGTCCTCGGACATGATGATCGCGAGGGCGAGCAGCGTGGCGATGCCGGCGAGGGCCGTTACGAGCTGCATGGTGCGAACGCCGGCCGGTCAGTCGCCGCCGGCGTAGAAGCGTTCCTTGAAGTGCCTGCGGCACATGGAGACGTAGCGGTCGTTGCCGCCGATCTCCACCTGAGAGCCTTCGGTGACCGCGCGGCCCTCGCCGTCGAAGCGGATCACCATTGTGGCCTTGCTGCCGCAGTGGCAGATGGCCTTTATCTCCTTCAGGTTGTCGGCCCAGGCGAGCAGGTACTTGCTGCCCTCGAAGGGTTCGCCCTGGAAGTCCGTCCTGAGGCCGTAGGCCAGCACCGGGATGTTGAGCCGGTCGGTGACCTCACTCAGCTCGAACACCTGCCGGCGGGTGAGGAACTGGGCCTCGTCGATCAGCACGCAGTGCAGGGCCTTGGCGGCGTGCTCACGCTCCACCACCGTGTACAGGTCGTCGTCCGTGCTGAAGGTGAGGGCGTCGGCCTCCAGCCCGATGCGCGAGGTGACCCGGCCCACGCCGTAGCGGTCGTCCAGCTCCGGCGCCAGCACCAGCGTGTGCATGCCCCGTTCCCGGTAGTTGTAGCTGGACTGCAGCAGCGAGGTCGACTTGCCGGCGTTCATCGACGAGTAGTAGAAATAGAGCTTGGCCATGGCTGCGGGCTGGAGGTTGGAGGGCCGCCAGTTTACCGGCATCCCGGCCGAGTCAGAAATGGCCGGCGGGAAACGGCCGCCCGGAGGTCGCCGTGTGGAGGTGGCCGTGCGGGGCTCCCCGTCCGGTGCTCGGAGCGGAGGCGCTATAATCCGAGCCTGCAGCCTGCCACCATCCTGCCAAACAACAACGCCGAGGCCTCCCATGTACGTTGAAGTGGATCATCCCTGCATCCAGCACAAACTCGCCCTGATCCGCGACAAGGAGACCGGGCACAAGAAGTTCCGGGAACTGACCAACGAGATCACGATGTTCCTCTGTTACGAGGCGCTGAAAGAGGTGCAGGTGGAAGAGGTGGAAGTGCAGACGCCTGTGGCGCCGGCCGCCTGCAAGCGCATCGCCAACGATATCGTGGTGGTGCCGGTACTGCGCGCAGGGGTCGGCATGCTGGAGGGCATTCTCGACCTGGTGCCCATCGCCAGGGTCGGCTTCGTGGGCATGCAGCGGGACGAGGAGACCGCGGAGGCGGTGGAGTATTACAAGAAGCTGCCGACTTTCCACAAGGACGCGCTGTACATCGTGGTGGACCCCATGCTGGCCACCGGCGGCTCCACCATCGCCACCCTGGACCTGCTGAAGGCCGGCGGCGTGCAGAAGATCATCGTGATCTGCATGGTCACCTGCCCGGAGGGCATCGCGGCGGTCCAGGACACCCATCCGGACGTGCAGATCTACACCGCCGCCGTCGACGATCACCTGAACGAGAAGAAGTACATCGTCCCGGGGCTCGGCGACGCGGGAGACCGGCTGTACGGCACGATCTGAGACGCGTCGCCCGCCGCACGGCGCCGCCAATCGTGCCATACTGCTGCGGGGCAAAGCGGAGACAAGAGGCGCCCGAGCGCCCGTCTGCCGCCAGGGGGAGCAACCGGAGTGAACAGGCAGTCACTGCAGGAGACGGCACTGGAGTCGGGGGCGGCGGATTCGCCCTGGGCCGATGCAGGACACGACGGCGTGGTGTTCCTGCTGGATGCCCCGGACCGTTTCGAGCACGAACTGCTGAGGGAATGGATCGAGTCCACACGGCCGGCCGCGGAAGGCCGTGACTACCGCCTGCTCGACCTGCCCCGCGACGGCGGGGGACTCCCCGGCCTAGA
>CAYRZI010000299.1:0-1862 GCA_964428605.1 uncultured Woeseiaceae bacterium
GGCGTACATGATCGCCAGCGTCGCGGTGGACATGCGCATCGCCCAGCTGGTGGACATGCCGAACGTCGGTGTGACCGCGGTCTTGCCGCTGGACATATTCGCGGGACGCGACTGACGCGTCTGCCCGCCTCAGTCCGCAGCGCTCGCCGCGGGCTTCTCCAGCCGGAAGCTGTCGATGACCTCGCCGCGGGTGTCGACGGCCCGGTAATCGAGCGTGCCCGCCGCGGGGTCGACCTCGATGTACTGGAAGGTACGCGTGTCGGTCGTGCCGAAGGCGGCGAAGTCGGGCAGCTGCTGCTCGTACATCTTGATGCCCGACACCGCCACCAGGTAGATGGTGCCGTGCTCGCCCTCCGCAGCCGGCCGGTGGTCGCGCATGGGCACGGTGCGCATGTAGGCATGGTCGTGGCCCTGGAAGGCGATATCCACGTTGTGGCGGTCGAAGATCGGCCCCCAGGTCTCGCGCAGGGGATGGTTGTCGCGGCCCGGCCGCGAGGCGTAGAAGGGATGGTGGTAGATCACCACCTTCCAGCGCGCATCGCTCTGCCCCAGCACCCGGTCCAGCCAGTCGGCCTGCAGTTCCGGCTCGATCAGCTGATAGTTGGAATCCATGACCACCACCAGCAGGTCCTGGTAGCGCACGTGGTAGGTGCGGCCGGGGTCCAGCCGCTCGGTGCCGTTGTCCGGCAGGGCGAATTGCTGCAGGTACAACGTGGGGTGACCGCCGTGGCTGTCGTGGTTGCCGATGGCGGGCACCACCGTCGACTCGTCGAACACCGGCGAGCCCTCGTGGAAGAACTCGTCCCAGTCGTCCCGCTCGGCGCCCTTGTCCACCAGATCGCCGGCGATCATGTAGAAGCGCGCGTCCGGGTAGCGGAAGTCCGCCTGACGTAGCAGCTCGCCCCACTGGTCGAGGCCGTTCTGGGGATCGCCGAGGTAGACGAAGGAGTAGGGCTCGGCGCCGGACTCCGCCGCCGTGCGGAACTCGCGAATCTCCGTCCAGGTCTCGCCGCCGTCGGAGCTGGCCGCGTAAAGATAGTCGGTGCCTGCGGAGAGGTCCTCCAGGCGCACCCGATGCAGCCGGATCACCGGGTCGTTCACGATGCGAGTGCTTTCCAGTTCGGTGAAGGAGGCATCGATTCGGCGACCGGCGGGGGCGCCTTGCGCGAAGAACCCCTTCTTCGGCGCGAGCCAGAGGATGCCGTTCAGGACGCTGGCATCCGTGCGCCACTGGATGGTGGCCGAGGTTCGCGGGTCGTCCTGCCAGGTGAGCATGAGCTGGTCCGGCGACGCCGAGGAGGGGTACGGCGTCCTGCGGAAATAGCCGACCAGGCGGGAGACCAGCTCCCAGCTCTCGTAGCTGCGCAGCACCGGCAGACCGGCAAGCGGCTCCGGCAGCTCGTTCAGGGTGTCGTCGTCGTCGAGGAACGGCCTGGCCCCGGGCCGGGCCGTGATGACGTCGGTCCCGGGAACCAGCGGCGTCAGCTCCACCGGGGAACCGCCGGCAGCGGGCCCGGCGAACACCAGGTAGGGCTTCATCTCGCCGGAGAAACCCGGGATGCCGAGCCGCACCTTACCCGCGCGCACGGTCTTCGCCCAGACGTGATAGTCGTCCTCCGCGTCCACGATGAAGTCCAGCTCGGCCTGGCGGACGAAGCCGATCTCCGGCAGCCAGAATGGCGTCTCGCCCTGCTCGCCCTCGAAGGCCACGTAGATGCGGGCCGGCCGGTCGACCCGGAAGCGGACGAAGCCCGTGGCGAGCTCGTCTCGCTGTGCCGGGGTGAGGAACGCCGCCACCTCCTCCGGCGTGATGTCCACCCGCTCGTCGGCTGCGAGTTCCGCCGCCATGCGCGCGCGCACGG
>CAYRZI010000300.1:0-1843 GCA_964428605.1 uncultured Woeseiaceae bacterium
AGCCCACGCTGACGGAGCTTGGGCGCCACTTGCCGGAATCCGGCCGCCGCGCCGGTGAGTTCGTTTTCGTCCCCGGCGCCCGTTGCTTCGGCGACGTGCGCGGGCTGTTCGGCGGCGCCGCCTCGCGGGTGGT
Organism: uncultured Woeseiaceae bacterium; assembly: GCA_964428605.1. Taxonomy (GTDB): domain Bacteria; phylum Pseudomonadota; class Gammaproteobacteria; order Steroidobacterales; family Woeseiaceae; genus Lentisalinibacter. Next base: position 134 of record CAYRZI010000300.1, read on the forward strand.
CGTGGCCGGCGACCGTGTCGTCCCCGTGGACGAGCGCCTGGGTGAAGAAGCCGTACTGCTCGCGCTGGCGGCCACGGCCTATCACGCCATCGTCGGTGCCGATCCGCCTGAACGGGCGGCCGAACCGATCCCCGAACTGATCATTGGCCACGGCGTGCTCGGGCGATTGCTCGCACGCCTGGCGGTGATGCTGGGCGACGCTCCCGTGACGGTCTGGGAGAAAGATGCCTCCCGGGCTGGCGGCGCGCTCGGCTACCGCGTCGTCGACCCGGCGGCGGACGAGCGCCGCGACTATCGGGTCATCTGCGACGTCAGCGGCGATGCATCGCTGCTCGACGAACTGATCGCCAGGCTCGCGCCCGGCGGCGAGATCGTGCTGGCCGGGTTCTATCACGAACCGGTGTCGTTCTCGTTCCCGCCGGCCTTCATGCGCGAGGCGCGGCTGCGCATCGCCGCGGAATGGCGCCCGGACGACATGCTTGCCGTGCGTGACCTGGTCGCCTCCGGCGGCCTGTCGCTGGACGGCCTCATCACGCACCGACGCCCGGCCGGCGAGGCCGCCGCCGCCTATCGCACGGCGTTCGGCGATCCCGCCTGCCTGAAGATGGTGCTGGACTGGAAAGACGCGACTGAAAGGAACGGGACCGAAGAAAACGCAACAGGCGGGAGAGATTCATGAGCGAAAGGCGAACCGACGGCGGCGTGACCGTGCAGCTTCCCGACAGCATGCAGGCCAGGCTGCGGGCCGAGGCTTCCATAGAACCCGACCCCGTGCCCACCGGCGAGCCTGCCAAGGAGACGCAGATCATCGCCATCTACGGCAAGGGCGGCATCGGCAAGAGCTTCACGCTGTCGAACCTGAGCTACATGATGGCCCAGCAGGGCAAGAAGGTGCTGCTGATCGGCTGTGATCCGAAGAGCGACACGACCTCGCTGCTGTTCGGCGGCAAGGCATGTCCGACCATCATCGAGACCTCGTCGAAGAAGAAACTGGCCGGCGAGGACGTGGCGATCGGCGACGTCTGCTTCGTGCGCGACGGCGTCTTTGCCATGGAGCTCGGCGGCCCCGAGGTGGGCCGGGGCTGCGGCGGGCGCGGCATCATCCACGGCTTCGAGCTGATGGAGAAACTCGGCTTCCACGACTGGGACTTTGACTACGTCCTGCTCGACTTCCTCGGCGACGTGGTGTGCGGCGGCTTCGGCCTGCCCATCGCCCGCGACATGTGCCAGAAGGTGATCGTGGTCGGCTCCAACGACCTGCAGTCCCTCTACGTGGCCAACAACGTCTGCTCGGCGGTGGAGTACTTCCGCAAGCTGGGCGGCAACGTGGGCGTGGCCGGCATGGTGGTGAACAAGGACGACGGCACCGGCGAGGCGCAGGCCTTCGCCGATGCAGTCGGCATCCCCGTGCTCTCCGCCATCCCCGCCGACGAGGACATCCGCCGCAAGAGCGCCAACTACCAGATCGTCGGCATGCCCGGCGGGCAGTGGGGGCCGCTGTTCGAGGAACTCGCCAGCAACGTGGCGGACGCGCCGCCGCAGCATCCCGCGCCGCTGGAGCACGACGGCCTGCTGAACCTGTTCAAGTCCGAGGACGTGGGCTGGGGCATCCAGCTGCAGCCGGCGACGCAGGCCGACATGTGCGGCAAGAACCACGTCGAGAAACCTTCACTGGAGGTCATCTACGAGCAGATCTGAGCAAGGGTTGGC
>CAYRZI010000301.1:0-1834 GCA_964428605.1 uncultured Woeseiaceae bacterium
GCTCAGAATTACCCGTGATTACGAGCCGAGTCGAAGGACTGGATTGGATTAAAGAGAAAAACCATTGCCTTAAGGCATCAAATATCAAAGAATATGTAGAGGCGATCAATAATATCTTGGAAAATCCTGAAAAAACTAAAAAAATGATTGAAGAATCTAAGGATCTTTTATCAAAGAAGGATATAAATCAAATTATCCCTAGAATAATAGAACTATACCAAACCATTATAGATAAATGAAGTTAATTTACCAGAGGTTAATACCCAAAACGATTCTCTCTAAAGTCCCAATTCTTTGGTAATAGGCATTTCTAACAACTCAATAACCTTTTTTGTCTGCCGAGTGACCTCGGCAAGACGATCCGTTCCATCCATCTCAACCACACACACCTTAGAAAGATACGTCAACACATCTGAAACACTATACCGTTTCAATAGATCCTTTCGTTTCAAATGATCAAGCACCTGACTATACAGATGAAGGGCAATAAACATGATGAACAAAAAACCCTGCAACCGCTCACGAGAACGCATCCATGTTACCTCTGCACCTAGAATATTCTGCAATGCATCAAATGCATACTCAACCTCACGTCTCTCCTTATACAATTTATATGTTTCTTCAGCGGAAAGACCCGTATCCGTCATGATAGATAGCGTCCCAAAACCATTTTTCAATCGTTTATAATCAGCCATGATACTCCGCTTTTGTTCCACTCGTTCAAGATACGTAGACTCTTCTTGATCAGCTATCGACTTATCTAAAAAATGATAGATAATTCGACCATCCCACTCTGTTGAACGATACCACTGAGCCCGTTTCCGATATCGGAAATACTCTTTATACTTTGATTGAGAGGCATGTTTCACCAATGAAAGATCACGTCGTAACGCCATCGCATAATGAATGCTGGCTTCTTCTAATGCATTCATATTATCCGGACTCCAAAAACCCTTATCCATCACCGCGATACAATCCTGCAACCCTGACTCCCAGATCGCATTCACCACCGTCTGTGCACTATGCGTTGCACCAGGCAATAATTTCAAAAAACCTGGTCGATGTGATGTTGTTCCCCACATCAACAACATACCCACCTGTGGTCGCCAGACATCATCACCATTATGACCAAACTCAACCCAAGGAATACTCTCACTATCACTGAAGATATGACTGAGATCAATCGCCATATGTTTTTCATCCCTAGCGATCTGCTGGAAAAAACGACGTTGCATCGACCATTGATCACCTAACCGTGAGAGAAGACCGGTTAAACTATTCTTACTTAACGCCGCCCCTGGCCATAATCGTTTCGCAAAACTGGTTTCATACCGTATCCGCATCCGACCAAATGGTTCATGGTAACAAAGACGAATTGCTGCTGCAGCAAGAATACTCTCCCAATCATCAGGGAAACAATCCCGTAATGAACCTGCAATATGACCAGTGAAATGGTTGAGATACGAAAAATTCCCTGCTTCCAACACACCACCAAGATGAGGTACTCGTTTTCCTTTCGGAGGAATAATACCTTGTGGAGTAACCTTCCCAAGATATTCCAAGGTTTTCTTCTGCGCTCTTTTCTTCTCTGGATCCCAAACTGAGGTTACCCGTGAGGCATAATAATTCTTCCCTCGTTTCTCAATAGCAATACCCTTCTTTTTCTGTTTCAACACCCAATCAGGAAAAGTCTGTTTCATATTACCCATATGGGTAATATGTTATGGATATATAAACTCATCGGTTTTATCAATTTTTATTCCTATAAACTCAGGGAAAAAAATGTTAGATGAGATCCCTATTCCCTATAATTTGGGACTTTTGAGTTTTTATA
>CAYRZI010000302.1:0-1832 GCA_964428605.1 uncultured Woeseiaceae bacterium
AGCAGAACCAAGCGACCCCGTAGGTGACCAACGCCCCGATTAGGACTCTGTTCATGATCATACCGATCTGTACATATCCATAGAGCCCCCCTGTCACGAGCCGGGGCCTCAGCAGGACGTAAAGCATGTACGATGCGAATACCACCAGCCAGAGACCAACGAGAAGCCATGCTCCTATTCGGACGATCCGCCTTCCACTCGGCATGAGAGATGTCTCCCCTCGACAAAACAATCCACATCGATGGTGTAGACGCAACGGCTGATCCCTGCAAGGGCCACGTCACCGTGCCGCGGATGTCGTAGTGGAAGTCGTGCGTCTCGCCTCCCTCGGTGTAGTCCACCATGTTGGCGATGCCGTCCAGCGGCGACGGGCCGTGCGTGAAGGTGCGCGCCGTCTCCGTCGTGGCGTTGTATCGCTCCATCAGCCGCAGCCCGTCCCAATAGTAGTACTTCCGCCCCTGGCTGTCCTCGATGCAATAGCGCGTCTGCCGGCCGTCGTAGTGGAAGTAGTTCCACCTGTCTTCGGGCAGCACGTGGGCGCTGCCGATCAGGCCGGCGTCCGTGTACTGGAAGTAAGTATACTCGCCCGCGGCCGGTTTCTCGATCCACGTCAGCGAGCCGTTGGCGCTACAAGGACAAGCTTCCTGGTGTGGACCTTTCGGCTCCGTCAAAGGCTACAGCCGCATCTGGGGCACTCCGTTAACCAAAACAGCTTGATCAAGAACCTACCGCCCCAACTCTCATGCCACCCTATCCTGTAGCCACACTCCGGGCACCTCAGCCAGCACACCAACAGGAAAAGCAGCACGAACAAGACGGGAAGAAACGCAACAGAGAAGGCTTTAATAGCGTTGTCAGGGAAGATAAAGGACATGGCGACCGCCAAGACGCTGCCTGCCGATGTCACACAGAAGACCAAAATCACTTTGGCTTGAAACGCGGTCACGCCTTCTCCTTGCCTTTGCCCTTCTTATTGCATTTGCAGCAACCCAAGTCACGATCCCTGCCTTCCATATGTGAGTAGTGGCAGAGCTTGGCAGTCACCGGGATGAGCGTCCAGCCGGCCAGTCCGACTGCCTCGTTTGTGTTAGTGAGTTCGGTCGGCAACTCAATGCCGATGTTGAGTTGCGCCCCGATGAACCACTTACCACCAGAGACCTCAATGAACCAGCCTGTGTATGCCCCAGGGCAATCGGTGCCATTCAAAGTTTCGGATGATATGATGCCCTTTCCTCGGCTGCCGCCGAAGTTCGGGCTATTCGCACAGATCTTCCACAGCTTCGCCCGAATCTTCCTGCCCTTGTCGTTGCAGCACGTGATAGTGACGCGTCCGTAAGTGATTGCGACGTATGTGAACTCCCAGCCCGTGGACGTAGCGAATGCATCTGCAAATCCTTCTAAGGCTGCATTGAACTGCTCCACCTTCTGAGTCATCTCTTCGCCCGCCCTCGTGATGGTCTGGCGATGCATCTGACCGAAAGTCTTGCCTTTCAGAATGGCGTCGCACCATTCGACTACATCACCAGTGTCGTGAGCCTCTAGCCCTGAAGGGTCGGCATACCTGCTGGGGCTGTGCAGCCGCAAAGCATAAGGAAGACGCCTTGCTGTGGATGCGACCAGGGACAGACGTGCCGCAACCCGCGGGCGGGTGGCGACACGGCGAACCGCATCATTCAGAGCCCACGGCGACCCCAACCAAGCCAGCTGCATCGCGAGCGAGGACCCGGCAACCGAGTCCTCGCTGGCGAATCGCCCCAGCTCGGGCATGTACTGCCTAGCGATGAAGTGGTAGAGGGCGGGGTCGGCGTCCAGTGGTTTGCCGGCGAAGCGGT
>CAYRZI010000303.1:0-1822 GCA_964428605.1 uncultured Woeseiaceae bacterium
ATTATGGTCAGTGGTGAACGAAAACAGGATCATCCAAAGATTTTTACCTCAATTCATGTGGAATACATTTTTTATGGTAAAGATATTGAAGAAAAAGATGTAAAACGAGCTATTGAATTATCACAAAACAAGTATTGCCCGATTTCAGCTATGCTTAAAGAAAGTTGCCAGATCAGTCATTCATTTCAGTTGAACAGTACTTCGGAAACTAGATTTTTTTCTATTCAATCATACATATTTCGATTTAGGAATAAAATAAAATATGGAGTTGATCACGTTGAACAGATCAATAATACATGGTTCTTTTCTACGCTTCTTCTCCTCTATTTTATCTGTATTTCTTCTTCACACTAAGAAGGAACAGTCCGTCCACAGATTGAATCAATTTTTAGTTGTTATCAACTGATCACAAAGGTGCATGTTGATAGATGATCTTACGGAAAATATGTTTCAATCGATCTACTTTAATTGGGATCTTTCCAGGTTCTAAGCCCTCTTTTCCTCTTTCTAAAATATTAAGCAGAACCCAGAGATTATACAAAGCAACAGCAAGGATGAAAAACGCATATCTCACCGTGTATTTTTTAGAACACGTCCTCCCGAAGAACTTGTTCTTCACTCGGTATTGTGTTTCAATACCAAAACGATGTTCATAGAACGCATGAATCATAGATGCCGTACCATTCATATTTGTCGCATAAGGAAGGAACTTATCCGTGTCTTCATCTTTCACGACCAGTAATGTATATGTTTCACCTTTTGACATTTCATAAGTGATGGGACCATTCTTGTATACGATTTGCATCTGTTCTTTGATCTTAGGATATTTTTTCGCTGGCATCACAAATGTTACTTCTGCTTTCTTTATTTTTTTGATAACTTCATTGGAATAAAAACCTCGATCTAATAGAACTACACGAAGTGAAACAAACTGTTGCGCATAGGTAATTAATTCTTTCACGATATCCTCAGTTGCAGACAATGGTGTTACCGGTAATACTTTCAACGTGAATCGTTTCCCATCTTCCACAATCGCAATACTTGCAAATCGGATGAATCGCTTCGTCCCATTTTTCGCTTTTCCCTTAACGATAAAGGGAATATCTTCACCATACCATTCAATATCAGTGAAATCAATCGCGGTGATCACCGAATGTGTGAATAACCGCTGTTTCCGAGCTCTCTGGATATGATCTTGGAACACATGATCAAATCCATGTTCAAGAACATGGTATGGTTGTTTTGATAACCGATCAAGGACTGCATCACCACTTGGTACATTATATCCACAATCACGGAGTTCCTCAGAAGATTCCTGAATGGAGATCTGATTGATCCCTGCCCAACTCCACACAATAAATTCACTACTATCTGAATACACACAATTCTTTCCTTTAACCAGAGAAACATGTTTCTCCAGCGTATTTACAATTTCCTCTTGTAATGTATCTTCTACACTATTTCCCATCCTGCATCCCAAAAAACGGAATGTGATTACTGGCTAAAAATACTATTGATTTTTACTTTCCGAAGTACTGAATCAATAGTAACTTTTAATAATGATAATCTTTATTTTATAAAATTGAATGAAAGAATGAAAGGAACTTCTCTTTTTTTAATCATTTTTATTGTTTTAATGCTTGTAACACCATATGCTTATTCAAATGAACTTCAGTTTGATAATACTGCTCCAAATGCTCCAACAATTCTAGGTCCTACCAAGGTTAAAGTCAATGTTGATCAACTTTTTTATTTTTCAACGACCGATGTTGATGGTGATGAGATTTTTTATCATGTTGATTGGGGTGACGGATCATATGGC
>CAYRZI010000304.1:0-1798 GCA_964428605.1 uncultured Woeseiaceae bacterium
CGGCTGAGGTTATGCCAGAGCGGCGGGCATAAGAAAAGGCGCCCGCGGACATTGCCGCGGGCGCCTCGGGCCGGGCGGGGGGTCCCGGCGATACGCCATTAAGTTGCAAAAGTTCCGAAAGTTCGGTCCGGCACCTCCTACGGGCGGGTTCCGCCTTCGACCGGGTCGGCGGTCCAGCCGAGTTCGGTCCAGTCGTACTTGTTGCCGCCGTGGCAGTCGGTGCAGTTTCCGTCGGCACCCAGCGAGGCCTCACCGGGGGCGATCTCGTGGTTCACGGTCAGGTACATGATCGTGTCGACGAATTCGAAGTCACCGGTGTAGGTCTGGCCGGCGAAGGCCGAGCCTTCCGCCAGGGCGAGATCCCAGTCGAACTCCTTCCAGAAGGCGTTCGGGCCGCCGTTCGGGCCGAACAGATGCGGCACCAGGATGGTGTTGTTGTTCGCATCCGCGGGCTGGTTGCCGATCATCTTCTTGAACGGATAGATCATCGCACCCGGGGTCGTGTAGTCGGCAACCGGCTCGGCCAGCACTGCCGGCAGCGAGGTGTACTGATCGTTCTCGTTGATCAGCATCTTGTTCCACTTGCCGTCGTAGTACTTCAGCGTCGGCCGGACGTTGTTCGCCCAGACGAAGGTGCCCTTCTTCTTGGCAAAGGTGTCACGACCGGTCGCCGGGTCGGGGTTCGGCGGCAGATCCTTGCCGGCATCCTCCCAGTACCACTCGGTCTTCGTCGACTGGTTACGCGCGAAGGTCGGGATGTGGCAGACCTGGCAGGCAAGCGTGGTGTGGCTCTCGACGATGTTCTGCACGTCCGTGCCCACGTGGATGTTGAAACGGTCGCCGTGGCAGTCGGTGCAGCTCTTCAGTGTGCCCTCGTCCACGGAGTGGTAGGGCATGCCGCCGATACCGTGGTCGATGGCCTCGCCCTCGGCGTTCTTCTTCACGGTGTGGCAGGCGGTGCACTCGAAGTCGGCGCCGTCGGTACCCATGTGAACGTCGTACTCGCGGGTGGTGTTCGCCAGCGAGAGCGAGAGATCACCGTGCTTCACGTTGTCGCCGCCGCCGGCGCCCGCGTGGCAGTCGATGCAGCCTTCGATGGTCGGCACGCCACCGTTTTCGGCGACGCTCTGTGCGACCAGGTTCAGGTCGACGCCCGCTGCCGGAAGGCCCGCCGTGGTCGGCGCCTTGGAGTAGGTGCCGGTCTGGTCGTGGCACACGAGGCAGTCCACGTTCTCGGGATTACCGAAATCGTACGTCTTGATATTGTCGTAGCCGTAGCCCGTATGGCACTGCGTGCAGCGGCCCTCGTTGCTGGGCACGGCCACGCAGAAGTTGTTGATGATGTCGTTCTTGCCTTTCTGCTGGTTTTCGAAGCCGACGAGATTCGTGGCGAGGCCCTCCCACTTGAAGTGGGCGCTCTCGATCATGTCGTCGCCGATGGTGCCGTGGCAGTTCAGGCAGGACTCGGTGCCCTCGTAGGGGTTCTGCTCGAAGTAGCCCTTGTGCAGCTGCACCGGTGCATAGGCGTCGCTCGCCAGCGCGTTGCAGTCGGTGGCATCCACCACGCCGTCACCGTTGAGATCCTCTTCCGGATCGGGCTGGCCGTTCTCGTTGAGATCCCAGCAGCTGATGCCGTCGGCTCCGTCAGCGCCGTCCGCGCCGTCGGCTCCGGGCGCTCCGTCGTCGCCCTCGCAGCCCGCCATCGCGAACGCCAGCATGAACATGGAGAGAACGGCGAATAGCCGGGTTTTCCCGTGCGTTGCGTTCATCCTCTTTGCCTCCTGGTCGGATAATTACC
>CAYRZI010000305.1:0-1793 GCA_964428605.1 uncultured Woeseiaceae bacterium
TTCGATCGTCCAGCGACATATATCATACCCGAAAATGCACGAGAAGTTTACCTCTTCGGCAAATTTGCAGGCGCATCGAACGACGGAGAGCCAATCCGGTAATCGTGCGGATTGGGTGACCACCAATTCGGGATGAGCACACACTACTGCAGGAAAATCGGAAATCGGGCTGCGCCGAGAAGAATGCCTGCATGGCAGACCCTCGCTTCGGGTCGTTACCGTGTCCTGAAACTGGGCAAAGAATCGCATAGGCCTTGTTAGCGCTCCGCGCTTTTTGGAAAGCGAGGTCCTGACTCCGTACCATCGCTCCCATCTCGCACAGATAGGTGTTTTTCGGAGCTCAGCGGCACATTTACCCCGACAATTGGCGGCTGATAATCGGCTTTTTCCAATATGAGGGATTCCGTTTGTATAGAAGTGATTCGCTTGACTGGGCTTGTGTCGTTGCGAAAATATATTTCCCCCGATTTGGTTTTGATTCTGGCCGTTGAGTGCGGGTGTGGCTGTCACTGGCGGAATATTGACCCCTCAAAAAAAGTAGGCGAGTCCTTTGAATCTCTGTAATATTCTGTTTGGCAACAAGTTACAGAGAAAGGAATCGCCTATGGCCATTATACCTCAGCGACAGTTGTTTTCATGGAAAGAAATTGAAAATCTTGCGGATTTAGAGAGGCTCTTGCTGCTGATAAGGCACCTGCCTGACGAGCAGTTGATGCAGGCGCTCGAATCGCGACGCGGCAAAGGCAGAAATGATTATCCGGTCCGTGCGATATGGAATTCGATTTTGGCCGGCGTTGTCTATCAGCATCCGAGCATTGAATCACTGCGTCGTGAGTTGATGCGTAATGCTCAGCTTCGGCAACTGTGCGGCTTCGACCTTCTCAAAGGCATCAATGGCGTGCCGTCATCCAACGCCTATACGAATTTTCTCAAACGCCTGATGGCTCATGCGGATATGATCGACTCGCTGTTCTACGAGCTTGTCGATCGATTGAGCGAGTTGCTCGATAGCTTTGGCGAAATCATGGCTATCGACAGCAAAGCGATCAAGTCCAGGGCTCGCAGAGCCAGTACGCACCGCCGGCCGGACCCGCGGGGCGAGAGTGATGCCGACAAGGCGGTCAAGACCTATCGGGGCAAACGTTCCGACGGTAGCACCTGGGAGACTATCAAGAGCTGGTTCGGCTTCAAGCTGCACCTCATCGTCGATGCCGAATATGAGTTGCCCGTGGCCTATAGAGTAACCAAAGCGTCTGCTTCAGACCTGACCGTTGGTAAAGAGATGATCAGAGATTTACCGTTAAGACGGCGATATCTGCTGGATAACGCACATTTCTTCTTAGGCGACAAGGGATACGATGATACGGATTTGATCACCAAACTCTGGGACGATCATGGGATCAAGCCTGTGATAGATATACGCGACCAGTGGAAGATCGACGGGGCCAGGTTAGTGCACGGCCAGAGAAATGTCAGCCACGATTACAAGGGGACGGTGTATTGCCATTGCCCTGTTCAATGGGTTAAGAGGCCGATGGCGTTCGGCGGTTTCGAGAAGGACAGGGCCGCTCTGAAATACCGCTGTCCGTCCAAGCACTACGGCCTTGAGTGTGGCGGACGTGAGCAATGCCATATCAGCGATAACATTCGCATTGACATCGAGAGTAACCGAAGGATCTTCACGCCGCTGGCCCGCAGCAGTTACAAGTGGAAAACGATGCATAACAAACGCAGTGCTGTCGAGCGAGTCAATAGTCGTCTGGATGAATCGTTCGGCTTTGAAAAACACTTCA
>CAYRZI010000306.1:0-1767 GCA_964428605.1 uncultured Woeseiaceae bacterium
CGTACGGGCCTGCCGCTGGTGGCGGCCGGCGACGTGCACATGCACCGGCGCGGCCGCCGGGCGCTGCAGGACACGCTGACGGCCATCCGCCTGAAGGTGCCGGTGCACGAGGCCGGCTACTCCCTGCACCCGAACGGCGAGCGCCACCTGCGCACGCCGGCACGGCTGGCGGAACTCTATCCGCCGGGGCTGCTCGATGAGACGATCGCGGTGGCGGAGCGCATCGACTTCTCCCTGGACGAACTCGCCTACGAATACCCCCGGGAGCTGGTGCCGGCCGGTCACACCGCCGCCAGCTGGCTGGCGCACCTGACCGAGGAGGGCATGGCCCGGCGCTGGCCGGACGGCGCCCCGCGCAAGGTGCGCGACCTCGTGCGGCACGAACTCGCGCTCATCGCCGATCTGGCCTACGAGCCCTATTTCCTCACGGTCCACGATATCGTGGCCTGGGCGCGGAGCCGGGGCATCCTGTGCCAGGGCCGGGGCTCCGCCGCCAATTCTGCCGTCTGCTTCTGTCTCGGCATCACGGAGGTGGACCCGGAGCGGATGTCCACGCTGGTGGAGCGCTTCATCTCGAAGGAGCGCGATGAGCCGCCGGACATCGACGTGGACTTCGAGCACGAGCGCCGCGAGGAGGTGATCCAGTACATCTACGCGAAGTACGGCCGGGAGCATGCCGCGCTGGCGGCCACGGTGATCACCTACCGGCCGCGGAGCGCGATGCGCGATGTGGGCAGGGCGCTGGGGCTCACCTCGCTGCAGACCGACCGGCTGGCGCGCGCCATGCAATGGTGGGACGGCAGCCACGTGGACCCGGAGCGGGTGCGCGAGGCCGGCCTCGACCCGGACAGTCCGGTCATGCGCCGGCTGCTCACCCTGGTGCGTGAACTCATCGGCTTCCCGCGCCACCTGTCCCAGCACGTGGGCGGCTTCGTGATCTCGGACGGCCCGCTGGAAGAGCTCGTGCCCGTGGAGAACGCCGCCATGGAGGGTCGCACGGTCATCCAGTGGGAGAAGGACGACCTGGAGGAGCTGGGGCTGCTGAAGGTGGACGTGCTGGGCCTCGGCATGCTGACGGCGATCCGCCGCTGTTTCGACCTCGTGCGCCGCTTCGACGGCCGCGAGCTGGACCTGGCCGGTGTGCCGGCGGAGGACCCGGCGGTCTACGACATGATCTCGGCGGCGGACACCATGGGTGTGTTCCAGATCGAGTCCCGCGCCCAGATGGCGATGCTGCCGCGGCTGCGGCCCCGCTGCTATTACGACCTGGTCATCGAGGTGGCCATCATCCGTCCGGGGCCCATCCAGGGCGACATGGTGCATCCGTACCTGCGCCGGCGCAGCGGCGAGGAGGCGGTGAGCTACCCCAGCGAGGAGGTTCGTGGCGTGCTGGAGCGAACCCTGGGCGTGCCGATATTCCAGGAGCAGGTGATGGAACTCGCCGTGGTGGCGGCGGGGTTCACGCCGGGCGAAGCGGACCGCCTGCGCCGGGCGATGGCCGCCTGGAAGCGGCGCGGCGGGCTCGGCCCCTTCGAGGAGAAGCTGAAGGCCGGCATGCGGGAACGGGGTTACGGCGAGCAGTTCGCCGAACAGATCTTCAACCAGATCCAGGGCTTCGGCGAGTACGGCTTCCCGGAATCCCACTCGGCGAGCTTCGCCCTGCTGGTCTACGTCTCCGCCTGGCTGAAGTGCCACCAGCCGGCGGCCTTTCTGTGCGCGCTGCTGAACAGCCAGCCGATGGGTTTCTATGCCCCGTCCCAACTGGTG
>CAYRZI010000307.1:0-1752 GCA_964428605.1 uncultured Woeseiaceae bacterium
GGCGGTCTAAAAGTGAGACGGGTGGCGGTCGAATAGTGTAACACCTGATTAATAAGTTAGACTCAATACTATACCATGTCAAATACTTCTTTATTAGGATAAATGGTTTTTCACCTCACCCCCTCCGGAGGGGGTGGCATAGCATTATTGCTATAGAACTACTCGGCCTCAGGATGAGATATTTTTTGGGGCCGATGTTTTGTTTGTTTTTTTGACTGCATCAGGCGATAGCTTTCACCGTTGGCTTCAAGTATTTGGCACCTGTGTGTAAGACGGTCCAGTAGCGCGCCGGTCAACCTCTCTGATCCAAATATTTCCGTCCAATTTTCAAACGGCAGATTCGAAGTAACAATGAGGCTGTGATGCTCATACGCCTGGCTTATAATTTCGAACAGGAGTTCGGCTCCCGTTTTTGTAAAAGGTACATATCCCAGTTCATCGAGAACAAGTACCTGAAGTCGCTGCAATTGTTTCTGAAGTCTTTGCAACCTCCTTTCTTCCCGGCATTCTATCAACTCTGTGACCAACTTGGTAACAGTATAAAAGCGTACTCTTCGCCCTTGCGTGCAAGCAGCGAATGCTAACGCACATGCCAGATGTGTTTTGCCGGTACCGGGATTTCCAATGAACAGAACATTTTCTTTTTTGTCGATGTACTCACCCCTCATCAGTTCCCGAATCAACCGCTCATTAATAGAAGGTTGCACTTTGAAGTCGTATGTGTCCATTGTTTTGATCACGGGGAAGCCAGCTTCTCTAATCCGTCTTTCAGCGGCTCTTTTTTCCCTGTCCAATAACTCCCGTTCCGCAAGACGCATGAGATAGGTTTGGTAGTCAGAACCATCGTCCCGGCATACGACGGCCATGGATGCATATTCTCTCAGGATCGTTGGCAGCTTCAGTTTCTTCAAGTAGTATTCTATCAGGACAGCAGGTTTTTCTTTCTCATTCATCACGCACCTCCCGGGCAGAGCAGTGAGCTGTATGCTGATATATCCGGTTTATCTACGTGTACATGACAAAGATGTTCGCCGCCGCTCAGCTTAAACGTTGCAAGTCCTATTGATGGCCGGGGAATAAGGAACTGGGCAATAGCATCTCTTTTGTGAGCGCGTATATCTATTCCTTTTTCCACCGCATGCTTGAGCCGGGCCATAGGATAGTCTTCAAGAAGCCGAAGTACCCTGATAAATTCCCTGGTTCCTTCTCCTTCAGTTGTCTCCTCAGCTACCAGGCGCCGGCGCAACGTTTCAAAGCATTCCGGCAAATGCAGCTCTGCCATCGGGCGGGCGTGATCAAGCGATCCCGGTTTTTGTTCCAATAACGGAAGGTAATGACGGTAATCGAAAAAGATGCCCTGCTTTCCCCATGAACGAGGATGTTCAGCAACTACCGTTGCTTTATTGCAGAGAACAACCCGGTCAATATACCCTTTGGCAAGTATCTCATGATGAGCGTACGCAACAGGTACAGAATAGTCGTTGTCATCAAACCTGACAAGGGATAGTGAACTGGCTCTGGTCGATCGCTTCCTGCATGTGTCAAAGGGCGATGGCGGCAGGGGAATAAAAGCGGCCTGATCCTCAATGAGAAGTTCCGCCTTGCTGCCCGCTCCACCCCGAAGGCGGCGATTCATATCTTCCCGGCACTGCTCAAGCAGTATAGCGTTCAATTCTTCCAGATCGTTAACTTGTGGAACCGGCACAAAATAATTAAGACGGGTATATTTTACCGTACCCTCCACAACGCCTT
>CAYRZI010000308.1:0-1736 GCA_964428605.1 uncultured Woeseiaceae bacterium
TATCAATCGGCCATCAGATCGTTGAGGCGCGGCACCAGCCGATTCGCCATGGCCTCAAGCGTCAGTTCACTGAGAAATACCTGTCTGGCGAGAGCGCCCCGTCGGGCTGCTTCCTCCGGATTCGCCTTTATCCAGGCGATCGCCTGAGCGAGTTGCGCGGGATTGCGTTCATCAATATACATAGCCGATTCCTCCAGAAATCTAGACAAATCAGCTACCCGTGTCGCGATTATCGGTTTAGCCATTGCCATAGCTTCAACGAGACGGGCAGGAAGCTGCCCGACACTATAGTTCTCGCTTCGTTGGGGCACTGCCACCATATCCGATGCGGCGAGAAGTCCGGGGATGCTTGTACTCGGCATCTCCTCGAGAACCTGGACGCGCGCGCTTGTGGTCTCGAGAAGAGTCCTGGCATAAGCATTCAACTTCCGTGAGGGTACGATCAGCACTACCACGTCTGGATCGTGCAACTGCTCGACTGCCTTTGCCAGATCTTCGATGCCGACATGCGGTCGCGGGTTTCCCATGAAGCCGAGGACGATGTCACGGGGCCCGAATCCAAGTTCACGACGGATGCCGGCACGATCAGTTGTGTCCGGATTATATCGAGTCGGATCGCGCCCGAGTGGTACGACCGTGCCGCCGAATCGATCTCTAAAGTGCCTGGACCCGCAAAAAAGAGCATCTTCTCGATTGCGTAGCCGGGAGATAAGGCGCGTTGTCAGATCGCCATTCACGTTGCGAATTCGTTTGCGGAATGGTTGCGATCGGCCGGATGTCGTCAAAGCGATGTCGTCGTCATCCAGGTAAACGGCAAAGCGCGTCCGCGTCCTGAATCTGTGCAGCAGGGCAGTCCCGAAACTCGACAATCGGAACTGGTGTGCAATGACGACGTCGGCATCGATGGAACGAGATATGGCATACATCGTCCGAACGTACAGTGGTAGGGGTCGAACCGGAAAATCGAGTACCTCGATATCGCCGTCCAGGATACCCGGCCACGGACTGCGACCGAAGAAGGTGCCGAAGATCCGAACTTGGAAGTGTGGGGCTAATGCGCGCGCGATCGAGACACATGCGAGGGCGCTGCCGGCTGAGAGGTTATTGCTGATGATGGCCACGCGCTTTCGACCGCTGGGGTGCTTGGTCCCGTCGTCTGCCGACGCAAGGCCATTTGGAATGCTATGGCCTGCCACTGGCACTCACCTGCTCGCTGCCGGTGATCAGCTGCTCGCCAATCGGGAGGCGGCGTATCCGTGTGCCGGTAGCGGCGAACAGGGCACTACAGAGCGCCGGCGCAAGCGGGGGGACGCAAGCCTCTCCTACCCCGGTCGGTGGCTCTCGGCTCTGTATGATTTCCACGTCGATCTGAGGCGCCTCCGACATCCTTAAGATCGGATAATCGCTGAAATTGTTCTGCTGGACCCGACCGCTGGCCACGGTGATCGGGGCATTGATGGCAAAACCAAGTGCAAACATAATTCCGCCCTCCATCTGGGCCCGGACTGCGTTCGGATTAACTGAGCGCCCACAATCGACAACACAGTACACTCGGTGGACCCGCACTTTTCCGGTAGCCCCTACGGAGGCTTCGACAGCCTGGGCAACGTACGTGAAAAAGGTGCGGTGCGCGGCGATGCCGATGCCATGTCCTGCTGGTACGCTGGTTTCCTGGTCCGCACGCTCTGCCGCCTTCCTCAGTACGTTAGCAAAGCGACCGGTGTCAAACGGATAGG
>CAYRZI010000309.1:0-1730 GCA_964428605.1 uncultured Woeseiaceae bacterium
CCGGCCTGTTCGCGGTGCGCCGGCTGCTCCGGCGCATCCGCACCTTCGGCTTCCACCTGCTGACCCTGGACGTGCGCCAGGACGCCCTGGTGCACCGGGAGGTAGTCGGCCGCTGTCTGGAGATCGAGGACTGGCTGCAGTGGACGCCGGAAGACCGGGCGGAGCGTATCCGCGAGGCCCTGCAGGACCGGGAGCTGCCCCGGGCCGACAGCACGGACACCCGCATCCGCAAGACCCTGGCCGTGTTCCAGGCCATCGCCTTCTGCCGGCGCAAATACGGCAGGCGGGCGGTCGGGCCGTTCATCGTCAGCATGACCCAGGGGGCGGACGACGTGCTCTCCGTGCTGCTGCTGGCCCGCTGGGGCGACCTGGCATCGAAGGGCGGCAAGGTACCGCTGGACGTCGCACCCCTGTTCGAGACCGTGGACGACCTCAGGAACGGCACCCGTATCATGCGCGAGCTGCTCGCTGACCCGGTCTACCGCAAGCACCTCACCCACCGGAACGACGAACAGATGATCATGGTGGGCTATTCGGACAGCAACAAGGACTCGGGACTCGCCTCGGCCCGCTGGGCACTGTACGAGGCCCAGGCGGATCTCGTGCGCGAACTCGACAGCGAAAACCTGGACATCACCCTGTTCCATGGCCGCGGCGGCACCACCAGCCGAGGGGGCGGCAAGACCCACGCCGCCGTGCTGGGCGCACCCCCGGACACCATCCGCGGCCGCCTGCGGGTGACCGAGCAGGGCGAGATCATCAACGAGAAATACGGTCTGCGGGGCATCGCGCTGCGTACCATCGAGCAACTGATGGCGTCCGTCTCCGTCGCCACCGCCAATCCGGAGCGCACCACCCCGGAACCGGACGAATGGCGCCGGATGATGGAGACCGTGGCCGGCGAGAGCCGCAAGGTCTACCGGGGACTGGTCTACGACCGGCCCGGCTTCTTCGACTACTTCCGCTGCGCCACGCCCATCGACGTCATCGAGCGCATGCGCATCGGCTCACGGCCGTCCTCCCGGCGCAAGCAGCGGGGCATCCAGGACCTGCGGGCCATTCCCTGGGTATTCGCCTGGACCCAGAGCCGCCACGTCCTGCCCGGCTGGTTCGGCTTCGGCAGCGGCCTGCGCGCCGCCATCGAGATCCACGGCGAAGAGGCGTTCACCGCGATGACCGGTGAGTGGTTCTACCTGCAGTCGCTGCTCGCCGACGTGGAGATGGTGCTGGCCAAGTCGGACATGGCCATCGCCTCGCGCTACTCGGAGCTGGCCGGCACGCTCCACGAGAAGTTCTTCCCGCTGATCCGCGACGAGTTCGATCTCACCCGCGACATGGTGCTCAGGCTCACCGGCAACACGAACCTGCTGGACCAGGACAAGACCATGCAGCGGGCGATCATGCTCCGTAACCCCTACGTGGACCCCATGAGCCTGCTGCAGGTGGACCTGCTCGCGCGCTGGCGGGCGAAGGAGCGTGAGGACGAAGAGCTGTTCGCGGCGCTGCTGGCGAGCGTGAACGGCATCGCCCAGGGGCTGCAGAACACGGGATAGTTGCCTGTAGGAGAGCCTTCAGGCCCGACCCGGCTTTCTAGCTCCGGTAGTCCGCCATCGGGTGGGCATAGGTCGCGGGGACGCTGCTGACTGGCAACACCTTCACGCCACTGACGGAGTGACCGTCATGCGGGGGTATCCATCGCCGCGACCTTTTGTCGGGAGCAAGATGGATAC
>CAYRZI010000310.1:0-1723 GCA_964428605.1 uncultured Woeseiaceae bacterium
AAGGAGGACAGGACGTCCGACTGAGCGTCCCCGCCACCCCTGCTCTCCCGATGGCAGGCCTGCGCCAGGAGAAAGCCGGGCCTGGAGAAGTCGGGCCTGAAGGCCCTCCTAGCGGAATTGGCGGGCGTGGCTGGTGATCAGGTCGGCCAGCTGCTCGTACAGGCCTTCCGGCAGGTTGTGCCCCATGCCCGGGATCAGCTCCAGGCGCGCGTCGGGGATGTGCTCGGCGGTGTCCATGCCGCACTCCACCGGCACCAGCGGGTCGTCGGTACCGTGGACCACCAGGCTCGGCCGGCGGATGGCCCGCAGCCGCCCACGCCGGCTGCCGTCGGCGATGATGGCGCCCACGTGACGCAGCACGCCCTGGGGATAGTACGCGCGGTCGAAGGCCTCCTCGGCATGGGCCCGGATGGTGGCCTCGTCCGTGGGATAGCGGGGGCTGCCGATGAGCTGGATGGTACGGATGGCGTGTTCCACCACCTCCTCGCGGCTGGCATCCGCCGGACGGGCGCGGAAGATGTGCTGGCGAATCTCGCGGCGGGGACGGGGCAGCGACCGGTGGCCGCTGGTGGACATGATGGAGACCAGCGACTGCACGCGTTCGGCATGCTTCGCCGCCATGATCTGTCCGATCATCCCACCCATGGACACGCCCACCACGTGCGCCCGTTCGATGGCCAGCGCATCCAGCAGGCCCACGGCGTCGATGGCCATGTCGGACAGCGTGTACGCCACCTTCTGCCGCATCCCGAGCAGGCCGCGGAACACCACGGTGGGTATGGCCGGCGTGCGCAGGTGGCCGAAGCGGCTCGAAAGCCCGGTGTCCCGGTTGTCGTAGCGGATCACCCGGTAGCCCGCGTCGGCCAGCAGGCGGCAGAACGGCTCCCTCCAGGTGATGAGCTGCATGCCGAGCCCCATCATGAGCAGTATGGCCGGGTCGTCGGGCGAACCGAACTCGTCGTACTCGATCTCGACTCCGTTGGCGCTGACTCTCGGCATGGACAGGTCTCCTGGCGGCGGACGATGGTGAACGCTTGCGATAGATTCCGGATGATGTCGCTCAGGCAACGAAACGGTTACCGGCGGCGGTGAAGGTTAACGAATGGCCCGTGGGGCTGCCAGCCCGGGTGCTACACTGAGCCATGGCCATGCCGGCAGAGCAAGAAGACGACACGCTGGCCTTCCGTCAGCTGGGGCCTGCAGACATCCTCGACTCCATCGAGTCGCTGGGTTTCCTCACCGACGGCCGCCTGCTGGCCCTGAACAGCTACGAGAACCGGGTCTACCAGGTGGGCATCGAGGACGGCCCGCCGCTGGTGGCCAAGTACTACCGCCCGGGCCGCTGGAGCGACGCGGCCATACTGGAAGAGCACGACTTCGCCCGGGAGCTCGCGGACGCGGAGATTCCCGTGGTGGCGCCCATGGCGATCGACGGCCGGACCCTGCACCACGTGGGCCGTTTCCGCCTCGCCGTCTATCCCCGCCACGGCGGGCACGCGGCCGAACTCGACGACGCCCGCCTGCTGCGCCAGATCGGGCGCTTCACGGCCCGCCTGCACAACTGCGGCGCGCGGGAGGATTTCGCCCACCGCCCCACGCTGGACATCGAGAGCTTCGGCGACGCCTCACGGGATTTCCTGCTCGACGAAGGCTTCATCCCGGCGGAACTCACCACCTCCTACGAGACGCTGAGCGAGGATCTCCTGGTCCGCGCCGAGCAGTG
>CAYRZI010000311.1:0-1693 GCA_964428605.1 uncultured Woeseiaceae bacterium
CCGGTCAGGCAGACGGCATCTCGCCGATCGTCTGGTAGAACATCAGCGCGTTGTCGTCCGGGTCGTAGAAGGTCAGCAGCCGCACCATGCCTTCGATGGTGACGATGTCTCCGTCGATGGGGATACCCCGCTCGGCCAGGAACGCCTTCGCGGCCTCGATGTCGTGAACCCCGAAGGTCGGCGTCATGCCGCCGGGCTGCGGCTTCTCGACGACGCTCAGGCCGACGTTCACCTTCTCGACCGGTGAGGTCATCTCGCACCAGCCCAGCTCGTCCAGCCGGTAGAGCAACTCCAAGCCGAGATGCTCTGCGTACCAGCGCAGGGACGCCTCCAGGTCCCGCACGGGCAGAGACAGGGTAAGCCCCCCGTCGAAGTCGATGTTCTTCGTCATGTTGTGTTCCTCCGTCGCCTTGTGGTTCACTTTTTATACTTGATATATAATCTAGTCAAGCTATGAGCAGCACGGATGGAAACAGGCAACCGGCTCGGGACACCGAACCCCTGCTCGCCCTGGTAATGCGGCGCTGGAGCATCCCGGTGCTCGCCCGACTCCACGAGACCGGAGGCGCGAAGTTCGTCACCCTCGCCCGGATGTCAGGCATCAGCCGGGCCTCGCTGAGCGCCACCCTGAACCACCTGATCGGGCTGGGCCTGGTCCGTCGCAACACGGGCCATGGTCACCCCATGCGGCCCGAATACCTGCTGACCGACGGCGGCCGTGCGGTCGCGCGGCATTGCGCCGCCCTCGACCGCACCGTGACCCGGAACGGCGGGGCGGATCTCGCCTACCGGAAGTGGACGCTGCCGCTGGTGGCGGCCATCGGCGGCGGCCGGGTGCGGTTCCGGGATCTGCGTGCCGCCCTCGCCGGAGCCACCCCCCGTGCGATCACCCTCGGCCTGAAACGGATGGCGGACGGCCGCTGGATCCAGCGCTCGCTGATCGACGACTATCCGCCGGCCACGGGCTACCGGCTCCTGCCCCGGGGCGAGCGGGTCTGGCAGTGCCTGCAGCCGCTGTGCTGACCGTTCAGCGGCCGCGTTCGGCCTGCAGCCGCGAGCGGCCCGGCGCTGCGGCTGATAGGATTCCGTCCATGCGATACACCCGCGCCTTCCGGGAACGGCACACGCTCGATGACGGCACGCCCATCGAGTTCCGGGCCGTGCTGCCCTCGGACAAGGCACTGCTTGCCGAGGGCTTCACCCGCCTGTCGCCCGAGTCGCGGCGCCGGCGCTTCTTCACGAGCAAGACCGGGCTCAGCGACGAGGAGCTGCGCTATCTCACCGAATTCGAGGGCACGGACCACTACGCCCTGGGCGCCATGATCCCGGGCGACGGCGAGCGCAAGCCGGAGGGGATCGGCGTCGCGCGCTTCGTGCGCAGCCAGTCGGACCCCGAGACCGCCGAGATCTCCATCGTCGTGGTGGACGACTGGCAGCACCGGGGCATCGGCAAGCGGCTGCTGGAGCGCATCGCCGGGGCGGCGGCCGAACGGGGCATCCGGCGTATCCGCTCAGTGGCGCTGGCCGATAATCCGGGCGTGCGCGAGCTGCTCCAGCGCCACACCGAGGACCTGGAGGTGCGCCAGGTGGAACCCGGCGTGGTGGAATTCAGCTTCCCGCTGACGATGCCGGTGAGCGAGGACGTCGTCGACGTCCTGTTCTCCACGCTCAGGCTGGTGGCACTGGGGTCCGT
>CAYRZI010000312.1:0-1690 GCA_964428605.1 uncultured Woeseiaceae bacterium
GCCCTACGTGCTCGATGTGGAGAAGCAGGCCCGCACCGTGGACATCGAGGCCGAGTTCGACGAGCCGTCCGCGAATCTGCTGCCGGGATACAGCGCGGACGTCGAGGTCATCCTGGAGGTGCACGGCGACACCCTGTACGTCTCCAGCCAGGCCGTGCTGGACGACGGCCGCGTACTGGTGCTGGGCGAGGACGGCACGCTGGCCGAGAAGTCGATCGAGACCGGGCTGCGCAACTGGCAGGTGACCGAGATCACCGCCGGCCTGGCCGAGGGCGAGCGCGTGGTCCTCTCCGTGGACCGAACGGGCGTCGCGCCCGGCGTACCCGCCGTCGCCGAGGGCGACTGACGGCCGGCCCCATGTCGCTCATCGCGATGGACAGCGTTCAGCGCATCTTCGAGGTGGGCGACGAGGAGGTTCATGCGCTGCGTGACGTCGATCTCGACATCGACCACGGCGAGTACGTCTCGCTCATGGGCCCTTCGGGCTCCGGCAAGTCCACGCTGCTGAACATCATCGGGCTCCTCGACCGGCCGAGCAGCGGCGTGTATCGGCTCGACGGCCGCGACACGATGGAGCTGGACGACGTGGAGCAGGCCGAGGTCCGCGGTCACAAGATCGGTTTCGTCTTCCAGTTCTTCCACCTCGTGCCCCGCCTCACGGCGCACGAGAACGTCGAGCTGCCGCTCATGCTGGCCGGCATACCCGTCGCCGAGCGCCGCACCCGGGTCGAGGAGATCCACACGGAGACCGGTCTCGCGGACCGTATGGACCATCGTCCGGACCAGCTCTCCGGCGGTCAGCGTCAGCGCGTCGCCATCGCCCGCGCGACGGTCACCCGGCCCGAGGTGATCCTGGCCGACGAACCGACGGGGAACCTGGACAGCCAGTCCGGCCGCGAGGTGGTGGCCATACTCGAGGCGCTGAACACCGGCGGCATCACGCTCATCGTGGTCACGCATGACCCGGGCATCGGCAGCCGCGCACACCGGCGGCTGCGGATGACGGACGGACGCATCGTGGAGGATGCGCGCGGAGCCCCGGAATGAGAGCGCTGGACGTCACGCGGTTCTCCCTGCATTCGATCGAGCGGGCGCCGGGCCGCACGGCGCTGATGCTGCTGGCGATGGCCATCGGCGTCGCAGCCGTAGTGCTCCTGACCGGTCTCGGCGAGGCCGCCCGGCATTACGTCACCGACGAGTTCTCCTCGCTCGGCACCAACCTCGTCATCGTGCTGCCCGGCCGGTCCGAGACCACCGGCGGTACGATCGGGGCGAGCTATGGCGGCACCACACGCGATCTCACCGTCGACGACGCCGCAGCCCTGAAGCGCCACCACAGCGTCAGCCGCGTGGCTCCCATCGTCATCGGCGCCGCCGGGGTGCAGCATGCGGGCCTGGAGCGCGAGGTGCCGATCTTCGGCACGACGAGCGAGATGCTTCCCATCCGCCGCTGGCGCATGGCGAAGGGCCAGTTCCTGCCGGAGAGGGACTGGAGCCTCGCCGCGCCGCTCTGCGTGATCGGCAGCAGGATCGAGTCCGAACTCTTCGGCCGGGAATCCGCCATCGGAAAATGGCTGCGCATCGGCGACAGCCGCTTCCGCGTGATCGGCGTGATGGAGTCGGAGGGGCGCTCGATCGGCGTGGACGTGGAAGAGATGGTGACGGTGCCGGTCGCCTCGGCGATGGCGCT
>CAYRZI010000313.1:0-1680 GCA_964428605.1 uncultured Woeseiaceae bacterium
GCCGACGAGCTGGCCTTCCTGCATGCCATCGAGACGGCGGTGGTCGAGGTCGAGCACGACGTGCCGTCCCAGATCGGACGCCTGCTGCAACGGGAAGCCGCATGAATTACTCGCGCATCGAGGGGACCGGCCGCTGCCTGCCCGACCGGGTCCTCACCAACGCGGACCTGGAGAAGATGGTGGATACCACGGACGAGTGGATCCGCACCCGCACCGGCATCGAGCGGCGCCATATCGCTGCCGACGGGCAGTACACCAGCGACCTCGCGGTGGGCGCCGCGCGGGAGGCCATGGCGGCCGCCGGCGTGGGCCCGGCCGACATCGATTTCATCGTGGTGGGCACCACCACGCCGGACCGGGTCTTTCCCAACGTGGGTTGCCTCGTGCAGGAGAAGCTCGGCATCCACGACTGTGCCGCGTTCAGTATCGAGGCTGCGTGCACAGGTTTCATCTACGCGCTGAGCGTGGCCGATAAATACGTGCGTACCGGCGCAGCCGGCTGCGCGCTGGTGATCGGCGCCGAGACGCTGTCGAGGATCACCGACTGGGACGACCGCCAGACCTGCGTGCTGTTCGGGGACGGTGCCGGGGCGGTGGTGCTGAAGCCCGCCGACGAGCCCGGCGTGGTCTCCACCCACCTGGGCGCCGACGGCCAGTACAAGGACCTGCTGTTCTTTCCGGCCGGCCCGTCGGAGAAGCTGGACGACATGCTGCGCAGCGAGGCGGCGATCCACATGCGCGGCAACGAGGTGTTCAAGGTGGCGGTGAAGACCCTGGGCAACATCGTCGACGAGACGCTGGCGGAGAACCACCTCACCAAGAGCGACATCGACTGGCTCATCCCGCACCAGGCCAACATCCGCATCATCCAGGCGACGGCGAAACGGCTGGAGATGCCCATGGAGCGCGTGGTGCTTACCGTGCAGGATCACGGCAACACGTCGGCCGCCTCGGTGCCGATGGCACTGGACGTGGCCGTACGCGACGGCCGCATCAGCCGGGGTCAGACCCTGCTGCTGGAAGCCTTCGGCGGCGGCTTCACCTGGGGTTCCGCACTCATCCGCTACTGAGCCGCGGCGCCCCGTCCGGCCGGTTTCCTACCACAGCGGTGCCGGTATCGCGGCGGTTTCCCGGTCGCGTTGCATGCGCCGCCTCATGCGCTCGTGCAGCTGGTCGCGTCGGGCGGCGATGCGCTCGCGGCGCGTCACCGCGTCGGTGCCCACCTTGAAGCGGCGGAAGTAGTTGTCGCGAAACTCGCAGAAGTCGTCGTAGGCCTCGATGACGTGCTTCAGCTCCCGCAGCACCAGCTCGATCATGATGGCATCGTCCAGATAGCCGAGTCCGGGCATCTGGTCGGGGATGAGGTCCTCGGGGTCGCCGAAGTAGATGAGCGCGGAGAGCAGCTTCAGGCGCTCGGCTGCCGGCAGATCCCATTCCTGGTCTTCCAGCATGGCGCACATGGCCTGCAGCCGCGGCAGGCGTTCGCGGACGAAGTCGGGCAGTACGCCCGGGTGGAGGGAATCCATGACCTCGCGGGTGGCCTTTACGATCTCGGCCTCGTCGGCGTCCTTCGCCGCGGCGCGTGCGCCCCGCATGGCCTTGCGGAACTGCTTGAGGTCGCGTTCGCTGATGGTCAGGCTGATCTTCATGGTCATGGTGCATCGCTCGCGGCGGGCGGCC
>CAYRZI010000314.1:0-1679 GCA_964428605.1 uncultured Woeseiaceae bacterium
TATTTATTTATTTATTTATTTATTTTGACTTAGGTTAGTTAGAATAATCAAAGATTTTTTAATACATATCATACTATTCTTGTATAACATATATATATATGTTATACAAGATTAATCCAATTCTACACGGGGGCTCTTGTTACAGTTGTTGTTATACAAAATCCCTGTTATACCCGTGTATTTTGCTCGGAATTTATTTTTTTAGAATTACTATATAAAAAAAAATTATTCAAGAAATCAAAAAATATGAGTTATTTTTTTCAAAATCCACACTTCCTTCAACATCACTATTCAAACACCTCAAAAACTACCTAAATCGTCTTGTGAAAGTGTTTAGTATTCAAAAGCAAAAATCGTTTATTCTATGCCACAAAACCACTCTTATTTACTGTTTCTGGATGTGTGCTCATATCTCTATTTGATGTCCAAATGTCCGCCACTACTGATTAACTTATTCTTATATCTCCTATATGTTCTTGCACTTAATCCTGTTTTTTCGCACCATTCAGCAGAATTTAAGCCCTGAACTATTAAATCCAGATAATAATTATTTTGAATTAAATTTAAAGCCATTTTTTTCCAATTATGCTTATCAAACCTAAAAAACTCATAACACATAAACAACAATCTTAAATTTAAATTTTCTGTTGCCTCACTTGTATTCTCTTTAATCCATTTAACTATGTTCTGCCTATCATCTTTGTTAATATCTTTATAATCCTGTTTCGCCAATTCTATTAGAATCTTAATTTTGGTTTTATAATCTAATTTTAACTCATAGGTTAATATTCTGCTTTCCACTGCCCTTAAACTTTCTGTTTTTTTCGGAACATTATTTAAAAGAATTATCAAACTACCTTCAAAAATAAACTGATTAGGAACTCTTAATCTTGAACTTGTGGTATGATACTGAACTATCCTTGAATTTTCGTTTAAACAGGATTTAAGCAAATTAAGATTTTCCTCATTATTTAAAACATTAACATCATCTAAAACAATATTTTCTTTTCTATGCTCAAATATAAAATGGTATAATTCCATAGATGTTATATGTCCAGTCAATAAAACAAATTTCTTTCCTGTTTCCTGAAATGCCCTCATTACAGAATAGGTTTTGCCTGTTCCTGCCTCGCCAAATAATAAAAAACCTCTTGAAAACCCCCCTGCTACCATTTTTGCATATTGTTTTGGAATAAAATAAATGTCCTCTATCGTCTTTGTTGTTTCTTGTTTTTCAATATCATTTAAAGTTTTATTAAATTCTGATTCTGCATATTTCTCTATTTTTTGTAATTCCTGCACCTCTACTTCTTTTACTTTCTCTTTTGGAATTATTTCTGCCTCTTTTTTAGTAACATTATCTATATTCTCATAACTAATATTAAATTTTTCAATCAAATCTTCATTTATTATTCTTTTATTTTCCCAATAATTTAAACTATTGTCCATCTTACTTTCTATATCATATAAATCCTGCCTTTCTCCTATTTTTTTCTTCACAAAATTTTTCAATCTCTTTTTTTCTATTTGTTTTAACATTTTAAAATGCCGTTTTCATTTTATTTATTTGTTTTTTTATATTCTCTAATGCAAGTATCTCTTCCTCACTTAAATTTTTATAACTCTTAATTTTCTTTTTGATTTTCTTAACCCATTCACTTTCCTTTTTATTTTTCAAT
>CAYRZI010000315.1:0-1659 GCA_964428605.1 uncultured Woeseiaceae bacterium
CCCACGATCCCCGCCCCGATGATCTCGCCGAGCCGGCGGGTGAGTTCCCGGTTCTCCCGGTAGTCCACCGGCGCCACCACCAGGCTCGGCCCTTTCTCCGCGAAGGCCGTCTCCAGTGTCGTGCGGAACTCCCGTGAGCGCTCCACCCGGTGGCCGCTCCAGCCGAAGGACTCCGCCAGCTGCAGCCAGTCCGGGTTGCCGAAGCCGAGCGCGGTGTGGCGGCCGAACTCGTCCTCCTGTTTCCAGCTGATCAGCCCGTAGCCGCCGTCCTCCCAGACCAGCATGACGATGTCGCTGCCGAGCCGTTGTGCCGTCTCCATCTCCTGCACGTTCATCAGGAAGCCGCCGTCGCCGGCGATGCCCAGCACCTTCCTGTCCGGATGCACGATGCTCGCCGCGATGGCGCCGGGCAGGGCCGAGCCCATGGAGCAGAAGCCGTTCGGTATCAGGCAGGTATTGGGCTCGTGGCAGTGGTAGTGGCGGGCGATCCACATCTTGTGGGCGCCCACGTCCGATAACAGGATGTCGGCCGGACCCATCACCTGGCGGGCGTCCCAGAGCATCTTCTGGGGCCGGATCACGCCCTCGGTGTCATCGTCGGCGTGGGCGGCGAGCTCCGCGGTCATGCGCTCGCGCACGGCCCGCTGGGAGGCGAGGTCGAAGTCCGGCAGACCGCGTTCGCGTACCCGCTCGTTCAGCATCCACAACGTGTGGGCCAGATCGCCGACCAGCTCGATCTCGGGATGATAGTGCTGGTCGATCTCCGCCGGCAGGAAGTCGGCGTGGATGATGGTCTTGTCCCGCTCCGGGTTCCACAGCCGCGGGTGGTACTCCACCATGTCGAAGCCCAGCGTGATCACCAGGTCCGCCTCGTCGATGGCGAGCGTCGGTATGTCCTTGGCGCCGAGACCGATGGTATAGAGGCAGTAGTCGGCATCCATGTCCACCGCGCCCTTGGCCATGAACGTACTCAGCACGCCGATGCCGGTGGACTCGCAGAAGATCCTGAGCTGCTTCGAGGCACGCCGCCGGATGGCGCCGTTGCCGGCGATGATCACCGGGCGCTTCGCCTCCGCCAGCATGGCGAAGGCCCGGTCGGCGATCTTGTCGTCCGGGCCGGGGCGGCGGAAGCGCCGGGGTTCCAGCGGTTCGGCCGCCACGTCGCGCTTGGCCACGTCCTCGGGCAGCTCGATGTGTACGGCGCCCGGCTTCTCGGTGCGGGCGAGCCGCACCGCCTTCCTGACGATCTCCGGGATGGTGCGGGCGTTGTGGATGGTGGTGGCCCACTTGGTCACCGGCTCGAACATGCCGACCACGTCCATGATCTGGTGGGACTCCTTGTGCAGGCGCAGGGTGGAGCCCTGGCCGGTCAGCACCAGCATGGGCGCGCGGTCCATGTTGGAATCCGCCACGCCGGTGATGAGGTTGGTGGCACCCGGACCCAGCGTGCCCAGGCAGCCGGCCGGGTTGCCGGTGAGCCGCCCGTAGATCTCGGCCATGAAGGCGGCACCCTGCTCGTGGCGCGTGAGCACGAAGCGGATCTGCCCGCTTTCCTCCAGCGACAGCATGAAGTCGGCGTTCTCCTCGCCGGGGACGCCGAAGACGTATTCGATGCCCTCGGCCTCCAGGCAGCGTACCAGCAGGTCGGATGCTTTCATC
>CAYRZI010000316.1:0-1651 GCA_964428605.1 uncultured Woeseiaceae bacterium
ACGTACGCCGAAAAGGAGGACCTCAGCCTGCTCCTGCCGCCCAACAAACGCAACCGACCGTACCGCACCGTCGTCCGCTCCTACTGAGTCTCTGACCGTGCATACGGATAGCTGCTGGGTTCCAATGAGAATGGACTGGCTATTGCCCCGGCGAAGGTGCCCCGGCCTGCCAGTTGGCCGGGTCGTTGCCGTAGTCGCTGTCGGTAATCCGATGCAGCGACAAGCCCTGGCCGTCGGCCTCCGTGGGCCAGAGGTCCACGTTGCCCGGCTGGTCCTTCGGATGCGAACCGTCGCTGTAGACCACCCGATCCTCGCGGATATACCGCCGATCGCCGAACTTATCCACATCCCCGGGCGAACCCAGCTCCAGCCGCTCGCCGGCATTGCTCAGATTCCCGTCATACGGCCCGAATATCACTTCCGCAGGCACCTCCGGATAGCGCCACATAAACGCCTCCGGCTCCTTGGCAATCACAATCCGCGCCCCGGCCGCAATCGTTACCTCATCGGGAACCTCGGCAAACGTAAACTCGATCCCGTCGGTAAACCGCCACGGTGCGGATTTCTCATACCGATATAGCGTAACCGGCATCGCCGAGATGTTCGTCAGTTCCACGAACTCGTACTGATCGTTCGTATACGCCCCTCCCACCGGCCACGAAGGATTGTAGCTGATCTCGGAGATCACGATCGGCCCGACCTTCGGCAAAGCGTTCGGCCCCCACGGCGTCGCAGCGCTCATCGCCACGAAGTTCACATTGCCCGTACTGGCCTTGAAGTAGCGCCCGAAGGGAATTCCCGTCGCCGAAGCGCCGAAGTCCTGACGCTCGCGATATCCGGCCAACTGCCCTGCAATAGCGGAACTCAGATAGACCGTCTCTCCGTTCTCGCTCAGCGCAAAGCCGCTAAGCGCGCCCGGATCGGAACTATCGCCCCCGAAATTGGTCTTTTCGTGCAATACCAGGTACTGCCCGGGCCCCAGGACCGTGCCGGCTGCGATGCGGTACTTCTGCAGATCCGATGCACTGTCGCTGAGATACCAGCCCCCGATATCCACGGGAGCGTCGGAGGTATTGAGCAACTCGACCCAGTCGGTGTTCTCATCATGGGAATGGGCCAGGACCTCGTTGAATACGATCGCGCCCGGATTCGGCAGTATGCCGCCGTCGTCGGTGCCGGGAGAGCCGCCGGGATAGACGCTCGCTCTCCAGGCGTCCTTGTCGTCCCAGGTATTGGGATCCGGATGGTACGGATCGATGATGGTCAGCGAATAGCCGTCGGTATCGGTGATATCCCGCCAGTTGTCGTTGTAGTCGAATTTGTGGATCACCGTACCGATAGCATCGCGCAGGGTGATCTTCTCGCCGTTATTGGCCAGTCGGTCCTCGAACTGTCCTGCGACCGGCAGGCCCGCTCCATAGCGGGCGGCGAAGGCGTTGGCGTCCTCGACGATCAGGGTATAGGCGCCCGGGGCCAGTTCGATATCGCCGAAGGTAAAGTCGATGCCGTTGGTGAACTGCACGAGGTTGAGATTGATGGTCTGGCTGCCGATATTGGTCAGTTCGATGAACTCTTCGTTCGGATCGCTGGGATCGTCGGGTCGGGCCGGATCGATCGGATGGTACATCATCTCGCTGATCCGCAGACTCTG
>CAYRZI010000317.1:0-1647 GCA_964428605.1 uncultured Woeseiaceae bacterium
GGCGATGCCGTTGCTGGCGGCGAACGAGGGCGTCTGGGACGGCTGGTACCGGCACACGGACGCCGAGGGCAACAAGATCGACGAGCACCGCAGCCGGCTGATCTGCCGGTTCCCGGCGGACGGCGAGTATCCCTACCACCAGACCAACCTGTATACCTGGGAGGACGGCAGCACCGAGACCCGGGATTTCCCCGCCACCTACCGGGACGGCCGGGTCTGGTTCGACAACGAACTCATCACGGGCTGGGCCGCCGAGGTGCCGCTGGACGACTACAACCGGACGCTGATGCTGAACTGGGTGCGCAAGGGCGAGCCCGACCTGTATCTCTACGAGATGATCCAGATGTCGGACTGCGGCCGCTACCGCTGCCGGGTCTGGCAGTGGATCAAGGCCGGCAGGATCGCGCGCCGTACCCTCATCGACGAGGAGAAGGTCAGCGACAGCTGGGAAGGCTACTGAGCCGGATCAGTCCGGGCCGCCGGGGCGCTGCGCATCCGGGGCGCCCTCCCCGGTGGCACCCGGCGGCAGCTCGGGAATCCGGATGAGCAGCCCGGCCAGCAGGGCCGCGCCCACCAGTCCGGCGATGACGGCAAAGGACAGCTCGTAGTTGCCGCTCACGTCGTAGAAGTAGCCGGTGAGGAAGGGGCCCAGCCCGCCGCCGGCCGCATCCAGGATGGTGATGGTGCCGATGACCTTGCCCAGGGCCTTCAGGCCGAAGATATCGGCGCAGAGGAGCTGCAGCAGGGTGTAGAGACCGCCCCAGCCGAAGCCGAACAGCACCAGCCCGATCCAGATGGCGCCCGGCTGCAGGATGAACAGGCTGCCGGCGAACATCACCGCCAGCCCCAGGATGAACACCCGTTTCTTGCCGATCAGGTCGGCCAGCACGCCGCTGCCGATCTTGCCGAACAGCCCCAGGGTGAATACCAGCCCGATACCGGCGGCCGCCGTCTGCGGCGTGAAGCCGCGGCCGTTGAGATACAGGAACAGGTTCGAGGCCGCCCCGAGGATGGCATAGAAGGTGCAGAAAGCGATCAGCGCAATGAGCCAGAGATTGCGGTCCCGCAGCGCCTCCGCATAGGTCATGCCGGGCAGGTCGTCGGCCGACGCGCGGCCCGCCCGGGTCTGCACGCCGCCCAGCGGTGCCAGTCCCTTGTCCGCCGGCTTGTCCCTGACCAGCAGCAGCAGCGGCGGGATCAGCAGCAGCGGCAGGATGGCGATCCAGCCGAAGGCCGCGCGCCAGCCTTCCGACTGGATCAGCAGCGTGTTGATCGTGGGCAGCAGGGCATTGCCCAGGCTGGTGCCGGCCAGCGTGATGCCGATGGCCACGCCGCGCAGCCGCACGAACCATCGCGACACCAGCATGACGTTCACGATCAGCCCGGCGGTGGTGAGGACGATGCCGAACAGGAAATGGATGCCGTACATCTCCCAGATGGTGTCGACGCGGCCGTACATGAGGTTGCAGCCGGACAGCAGCACCAGGCCGAACACCATCAGGGGGCGGATGCCGATGCGGTCGGCCAGCGCGCCGGCCGCGAGCCCCATCAGCCCGGCGGAGAGCAGCGTCAGCGTATCGCGGAACTTGTAAGCCGCGCGGGATATTTCTCCTTCGTCGGTGAGGATCTGCTGCGCCGCCCAGCCGC
>CAYRZI010000318.1:0-1644 GCA_964428605.1 uncultured Woeseiaceae bacterium
CAGACAAAGAGTAACAAAACCCACAACAGCGCGCCAGTTTATTTTCACAGACACCCGCTTAGAGCGGCCGGCGATCTGCTTTTACTCTTTGGCTTCTGTGAGAACGGATTTGAGCATCTTGTTCCAGGCTTTCTTGTCTATCGTCTCCTGTGTCGCGGGATTCAGCCATATTTCCTCGAGCCGTTTGGCCAGCAGGTGAAAATCGATCTCCGTCTCGCTTCCTTCAGCGAGCAATAGGCGACCGCACTCGGCACAGTCGCCCGGTAGATCGTCGTCCTGTTTCTGCCAGTTTGCCACCACGATATCCAGATCATGAGTGTAGACACGGTAGTACCCTGGGAAATTTGACTTCTCATGGTCTATATCCGCGCACGGGTCAAGAGTGGGGTCCTCGGCTCGCTTTTGCCAGTTGTCCACGATCAGATCCATATCCTTGATATAGACCCTGTAGTAAGCCGGGAAGCCGCTGTCGGCTACGTCGGCGTCGCCCTGGCACTGATAAGGCGTCATCCAACAGTCCGGCCTACCGAGGAGGACCCAGTCGTCGTACTCAGGGCGACAATGGGGATAGTCCTCGTCGGCCCCCACGTCGACATGCCCGTTAAGCACTCTCGGATTACCGTCAATGTCCGTTTCTCCCTCTTCCGTAGAGTAGAGCTTCCCTGCGTCGACGCATTGCGAGTCCCAGGTCAGGCGGTAGTCTCCTGCCCCGGCATCTACAAATAGTGGGTTACTGCTGATATTACCGGTTCCCGTGTATCCGGACTCGATGCAACTGTACGTGACGTTGGAAAGCGGCTGTCCGTCTCCTGTGCCGATCTGTGTAGTATTGTCGTATACTATGCAGCTTACCACTTCAGGATCTGTTCCTGATTCATGATATATCCCATATGTGTGATTGTCACAGATTGTGTTGTTCCTGATTTCAGCCTGACCAATTGCCCCTTCAAGGTACAAGCCGGCATAAGTATCTTGGCCGCTGCCTAAGTTGCCGTAGATCAAGTTGTTCGTCAGAACAACCAACAAGCTGTCTTGGAGATAGACGCCATCCCAGCCGTTTGAGTATATCCTGCTTCGTGTCAGTTCAAGGTCGCTGTAATCCTGGCTGCCAATCCCCGCTGTTCCATTGTTATGAATAGTGCATTCGGTGACCTCCGCCGCACTGAGAAACGAGCCAACGCCTGCCCAGCCATTATCCTCCAGCGTACATTGGAACAGGATTACCTCGTTGGAACTGTGGCATTCAACTCCGTGAGCATCGTTCAGGCGGACAGAGCAATTCTCCATGGCCATATCGGTGCTACTGATCAAATAGACTCCTGACCCCGTGTGGTTCGTGATCTGGGAATCGTAGATGTCAATCGTTGATTGAGTTGCCCCGATGGCGCATTGCGTTTGGCTCTGCCCGTCGAAGACCGTCTCCACTATCAACGGCCAGGATCGCTCGCAGTTCAAACCGTACTGGCTTTTGCCTGCGATTACGCAGTCCTGCAGGTCGAAATGTGAGACTGAGCCGGCCTGAGCTCTGGAGTGTATTCCGTATTGGTGATTCCCTTCGATAGTGCAATTGACGATGCGCAGATCTGGATGAGGTATAACCGAAAGTTGTGGATGGACGGATGAAGAAAGCGGCGTATCCTTACG
>CAYRZI010000319.1:0-1626 GCA_964428605.1 uncultured Woeseiaceae bacterium
AACAGAAAGCCAGCAAAGCCTGATCGTGATTCCAAGACTGTGCCGCACCATATCGAGCGACATCGGTTCAAAGAAACCAGAGTCACTGGCTATCGACTATCAGACGCGGCATAGATTTCAAAGAATGTCACCGCCCTACTGCTGTCACCGCATAGATAATTTGTCGGTGGATCATTCAATCAGCAAAGGCTTGGCAGACATCAAGCTTGCTGGGCGACATTTAGGCTTTCTACGTCTTGCAAGAGTGCCATCTATCGACTTTTCAATGAGCGTTCTTAGGTGAATTCTGCGCTTTGACAGTGGTCCGATCCATGGTTGACAAGCACATCTGGACTCATTTCTTTTGGCCACGTGGATAGAATGAGCCGGATATTCGACCGAAATCTGGGAAAACCAGGGGCAAATCCCGATGTTCGGATGCACCAGTTCTATGCCAACCTGTGGGGATGTTTGTCAGAAGGTGGCCAGAAAGGTGTCGATATCCTCGTAGATGAAGTCTTGGGCCTGATCCGGCTCAGGAAATCGGTTCATACCAGCGGTATGTCCAAAATCCACTTCCCGTGCCAGGCCGTTGATGTCCGGTGGGCCCCTGGAAACAGGTTCCTGCCATAGCCCACAGTGCCTCAGGATCTTCTCGATGACCTGGGCCTGCGGAGGCTCAATGAATGACACCACCGTCATAACACCGCCGCATTTCGGGCAGATCATGGGATCAATTTCATACACCCGTCCGCAGGACGGCCCTGGGGGCCGTTTGATGAGCATGGCCCAGGTTTGGCTGCATCGTCTGGCCGGTGCGTTTGACGATTCGCTCGCACGCCGATGGCGATCAGCACCGCCACATCGCGTACAATGCCATCCATACGGGCCTTTTCGTACCGGGCATCGAGAATCAGATACGGTATGGCGTGGGCATGTAAAGGCCGGCAACGCCATGCGCCCAGGGTCTGATCCAGATCGGCCGTGGCTTTGGAAACCGTGGTACTACTAATCCCATGACCGACCAGCTTTTCGAGGATCGGTTGGACCTTGCGTGTCGAGACACCCTGGATGTACATCTCGGCCACCGCCAACGTCAGGGCGCGTTCGGTTTGCGGTCCTTTGGTCAGGGCCGACGGGTAGAAATCCACATCCCCGCGAACCTGCGGCACATTGACCGGTACGGCCCCCAGACGCGTATGCAAGGTCCTGGGTTTGTACCCGTTGGCATATCCGCGACGATGTTCGGTTTGCTCATAGGGCTCTGCATCCAGTACATCGGCTCGCTCGATACGCATGGCGCGGTCCATCAACTGGCTCATCGCCTGCGAAAAACTCTCGATTCCGCCATGTTCATTGATGAGTTCGACGAGATTCTCCAGTACAATCGGATCTTGGGTCATGGTCGTTCCATCCTTTCTTTCCGAAAAAAAATGGTATTGGAACGACTTGGCCCGCTTTTGCAAAGTCCCAATCCGGACCGTTTTGTTTTCCCCCTCATCGTTCTGTGAAGGGGAAAAACAAAACTCCTTCATCTGAATTTACAGAAACAAGCGTACACTACCTCCAACAAAAAATGTGTGTTATGCAGCAACATGACAGTGTTCAATAAACCTTGCTCCCCGTAGTGTGAACTTTCGCACTTTT
>CAYRZI010000320.1:0-1228 GCA_964428605.1 uncultured Woeseiaceae bacterium
AGCAGATCTCTGCGGCCATCGACCGGGTCCGCGGCGAGACGCTGGAGGCCCTGGGTGACCTGGACTGAGCAGGAGCAGCGGTAAATGAAAGACAGCTGCGGTGGCGTCGTGGTGGGCCGTCGCCGCGCACGGCGCTACGCCGGGATCGCTGCGATCATCCTGGTGTCGCTCGTTGCAGCGGGTGCTGCATGGCTGAGCGTCCGGTCCGACTTCCTGACCCCACCGTGGGGCTGGATAAGTCTGCCGCACGGGGAGGTGCCGGTCGACGTGGCTGACGACGCCCGTACCTCGGCATTCACACCGATCGCCGTGGACATCCTGTCCGAGGCGCGCCGACAGCTGAGTGCACCTTCGCTGTCCGCTGCCATCGCGTGGCGCGGGGAAGTTTTGTGGGCAGGGTCGCTCGGCTGGGCGACGGTGGAGCCGCGCCGGCCGGCGACGGTATACACCCGTTATCGTCTGGGCAGTACCTCCAAGCCCGTCACCATGACTGCGCTGGCCCGCCTGGTTGATGCCGGCGTGCTGGATATGGACCAGCCGATCGGCGAGATTACCGGCCCTCTGCCCCATCCGCGCTGGACGGCGCTGACGCTTCGCCAACTCGCCAGTCACACGGCTGGTCTGCCCGGCTATGAGGAAAACCGTGACTACTGGGGTGTGCTGCAGACGTTGACGCTGCAGCGGGCATTCGGGAGTGTGGAGGAGGCGCTGGCCGTGTTCGACGACACGCCGTTGCTATTTCCGCCCGGCACCAGCTTTCACTACAGCTCTTTCGATACGACGTTGATAGCGGCGGTCATGACTCGCGCCGCCGGACGCAGCTATCCGGAGCTGCTGTCCCAGCTGGTTTCTGCGCCGCTCGGCCTTCCTAGCCTCGACGTCGAGCGCGCCGGCGCGCCACCCGACGACCTGGCCGTGTTCTACCGCCGTGACGAGGCCGGACGCATCCGTCGGTGGCGGGATGTGGACCTCAGTCTCAAGTGGCCCGGCGGCGGTCTGGTGGCGAGATCGTCGGACGTTGCACGCCTGGGCGCGGCCTGGCTGGACGCCGGATTCATCGCCCCGGAGACACGCGAATCATTCTGGACACCGGAGCCGCTCCTGAACGGCAGCGCGAATCCCCAATTCTACGCGCTGGGATGGCGTTCCGATCGCTCGGATCGGCTGCGCCCCGGAGAGGCGCCGGTGCGGCAGGTTCACCATGGTGGCGTCTCCAAGGGTTCCATGA
>CAYRZI010000320.1:1238-1620 GCA_964428605.1 uncultured Woeseiaceae bacterium
ATGAACTGGCTGGTCATCTATCCGGAGCTGGAACTGGCCGTGGCCATGAGCATGAATACACGGGTGGAGAATTTCAGCGAATTTGCAATGAAGGAAACACGACTGAGCCGTGCTTTTCTCGATTATCTGGAGGCGACCGAACCATGAGATCCGTCCACGGAAGGCTATTGCTCGCCGTTTCCGCCCTGGTGCTCGTTGTATGCGCCGCCGGGTCGAAAGCGTTGATTGCGAGCACCTGCCCGGCATCCGGCATCGCGGTGCAGGTACTCGGCTCCGGCGGACCCATCGCGGACGACGACCGCGCCTCCACCGGCTACCTGATCTGGGTCGACGGCAAGTCCCGGGTGCTGATCGATGCCGGCTCGGGCGCGTTCCTGCATTT
>CAYRZI010000321.1:0-1620 GCA_964428605.1 uncultured Woeseiaceae bacterium
CGGCAGCCGTCCCGGCGGGGGGCGACCACAGGGCAAGCGCCGCACGAGAATGGCGCAGAGGAGCACCATGCACACGAGCAGGGAGGTGGGCCCGAAGCGCTACCGTGAGAGCTTCGGCCGCTACTTCGAGGAATTCGAGGACGGTGCCGTCTACGAGCACCGGCCGGGCCGCACGGTGACGGCCACCGAGAACACCTGGTTCACCCTGCTGACGATGAACACCCATCCGCTGCATTTCGACGAGCGCTACGGAGCGGCCTCCGAATTCGGCGAAAACCTCGTGGCCAGCCCCTTCACCCTCGCTCTGCTGGTCGGCATGAGCGTCAGCGACGTGAGCCAGAAGGCCATCGCCAATCTCGGCTGGAAGGAGATCCGCCTGCCGCATCCGGTCTTCGCCGGCGACACGCTGTACGCGGAGACCGAGGTGCTCGCGAAGCGCGAGTCCCGCTCGCGTCCCGAGGCGGGCGTGGTCACCGTGCGCACCATCGGCCGCAACCAGGACGGCGTCGTGGTGTGCGAGTTCGAGCGCGCCATGCTGATACCGAAGCGCGGACACGCGGTGGACGACCGCATCGATTACTGATTTCCGGAGCAGCCATGAGCGAGAGCGTCACCAGCGGCGACCGACCTTACAGCGCGGAGGAAGAGGAAGCGATCCTGGATGCGGTGGGCCGTTGGGTCGAGCAGGAGGTCCGGCCCGTTGCGCGAAAATACGACCTGGCCGACGAGTACCCTCACGAACTCGTCGAGCAGATGAAGGGCCTCGGCCTGTTCGGCGCCACCGTCGGCCCGCGCTGGGGCGGTCTGGGTCTGAGCGCGCGGACCTATGCCCGGCTGGTGGCCCTGATCAGCGAGGCGTGGATGGCGCCCACCGGTATCTTCAACTCCCACCTGATGATGGCGGCGTGCGTCGAGCGTTTCGGCACAGACGAGCAGCGCGAGCGCTGGCTGCCGAAGTTCGCCAGCGGCGAACTCCGTGGCGGGCTCGCCCTGACCGAACCGGACGCGGGCACCGACCTGCAGGGCATACGGACCACGGCCGCTCGAGACGGCGACGACTATGTGGTCAACGGCACGAAGACCTGGATATCCAATGGCCTGTACGGCGACTGTGTCGCGTTACTGGTGAAGACCGATCCGGATGCCGAGCCCCGGCATCGGGGCATGAGCCTGTTCATCGCCGAGAAGGGGCCCGGCTTCAGCGTGGGGCGCAAGCTCGCCAAGCTCGGCTACAAGAGCATCGACAGCGCGGAGCTCGTCTTCGACGACTACCGCATCGGCGCCGATGCGCTGGTGGGCGGCGAGGAGGGGCGCGGCTTCCGGCAGGCGGTGGGCGGTCTCGAGCTAGGCCGTATCAACATCGCCGCGCGGGGTGTCGGCATTGCGCAGTCCGCGCTGAACCGGTCGGTGCGCTATTCGCAGGAGCGCAGGACCTTCGGTAAGCCCATCTGCGAGCACCAGGCCATCCAGCTGAAGCTCGGCGACATGGCCACGCGCACCGAGGCCGCCCGGCTGCTGATGCTGCAGGCGGCCGCCAAGTACGACCGGGGCGAGCGCTGCGACATGGAGGCGGGCATGGCCAAGCTGTTCTGCTCCGAGGCGGCGCTGGAGAACGCCACC
>CAYRZI010000322.1:0-1600 GCA_964428605.1 uncultured Woeseiaceae bacterium
CGCCCAGCACCTCGTGGAGTTCCGTGGCCGCCTCGAACCGGGTCAGCGCCTCGTCCAGGGTGGCGGGGATCGGCCTGGCATCCTCGGCCGGTTCGCCCGCCTCGGGCGGATCGGGTTCGATCGATTGCAGCATGCCCAGGTAGCCGCAGGCGAGACCGACTGCAATCGCCAGATACGGGTTGGCGTCGACCCCGACCACGCGGTTCTCCAGGCGCCGGTTGAGCGGGCTCGAGTTCGGCACCCGCAGGCCAGTCGCCCGGTTGTCGCGGCCCCAGGCGAAATTGGCGGGCGCGCTGGATTCCTCGTCGTGGAAGCGCCGGTAGCTGTTCACGTAGGGCGCCATCAGCGGCATGGTTTGCGGCAGGTAGTGCTGGCTGCCGCCGATGAAGTGCCGGAACATCTCGCTTTCGCTGCCGTCGGGCCGGCTGAACAGGTTCCGGCCCGTGGCCGTATCCAGGATGCTCTGGTGCACGTGCATTGCCGAGCCCGGCTCGTCGCGCATGGGTTTGGCCATGAACGTGGCGAACATGTCGTGATTCAGCGCGGCCTCGCGGATGATGCGCTTGAAATAGAACACCTGGTCGGCGAGCAGCAGGGGTTCGCCATGAGTCAGATTGATCTCCACCTGGCCGGCACCGTCTTCCTGAATCACGGTATCGATGGCGAGCCCGGCGTCCTCCGCGAAGCGATAGATGGTGTCGATGACCGGGCCGTAATCATCCACTGCCGACATGGAATAGGACTGCCGGCTGGTGCGGCGTCGGCCGGTGCGCCCCAGGGGCGCCTCGATGGGTTCGTTGGGATCCGTATTGGGCTTGATCAGATAGAACTCGAGCTCCGGTGCGACCACGGGCGTCCAGTCCCGGTCGGCATAGCGCTGCACCACGTTCTTCAGCACCTGCCGCGGGGCGATGCCGACCGCCACACCATCGCGGGTGTACAGGTCGTGGATGATCTGCAGTGTCGGCTCCTTCGCCCACGGGACCGCCTTCGCCGTGGCCATGTCGGGCCGCAGCACCAGGTCGGCTTCGGCCCACTGGTTGGCGATATCCATCTGGACGTCCAGTCCCGAGATCGTCTGGTAGAAGATGGACACCGGCAGGTAGGTGACGTAGTCGGGACTGAATTTCTTCGCCGGCATGGCCTTGCCCCGGGACATGCCCGCGAGATCCGGCACGATGCACTCCACCTCGTCGATGTCGCGGCCGCGGCTGTAGCTCCTGAACGCCGGGGGCAGGGCCTCGAGCCAGTCGGTTTCCTGTTGAGCCATGTTGGGTGTCCGGCAATCGGGTGAGCGCATCATACCCCCGGCCGCCGGCAGGCTGTATCGCTTCTTCCGCCGGCGGACGCCGCGGTGACGGCCCGGGTCAGGTGACCTTCGCCAGCACGACCGGAAACTCGCCCCGGGGCACGGCTCCGGAATCGTCGAACGCCACCACCAGTGAATCACGCCGTCCGGCGGGCACGCCCTGCAGCAGGCGGTCGCGCTCGTTCAGGCTCTCGCCCGCGAAATACATCTGGGTGGTGAGTTCATGGAAGCCGCGGCGCGAGACGCGGAAATGGATGTGCGGGGGCCTGCTCCAGTTGCCCGTTACCCGGT
>CAYRZI010000323.1:0-1599 GCA_964428605.1 uncultured Woeseiaceae bacterium
ACCAGGTCGCGCTCGATGGCCTCGTCCCAGTTGCGGCTGAAGACCCGCTTGTCGCCCTCCCAGGCATCGAGGGTGGCAGTGACGTGGAAGTGGGTAGGCGTCGAGGTCAGCACCGTGCGGGTTTCCGTGCGGATGCGCCAGTCGCCGCGCGCCAGGCTGCGTTCCCAGAACGTCTCACCGCGGGCGGTGGCCACGTCGTCGGCCCGGGAGCTGTACCACTCCAGCGCCTTTGCGCCCACCTCCAGGTCGATGTTGCGGATGACGTAGCGGCCGGAATCGTTGATGACCTCCAGGGTCGAGATATCGCGGGCGAGGTCGGTGTGCACGATCCAGTTGTGGTGGCCGCCTTCGATCACCCGGCGTTCCAGCGGCGGCGCGCCCACCGGTTCGCCGAAGCCGTGCAGCTCGTCGTCCTCCGGCCGGGGCTGACGTACCGGCAGCGACAGGCTGCAGCCCTCGACGTGCAGGTGGATGCGCACCGCCTCCGGCGCCGGCCAGGCCAGCGGCCAGTAGGACGTGGATACGGACACCCGCAGACGATGACCGGCGGGGAAATGATGCGCGGCCTCATTCAGTTTCACCGGCACCCGGTAACGGCGGCCGGGCTCCAGCGGTTCCGGCTCCTCGCTGCTGTTGCGGTGGGTGAGGTTCAGCAGGCCGTAGGTGACCCGGGTGGCCTTGCCGTCCGGCAGCACGTCGGAGAGGCGGGCGGCCACCATGGCCACCGGCCGGTCGGCGGAGACCTCCAGCTCGACCACCGGCTGGCCGAGAATCTCCACGGCCTGGTCCAGCGGATCGCTCTGGAACACGAGCGCGCCGCCGTCCTCGTGGCGCTGGTCGTGGGCGAGATCCGGGCCCGCCGCGTAGGAACACCACTTGCCGGCGAACAGCCCGACCGTGAGCGGCGACTGCAGGCCGATGGCGTAGGGCTCCACCTCCGTCTCCGCCGGGCGCAGGTGGTGGCGGGTGAAGCGGTAGCGGCGCTCGGTCACGTTCGGGGACGGCCACTGCGGTTCGCCCACCCAGCGCCCGGGCCGTTCCAGGTAGCTCGTGGTGGGCGGCACGCTGTCCTGCAGCCACGCCTGCAGCATGGGCTCGGCCATGATGCCGGTCTCGATGCCCTTCAGCCACTGGTCCCACCAGCGCAGCATCTCGCCCAGGAAATCGATGGCGGGGCCCGGCATGCCGATATGGGGATATTTGTGGCTCCAGGGACCGATGAGCCCCTTGCGCGGTACGTCCAGGTTGGCGAGCAGCCGGAAGACGGCGTTGGAGTACCCGTCGCTCCAGCCGCTGACCGCGTAGACGGGGCAGCGGATGGCGCCGAAGTCCTCGCACACGGAACCGTGGCGCCAGTAGGCGTCCCGGCGCTGGTGGCGCAGCCATTCGGCGAGCCAGAGCCCGCTGCCGTCCAGCCGCTCGAACCACATGCGCCGCCAGCGTTCGCCCACCAGCTCCGGGTCCGGCGGCATGGTGTTGTAGGCGAACATGGTCGACGCCCAGGACAGATTGTCGCCCAGCAGGCAGCCGCCCATGTGGTGGACGTCGTCGGAGTAGCGGTCGTCCGTGGAGCTGAGCGTGACGATGGCCTTCAGCGCC
>CAYRZI010000324.1:0-1591 GCA_964428605.1 uncultured Woeseiaceae bacterium
CGTCGAGAAACCTTCACTGGAGGTCATCTACGAGCAGATCTGAGCAAGGGTTGGCGACGAGAATAATGACGGACAAGAGCGAACATAGCGATATC
The DNA here is from genome assembly GCA_964428605.1 of uncultured Woeseiaceae bacterium. Lineage (GTDB taxonomy): Bacteria > Pseudomonadota > Gammaproteobacteria > Steroidobacterales > Woeseiaceae > Lentisalinibacter. The sequence goes on from CAYRZI010000324.1 coordinate 96, forward strand.
AACGTGGATGCCACCCGCGACGACGGCCACGGCTGCCACGCCGGCCGCGACAAGATGCGCGAGGCGGCGGCCGCGGCGGGCAACGGCGAGGCGCTGGAGCGCTACGCCGAGGACTACCCGCTGGGGCCCCACGACCAGCCCCAGAGCATGTGCCCGGCGTTCGGCTCCCTGCGCGTCGGCCTGCGCATGCGCCGCACGGCCACCATCCTGTCCGGATCGGCCTGCTGCGTGTACGGGCTCACCTTCACGTCCCACTTCTACGGTGCGCGCCGCACCGTGGGCTACGTGCCCTTCAACTCCGAGACCCTGGTCACCGGCCGGCTCTACGAGGACATCAAGGAAGCCGTGGAGAAGATGGCCGACCCGGAACACTACGACGCCATCGTCGTCACCAATCTCTGTGTGCCCACGGCCTCCGGCGTGCCGCTCCGGCTGCTGCCGAAGGAAATCAACGGCGTGCGCATCATCGGCATCGACGTACCGGGCTTCGGTGTACCCACCCACGCCGAGGCAAAGGACGTGCTGGCCGGGGCCATGCTGGGTTATGCCCGCGAGGAGGCCGAGCACGGTCCGGTACAGGCCCCCCGCGAGGGCGTCGAGGAACGGCCCACCGTCACGCTGGTGGGCGAGATGTTCCCGGCCGACCCAGTCGGTATCGGCATGATGCTCGAACCCATGGGTCTCGCCGCCGGGCCGGTCGTGCCGACCAGGGAGTGGCGCGAGCTGTATGCGGCGCTAGACTGCGCGGCGGCCGCGGCCATCCACCCGTTCTACACCGCCTCGTTCCGTGAATTCGAGGCGGCCGGCCGGCCGATCGTCGGCTCGGCGCCCGTCGGCCACGAGGGCACCGCCGCGTGGCTGGAAGCGATCGGCGAGGCCTGCAACGTGCCTGCCGACCGCATCGCCGCGGCGAAGAACGCGGTGCTGCCCGCCATCCGTGGAGCGCTGGCCGAAGCGCCGATCGAAGGTCGCATCACCCTGTCCGGTTACGAGGGTTCCGAACTCCTGGTGGCCCGGCTGCTGGTGGAGAGCGGCGCCGACGTGCGCTACGTGGGCAGCGCCTGCCCGCGCACCCGCTGGTCCGACGCCGACCGGGAATGGCTGGAGGCGAAAGGCGTGCAGGTGCAGTTCCGCGCTTCGCTGGAACAGGATCTCGCGGCCATGGCCGAGTTCGAGCCGGATCTCGCCATCGGCACGACGCCGGTGGTGCAGAAGGCGAAGGAACGCGCGATACCGGGACTGTACTTCACCAACCTGATCTCGGCCCGGCCGCTGATGGGGCCCGCCGGGGCGGGTTCCCTGGCCCAGGTCGTCAACGCGGCGCTGGCCAACAAGAGCCGCTTCGACGAGATGCGGGCGTTCTTCGAGGGCGTGGGGTCCGACCATTCCGCCGGCGTGTGGGCGGAGGTGCCCGCCGAACGGCCGGAGTTCAAGGAGCGCTATCGTCGTCAGCTCGAGAGGCAGGCCAAGAAGAAGGCGGCGGAGGCGATGATCTG
>CAYRZI010000325.1:0-1587 GCA_964428605.1 uncultured Woeseiaceae bacterium
GACGTGCCTCAAGCTGATTTACAGTCTCTGGCATGCCGGTACCAATGCTGGCCGCGACGCGTAATCTCAGGAAGTGTCGTAAGTAATCGCTTCCGCTGTAGACGGGTTGCCAGAATACTGTGCGTTGAACACTCAGAGACGAGCTTGCAACAGCCTCAGCCGCGAGGCTACAGCCTAGACGTATCGCAACGATTGCCTCGACTTGATGAGCTTCCGACTGCACCCATTCTCCGACTCGGCGAATGTCATCCACCCACCCCTCCCAAGAGGCGTGTGAGAATTCGCCTTCACTATCTCCTGTTCCGAACAGGTCTGGAATGACAGCCGACAGACCGCTCGCTACAAGACGCTGTGCTGTCTCAGTTATCTGCCGCCTGCACCGGTTCATTTCCTCGCCGAAAGGAGGCACAAAAAGAACACAACGACTGGCGGCGGCAGGGCTACGAAGCATGACGAAAATTCGTCCTCTGCTCCCATCCAAGAAAAACGGTTGCAGGAGCTCTTCCGTCATTCGTCTGCCTTCTGCTCGACGAAACGGGCAAGGCTGCCTACAGTGAGAAACAACTCGGCCGTTACTTCTTCATCGTGAATCACGATGTCAAACTCCTCTTCGATCATCGTGAGCACGGTGACGACCGCCATGGAGTCAAATTCGGGGATCTCGCCGAATAACGCAGACTCCGCGTTCAGATAATCTGCGCGCTCGCCGAGCTGGAGTGCATCCCGTAAGACCTCTCGGATAGCGGCTACCGTAGTCATGGCAATTAAAGCAGCACCCTTCCCTGGATCATAGCTTCAGCTACCGGTTCGCGCAGTGGACCAGGTCGTATACGTCTGCCCCCGATAAGCCTCGAATATACCTCGTGCGCTGGCTATGTTCACGAGGCAGAAATAGTAGGGTACGTAGAGCAGTACGGACATGCGCCCATCGACACCGCGGCGCGCACCGGCGATCGCCAAGGCGTAGAAGAGCCATTGCAGCGCCAGGGTGACCTGATAGAAGACACTCTGGGTCACCAATGCCACGTTAGCCACAAGGGCGACTCCGAGGAAGAGAGGCACCAACCAGCGAAAAAGCTTGTGCGACAGCAGCTTGGCCGAAAAGAACCCGTGCCGAAGAGGGTTCATTAGCGATTTCATGGACATGACCGCGCGCCATGCCCGATTCACTATGCGGACCTTGCGGCTGAATTCTTTCTCGAAGCTCCCGGCCGCCTCTTCCACGGAAACGGCACCGGGCTCGTAGATGCAGCGACGACCCTGCTGCACGATCTGGCACGGATTGACGAAATCCGATAGCGCATCCGCAGGCATCGGCCGATACAATTCCCTGCGGATCGCATAGATGGCGCCGTCGCCACCGACCACAGAGCCCAACGACGACTCGAGTCGCTTGATGGCGATCTCGTAGCGCCAGTACAGGGACTCGCTCTCGTCCGCCTCATTCTGCGAATCGGAATAGGTCGATTCGCCTACGACTGCACCTACGTCCGGGTCGGCGAAGTTGCGCACGAGCGCCCGAATGGCGTCGGGCCGGTACATGGCGTTGGCATCCGAAAAGACGAGGATGTCTCCGGTCGCCTCCCC
>CAYRZI010000326.1:0-1583 GCA_964428605.1 uncultured Woeseiaceae bacterium
GGTGATAGAAGACGTTGAAGGTCTCGATCCACGGCATCCGCTCGACGAACTGCATTGCCGCGCTCGCGCGGTCGAAGGCGGTGAACAGCGGGATGCTGGCCGCCAGCGTCGCCAGGGAGGTGGCGAGCGCCGCGAGCCGCATGGCGGACGCCCGGGGCGAGGCCGCGTCGTCGCCGTCGCCTATCGCCAGCACCACGACGCCGCCGGCGATCGGCAACCAGATGAGCAGGCTCAGAAGATAATCGAAATCCATCTGCAGATCCGTTCAGAGACCGGCACTCAGCCGGCCCACAACAGCCAGCCGAGCAGCGCCGTGAGGCCGATCACCATGGCGAAGGCGTAGTGATAGAGATAGCCGGACTGCACCCGCCGTACCACCGCTGCGAGGCGGCCGATGGCGCGTGCGGTGCCGTTGACCATGATCCCGTCGATGACTGCCTGGTCGCCCGCCTTCCAGAGCACGGTGCCGACGCCGCGCCCGCCCGCCGCGAACACCCGTTGGTAGAGCTCGTCGGCGTAGTACTTGTTGAGCAGCAGGCGGTAGAGCGCCGACAGGCGCTCGCTCGCCCGGGTGGCGAGTTCCGGCCGGCGCAGCCAGACGTACCAGGCGACCACGAGGCCCGCCAGCGCCAGGTACACCGCCGGCCCGCCGAACGCGTGCACTATGAAGCCGGCCGGGCCGTGGAACTTCTCACCCACGGCGGCGAGCGCGCCGTGTTCCGGCGCCACGCGGATGGCGTCGCCGAAGAAATCCCCGAACAACAGCGGCCCGATGGCGGGCCAGCCCACCAGCAGCGAGGGGATGGCCAGCAGGATCAGCGGCACGGTCACGACGGCCGGCGACTCGTGCAGGTGCGAGCGGGTCGCCGCATCCATCCGTTCCTCGCCGTGGAAGACCAGGAAGAACATGCGGAACGAGTACAGGGCAGTGACGAACACGCCTAGCAGCACGCTCCAGTAGGCGATGGCGTGGGCCATGCCGCCCTGCTGCGACCAGGAGGCGTGCACGGCCTCGATCAGAGCGTCCTTCGAGAAGAAACCGGCTGTGCCCGGGAAACCGATCAGCGCCAGCGAGCCGATCAGCGCCGTCCAGTAGGTCACGGGCATGTATTTCCTCAGCCCGCCCATCCGCCGGATATCCTGCTCGTGGTGCATGGCGATGATGACCGAGCCCGCCGCCAGGAACAGCAGCGCCTTGAAGAACGCGTGGGTCATCAGGTGAAAGATGCCGGCCGCATAGGCGGAGGCGCCCAGTGCGACAGTCATGTAGCCCAGCTGGGACAGCGTCGAATAGGCCACGACCCGCTTGATATCGTTCTGCACGATGCCGAGCAGACCCATGAAGAAAGCCGTTACCGCGCCGATGATCAGTACGAACCCGAGCGCGGTGGTCGAGAGCTCGTACAGCGGCGACATCCGCGCCACCATGAAGATGCCCGCCGTGACCATGGTGGCCGCGTGGATCAGTGCGGAGATCGGCGTGGGGCCCTCCATGGAATCCGGCAACCAGACGTGCAGCGGTGCCTGGGCCGATTTGCCCATGGCGCCGATGAACAGCAGGATGCAGATCACCGTCATGGCGT
>CAYRZI010000327.1:0-1564 GCA_964428605.1 uncultured Woeseiaceae bacterium
CCGGCCACGATCAAGGTGGAGGTGCTGCCGCCGATACCCACCGACGACTGGAGCCAGGAGAGCATCGAGCAACACGTGCGGGCCGTGCGCCGCCTGTTCCTGAAGGCACTGGACCAGCTGCCCGAGCCGGGAGAGAAAGAGGTCAGTAATAACAACGATATATAGAACTTATCTCGATTTTTAATAAATCGGACACCCGTTCGAATCCGACGGCTCCGGTGGCGTTCTGCAACCGATCCCGTCGCTGGCGGCATCTGCTGGTCAGACACAACGGGACATCGCCCGCACCGAGAGGAGAAGCCGATAGTGAACGAATTCCACACGGAAATGTTCGTGCCCATCACCCTGTTCATCAGCATCGCCGCGGTATTCGCCGTCGCCTTCATATACCGGGCCCGGCAGCGCGAGCAGATCCAGATCACCGTGCGGCAGGCCATCGACAAGGGTCAGGAGCTGACCCCGGAGCTGCTGGAGAAGCTGGGGGACAGCGGCGCCCGGCCGCACTCGGACCTGCGCCGTGGCGTGATCGCGGTGGCGTTGGGCCTCGGTATCGGACTGTTCGGGGCGATCCTCGGCGAGGCCGATGCGGTGCGGCCTCTGGTCGCCATCGGGGCAATACCGTTCCTGATCGGGCTCGCCTATCTCGGCCTGTGGAAGTTTGCGGATCGCGACGCGTGAGCATGGTCCGGGCGTCGGGTTGCGATGTCGACGTCAGCGACCGATGAGGAACTGGTCGCCGTGGCAGTGGCCGCCGGCGACCAGGCGGCCTTTGGCGAACTCGTGCGCCGTCATCAGTCCCGCGTGCGGGCCTGGCTGCGACAGCTCACCGGCGATGCGGCGGAGGCTGACGACCTGGCTCAGGACACTTTCCTCAGGGCATGGACGCGGCTCAATACCTTCGCTGCCCGCGGACGCTTCCCGGCCTGGCTCATGAAGCTCGCCTACAATGAATTCCTGCAGTCGGTGCGCGGCAGGCAACGCCGCCGGCGCCTGGCGGGCGAGTACCAGGCGCAGGCCGCCGTGCTGGGCCGCACGGCGGACGAGTCGCTATCCGGCACGGCCGGCGAGCTGCCGGATCTGCCCCGGCTCCTTGCCGTGCTCGGCGAGGAAGAGCGGCACGTGATGCTGCTCGGCTACGGCTGCGGCTTCTCCCAGACCGAGATCAGCGAGATCACCGGCATGGCAGTGGGTACCGTCAAATCGCACATGCACCGCGGAAAGGCCCGCATCCGGGAGTCTTTCGGGCTGGAGACGAGCGAGTCATGAAGCAAGCCGGGGACGAGACGGATCGTCTGCTGGGGCGCGAGTTTGCCCGCGCCTTCGAACCCGTTGCCGACGAGGGCTTCAGCGAGGCGGTCGTGCGCCGGGTTCGACGCCGCGGCAGGGCGAGGGTCCTGGTGCTGGCCGTGGCAGGGGCGGCGGGGCTGGGCGTGGCCTTCGTGCCGCTGATGCAGGTCGCCGGTGCGCTCAACGAGTTCGCTCCCCTGTTCACCGAGGGCTGGCGGTTCTCGGAGCTGCCGGGACAGGCGCGCTACATGGTGGCTGCCCTCCTGCTGGGCCTGGT
>CAYRZI010000328.1:0-1542 GCA_964428605.1 uncultured Woeseiaceae bacterium
ATTTCCCGCCCGCAGAAAGGGGTCTGGGGAATGAATGCGGGCGGGCTTGCATAGAACACGAATTTGTGCTAAAAGCATAATAGAAGAAACCCGTGTGGGTTTCTCAAAAACAGTTCATTCACAATCTAAAACTGGAGGTGCGAGATTATGTTGCGTATTCTAAAAGATACACCGGAAAAGCGTCCGCTTCTTGCAATTGATTTTGACGATGTTCTTTTTGACTGTGACGGCGCACTGAAAGAAATTCTCAGGCGAGAATTCAGATTCAACGCTACGTACTCAGAGTTCATTGAAGCAAATCCACAGATGCAAGAGGACGTATTTCGATTTCTGTACGACAACGACCACGAGAACTGTACTGTTGTAAACGGTGCACGTGAAGCAGTGCTGTATCTCGTTACCGCCTATCAAATGGTGGTAATAACAGGAAGATCGGAAACAACAAGGAAGCAGACGGAGAGCTGGTTAAAAAGCAACTTTGCAATTATAACCCCGGAAGTTTTCTTCACCAACAGCTTTCTCAGTAAGCCAGATGAAGAGCGCAGAAAGAAGGTTGAAATCTGTGTAAATCTCGGCGTGAGCATACTTATCGAAGATTCATGGGAGGAAGCAGTTAGCGTCGCCTCATCTGGGATTACCGTATTACTAGTTGATAGGCCATGGAACAGAAGAGAACTACCTTTCCCTAATGTTCATCGAGTCAAAGACTGGGACGATATATTAACCAAGCTCTTACGAGCGAAATGAAAATAGGAGGACGAAGTGGAAATCAAACAGGAATATCCGGCAGATACCAACTCGGAAGCCGTGAAGAAATTCATGTCTGAAAAAGGGTGGCACGGACATCAATGCAAGCAATGTGGCATAACCTTTTTTGCCAAGCCAGAAATTAAGACCGACGTATCAACTTGCGGCTGGCACAAGTGCGACAATGGCGGTTACCATTTTCGTACTTTCTCAAAGCGCAAGCAACTAATGAAGCCAACACAGATCAGCGCAAAAATGGGCGAATACTTTCGCTCGGTAGGTTTTGACTCTGTGGTGCCTCTGAATGTTGCTAACGTTGACGGTCAGACCGATTTGGTCATTGCTGGTGTGCAAATGTTTGACGACATTATTCACCGTAATCAGCCACTTCGGAATGGTAAAATGTTTGTCGCTCAACCTTGCGTACGGATGCAGTTTCAACCGCAGGTTGAAACACAAGAAGGAACTTCAACCTCATTCGTAAATGTCTGTACCGAGCAGATAGGGACAAGTTTCGACGAGCATCTGCAGTCAGTGGATCATTGGTTCACTATTCTCTCAAAGCTCGGTTTGCACATGAACGACTTTGTCGTCGTAATGAGGGTATCTCAAAATGATTGGGGTACAGGAGAATTCTCAGCACTTGAGCTTTTCTTCTGCTATGGCGGACTTGAACTGGGAGACGCTGCGTATCTACAAGTCCCCCAATCAAATCGAGATGCAATACCGATCAGCGATATAGGATTTGGACTTGAAAGAATCGCCTGGGCGATAAACAAAACCGAATCCTATTTC
>CAYRZI010000329.1:0-1527 GCA_964428605.1 uncultured Woeseiaceae bacterium
GACCGGAATCACTACCTCCGACTCTCCTGCGACAAGAATAGTGGTATTCAGGACGCGGTTCTGTTTGGCCCGATAGAGTCCGTATTGTTGTGTAAAAGCGGCTGAAAAAGAAGTGGCGAGCCGTTAGCATCTCCAGGTTTATCTGGAACCTGTTTGAAAGGAGATGCCTGTGGCTCGCCGAGGTGATGGTAGGGATTTGCTCGCTCTTTGGCAAGAGGCAATCGGGCAGGAAGAGGATCCGCTGCGTCGGCTGGCGGAGATGATGCTGCAGCGTCTGCTGGAACAGGAGATGACGGCGTTCCTCGGCGCGGAGCCCCACCAGCGTAGTGCGGAGCGTCGGGGCTACCGCAACGGCCATACGCCCCGCACCTTCACCACGCGCGTGGGCAGGCTCAAGCTTCAGGTCCCCAGGGACCGGGAGGGCCGGTTCTCGACCGAGCTGTTCGAGCGGTATCAAAGGAGCGAGAAGGCGCTGGTGCTGGCGCTGCTGGAGATGTACGTGCAGGGCGTATCGACCCGGAAGGTGAAGAAGATCACCGAGGAGCTCTGCGGAGTGGAGGTCTCCCGGAGCCAGGTCTCCGAGCTGGCCAGGGGTCTGGACGAGCAGGTCCAGGCATGGCGCGAGGGTCGGATCGGGCAGCGGTATCCCTACCTGGTGGTGGACGCGCTCTTTGAGAAGGTGCGCCACGGCCCTCAGGTGCTCTCCGACGCGGTGCTGGTGGTCAGCGGCATCACAGAGGACGGATTCCGGCAGCATTTGGGCGTGTGGTGCGCAGACACCGAGAGCGAGGCGACCTGGTCGGAGGTTTTCGCGGATCTGGGCAATCGCGGCCTTCAGGGGGTGCGCTACGTGGTCAGCGACAAGCACCGGGGCATCGAGTCGGCCGTGGGGCGACACTTCCAGGGCGCTGTATGGAATCGCTGCCAGGTGCACTTCAAACGCAACGTCTGCGGCAAGGTGAGGTGCAAGGACAGAGAGTGGGTGGCCGGGCTTCTGAAGGAGGTCACCGATGCCGGGAGTCCGGCTGAAGCGCGCCGGGCACTGCAGAGCGCCGCGGGCGAGCTGGAGCATCGATACCCCGAGGTGGCGCGGATGCTGGAGACCGAAGGCGAAGAGATGCTGGGCGTCTACGCCCTGCCGGCGGGCCACAGGACGAGGATGCGCACGACGAACATGCTGGAGAGATGGTTTGAGGAGGTGCGGCGCAGGACGCGGGTGGTGAGGATATTCCCGAACCGAGCCTCGTGCGTGCGGCTGATCGGGGCGCATGCGATGGAAGCGAACGAGGAGTGGCTGGGCAGGATATACCTGAGGATGGAGCCCGAGCGGATCGATGAGGAGATAGCCGAGTGGCTGGCCGGCTCGGGCGCATCAGCGTGTGAACTCGCTCCGGTCCCCTCCGCTCGCTCACACGCTGAATCCCTGGAGATGTGAATTTACACAAGATTCTGGACTTGACTTTTGGCCCCGATTAGCTCCTCACCGTCCAGCAGGAGCACGCAGTCCGTCCCACTGTTAAGCACCTT
>CAYRZI010000330.1:0-1526 GCA_964428605.1 uncultured Woeseiaceae bacterium
CGGAAACCGGGCGACTCGCGCGGCTCCCGCAGGCACCGCGGCGCGCGCCGGGTACGATGGGAGTACCACCAGCCGATCAGCGTCAGCACCCAGCCGCCGGCGAGGATCAGACTCATGCGGTACCAGAACCCTTCCGCGGCCGCGCCGGGTGCCGGCGCCATACCGGCAGCCGCTTCGGGCGGCGGCGCCGGCGGCTCGGCCGCCGCACCCGGCAGCACTTCAATGGCGTGGGGCGGCAGCGTCGCGATCTGCCACTCGCCCTCGCGCACGTCCCACCAGGGCACTTCCAGCGCCTCGAATCCGACTTCCCCCGCCTCGGACGCCACCAGCGCGAAGCTCTCGCGGCGGACGCCGAGCACGCCCTGCTCCACCCCCAGCGTCTCCAACTCCGGCTGATCGGAATAGCTGCGCACACCATCCGGTACGGGCAGCTCGAGGCCGGGCAGCTGGTTCGCGAGCAGGCCAGTCGCACGCAGCTCGACCCGCCGTGCCACCGGCTCGCCGGCTGTCACCGGGCCCGCCGCCGGCTCCCATTCCTCGTCGAGGCTGACGTCGACCGCCGGCAGCCAGTCCGCATCCGGATAGCCCGGCGGCGGCGGCGGAATGGGCTGCACGTCCACCGAGACGGGATCGGACGTGAATACCTTGCGCACCGCGCGCATGCCCTGATCCAGCAGCCGCGCCTCGAAACGGGCACTGCCGATCTGCAGCGTGCCGCTGGCCTGGGGAAAGAGCGCATAGCGCCGCTCGAGCACCGTGTAGGTGCGCCCGCCGATCACCGACTCGTAGCGCCGGTCGTCGTCGAAGGGCTGCACCAACACCTCCACCCCGTCGAAAGACGGCTGCACCAGCCGCGGCTGGCGGGAGGATACGCCGACGAAGATCTTCACCGAGTAGACCACCTGGGCCTGCACCCAGGTCTCGGTGGAGTCGACCTCGGCGACGAGGAAGATATCGGCCTCGCCCGGCGGGGCCTCCTCGATGTCACCCACCGTGACGGTGATCGCCTCGCTGGACTCGCCGTCCATGGTGAAGGCGGGCACCGTCAGCTCGCCGGTGCGCCTGGCCATCAGCGACACCGTCCACGTGCGCGACCGGCTGACCTGGCCGTTGACCATGGTGGTGCTCGAGGTGCGGTTCTCGCTGAGGATGTCGAAGTCCTCCTCGAGCACGCTGAGGTCTGGCTCGCCCGTCACGTCCCCGCTGATCTGAATCTTCAGCGTGAACGACTCGTTGATGCGGACATCCGTACGGTCCACCGTGGCCGTCACAGCGGCCAGCGACAGCGCAGGCAGGAACGTGAGCATCGCCGCGAGCCACCTCACCACGGCTGCACCTCCTGCTCGTCCGTCCACAGTGGATTGCCGTCCTGGTCGCGGCCCTGGCGCTGGTACTGGTCGCGGAACTTCCGCCTGAGCAGGCCGCCGGGGTCGTTCGGCACCCGCCGCAGCCACTGCTCCATCGCCTGCGTCTGCTCCCGGGCGCTGCGCTCCTCCGCAGAGGCCGCCGCCAGCCGGCGCCGACGC
>CAYRZI010000331.1:0-1522 GCA_964428605.1 uncultured Woeseiaceae bacterium
GCGCCTGCGCCGCCTGCAGGCGGCGCAGGCGCTCGTCGATCACGGCGCGCCAACTGCCGGCATCCCGGCGCCGGATTGCCAGCCAGTAGACGAGCGCGAGCGCGACCGGGATGGCCAGCAGCCAGAGCGGGCGCAGGAAATGGAACTCAGCCGGCACGGGCAACCCCTCCCCGCGGCCATGCCGCCGCGGCTCCCGACACCGCCCGCACGGCCACGCCCGCCAGCGCCAGCAGCAGCGCGGCACCCAGCGGCCAGTAGAAGACGTCCGCCACGGGCCGCATGCCGCCCTCGTCGCTCGCCGCGGGCTCCAGCTCGTCCAGGATGTGGTAGATCTCCTGCAGCGAGGCGGTGTCCGTGGCGCGGAAATAGCGCCCGCCCGTGATCTCGGCGATGCGCTTCAGCGTGCCCTCGTCCAGGTCCAGCGAGGGGTTCACCTGGCGCATGCGGTTGCCGAGCAGCGAGGGAATCTCCATGGTCTCCGCGCCGATGCCGATGGTGTAGATCTTCAGTCCCACCTGGCCGGCGAGCTCCGCCGCCTTCAGCGGCGTGATCGCCCCGGCGGTGTTGGCGCCGTCGGTCAGCAGGACGAGCACCTGCTCGCCCGCGGGCACGCCGCCGCCTTCCTCGTGGATGCGCTTCACCGCCAGCGTGATGGCGTCGCCGATGGCCGTCTTCTCGCCGGCCAGGCCGATGACCGCCTCGAACAGCAGCGTCTTCACCGTCTCCCTGTCGAAGGTCAGCGGCGCCTGCAGGTAGGCACGCTCGCCGAACAGGATCAGTCCCAGGCGGTCGCCCTCGCGCCGGTCGATGAACTCGCCGGCCACCGCCTTGGTGGCGGACAGCCGGTTCACCGTGCGCCCGCCCAGGGTGAAATCCCGCGCTTCCATGCTGCCGGAGAGATCCACCGCCAGCATCAGGTTGCGGCCGGTCACCGGCGCCTCCAGGGCGTCCCCGGGGATCTGCGGCCGGGCCGCCGCCGCCACCAGCAATACCCAGGCCAGTGCCGCCAGCACGAGCCGGGGCCGCAGGGCGAACCCGCGTTCCCCGCCCTCGGCACGCGGAAACAGTGCCGTGGAGGGCACCCGGAGCGCGGCGCTGTCCGCGCCGGGTGCCGGCGGCAGCAGCCAGCGCACCAGCAACGGCAGCGGCAGCAGCACGAGCACCCAGAGCCAGGCGAACTCGACCTCCGCCAGCCGGCCGGCGATGTCGCCAAGCCCGCTCACGCGGCGGCCTCCAGGTTTCGGAGCCGGGCCCGGCAGAGGCCGAGCAGCGCCATGGCGTCCACCACCTGCTCCTCGGCATCGGGCCGGTAGGGTGCCTCGGCCAGGCAGCGGCCGGGCCCCTCGCTGAACGGCCGGCCGTCGAGGCCCCGGTCCAGCCAGGCGAGCCACTCCTCGCCGGTGAGGCCAGCGACCCGGTGGCGCTCCTCCGCGGTGATGGCCGCGCGGCGCATCAGGGTGGACAGGTCCTTCGCCAGCCGGGCCACGTCGTCCGACTCTTCGCCGTCCACGAACTCGGGCAC
>CAYRZI010000332.1:0-1512 GCA_964428605.1 uncultured Woeseiaceae bacterium
TTGGGATACTCACGCCCGATCAGCCAGGTCCGCAGCGTTGCCGCAGGCAGCTTGAGATAGCGGGAGGCCTCGGCCACGCCGTAGGCGGGCTGGTCTCGCAGATCGTTGCGAAAGCTGTGCTGCTCGGTCTTCATTGGAATGGCGCTCCCTGGTTCCTTCCGAATAGTAAATGCCAAATGCTTGGCCACCAAGAATTGCCGGTCCTCCGAGCGTGCCTGACCTCGCGAAGAGCTGGGCTCTTCCAAATTGCTCAAAGCCCCGGGATTTGCGTCACTCAGTCCATTGAGTAAAATTACTCAATATGTTGAGTAAATCGTCAGTGCCGTATTCCCGTCGTCAGGCAGGGGAGTTGATCCGTCGCCTGTCGGAGCCCCGCCGCTTCATCCAGGTCCTGGCCGGGCCGCGCCAGGTGGGCAAAACGACACTGGTGCAGCAGGTGGCTGAGGAGCTGGGCGGCACGCTGCGTTATGCGAGCGCGGATGAGCCCACGTTACGCGGCCCTGACTGGATCGCGCAGCAATGGGAAGCCGCGCGCCTCCAAGCGCCCGAGGCCGGTGCGGTGCTCGCCCTCGATGAGATCCAGAAGATCCCAGATTGGTCGGAGACCGTGAAGCGGCTCTGGGACGAAGACACCCGGCGTAAGGTCCCGCTGAAGGTCGTCCTGCTCGGCTCGGCGCCGCTCCTTGTGGCACGCGGCATGACCGAAAGCCTCGCGGGCCGATTCGAGCTGCTGCACCTGCCCCACTGGTCGTACGCGGAAATGCGCGACGCGTTCGGCTTCGATCTCGACCAGTACCTTTACTTCGGCGGCTACCCCGGGGCGGCGCCCTTGGTGGATGAGCCGAAGCGCTGGATGCGCTATGTGGTCGACAGCCTGATAGAGACGTCGATCTCGCGGGACGTGCTGCTTCTGACCCGGGTCGACAAGCCCGCACTGCTGCGGCGCCTGTTCGAACTCGCCTGCCGCTACTCCGGGCAGATCCTTTCCTACACCAAGATGCTCGGCCAGCTCCAGGATGCCGGAAACACTACGACCCTGGCGCACTATCTCGATCTACTGGCCGGCGCCGGGATGGTGCGTGGGCTCCAGAAATTCGCTGGCGACGCCGCCCGCAGCCGCGGCTCCAGCCCCAAGCTACAGGTACTGAATACCGCGCTGATGAGCGCCACGGCAGGTCTCTCGCCGGATGAGGCGCGCACCGATCACGAATACTGGGGCCGCCTGGTCGAATCGGCGGTGGGTGCGCACCTCGCCAATGCAGCCGCCTGCGGGGAGTGTGAGCTCTTCTACTGGCGCGAGCGCAGCGCCGAGGTCGACTTCGTTGTCCGCACGGGCCGCCGCGTCGTCGCCATCGAGGTCAAGAGCACCGCGGCCGGCAGGACGAAGTCCGGCGCAAAGGCCTTCGCCGACGCCTTCAAGCCGGACCGGACGCTCCTGATCGGCGGAGACGGGATCCAGGTCGAAGATTTTCTGGCTCGACCCGTGGCAGATTGGTTGGCGCCATGAGTGGG
>CAYRZI010000333.1:0-1511 GCA_964428605.1 uncultured Woeseiaceae bacterium
CAGCGCGAAGCCGAGCAGCAGCCACCAGCCCGGCGCCGGCGGCCACCAGCCCACCGGCTCGGGCAGGTGGATGTCTCGCAGAGGTAGCTCGGCCGGGGACATCGTCACAGCCTACTCAGCGCGGCCGCTGGCCCAGGACCCGGGACAGGAGCTCCACCGGGTCGTCGTCGGTGGAGGCATCCACCCAGCGCATGCGGTAGCGGTCGAACAGCGCGGTCATCCCGTCGCGCCGGCGGCGGAACTCCTCGGCATAGCGCTCCCGCAGCCGGCGGCTGTCCGTCTCCAGCGTGGCCTCGCCGCGGCCGTCGCGCACCCGGTAGCGGCCCGGCGGCGGCAGAGTCTCTTCCAGCGGGTCGTGCAGGAAGAACACGATCACGTCGTTGTGCCGGCCGATATCCGCCAGGCAGCGCCGGGCGGACTCGCCGAAGTCCCGGAAGTCGCTGAACAGCACCACCAGGCTGCCGGTCTTGGCCACCTGGCGCAGGCCGCCCATGGCGGATTCCAGGGCGGCGGCACTCCGCGACAGGTCGAACTCGTCCCGCTCCCACACCGGCGCCACGGCCGTCTCGTGCAGGAAGCGCAGCACGGCCCGGCGGCCGAGCCGGGGCCGAAGCTCCTGGTGGAAACCCTCGGCGAACAGGAAACCGCCGTCCCGGTCACCGTGGCCGGCCGCCACCCAGGCCAGCAGGGCCGCCGCCCGCGCGGCCAGCACCGACTTGAACCGGCCGCGGGTGGCGAAGTGCATGGCCGCGCGCAGGTCCAGCCACAGGAGCACGGGGCGTTCCCGTTCCTCGCGGAACAGCTTGGTGAAGGGTTTGCCGGTGCGTGCCGTCACCCGCCAATCGATGTTCCGTGGGTCGTCGCCGTCCTGGTAGGGACGGGCTTCGGCAAACTCCATGCCGCGACCCTTGAAGTGGGAGAGATACTGGCCGCCCCGCCGTGCCCGCGCCCGCATCGCGTCCAGGCTCAGCAGGCGTGCCGGCGCGGCCAGGCGTATCAGCTCCGCCTGGGTGACCCGGACCGGAGACTCACCGCCCGCCGTCCGGGATGCCGTTGCCAGGGACGCATCCGCCGCCATACCGCTAACGTCTCTGCCTTCTTTCAGGGGACACCCACACTGGCGATCAGCCGCTCGATGAAGGCGTCCGGCGTCAGCCCGTCGGCCTCGGCCTCGTAGCTCAGCAGCACCCGGTGGCGCAGCACGTCCGGCGTCACCGCCTGGATGTCGTCCGGCCCCACGTAGTCGCGGCCGCGCAGCCAGGCGTGGGCCCGGGCGGTGCGGTCGATGGCGATGCTCGCCCGGGGGCTCGCGCCGAACTGGATCGCCCCGGCCAGTTCGCCGTCGACCCGGCCGGGGTCGCGGGAGGCCAGCACAATGTCCACGATGTAGCGCTCCAGTTCCTCGGCGAGGTGCAGGCGCAGGATCTCGCCCCGGGCCGCCATGACGTCGGCCTCGGGCAGCTCGGCGGGCGGACTGAAGGGATCCTCCGCCCGGGCCTTCGCCTCCTCCC
>CAYRZI010000334.1:0-1504 GCA_964428605.1 uncultured Woeseiaceae bacterium
AGGGTCTTCTCCATCAGTGCCACGGCCCGGTCGAGGTGCACGATGGCCTCGTCGCTCTCGCCGAGCCGGCCCAGATTGTTGCCCATCGACAGATGCACGGCGGCCAGCTGGAAATTCGCGGATTCGCCGAGCTCCTCGAACAGCGCCTGTGCCCGCTCCAGGTCTCCCACCGCTTCGACGTAGCGCGACTGCCCGGCCCGGGCGATGGCACGATTCACCATTGCGCGTGCGCGCAGACGCCCCGGGACATCCCGTCCCGCCCGCGCCATCGCGAGCACCTCCTCCAGCACGGCTTCCGCGCGGGTGAATTCCCCTCTCTTGTTCAGCAGCATCCCGTAGTTGTTCAGCGCGCCGGCCAGCATTCTCCCGGCGCTCTCGCCTGCGCCGCGCAATTCCGCCAGCGCTTCCCGGAACAGCGCAGCCGCCTCCTCCAGGCGGCCGGCCTGCGCCAGGCTGTGCGCAAGGTCGGCCTTCGCAGGCGCGGCCTGCGCGGGCCGCTCGGCGTAGAGCTCTTCGTAGATCCGCAGGGCTTCGCCGCCGAGGGTGAGTGCGGCCTCGTAATCCCCCATCGCCCGGTAGGCGGCCCCGAGCGCGTTCAGCAGGCGGCCGCGGACGCGGGGCGCGTCCGCGAGATCCTCGTCGATGCGCAGATGGCCCTCGTCCAGCAGGGAGGCGGGCGAGATCTCCTCCGGGTTCGTCCGTTTCGGGTTCGCCGCCTCGAACAGCGTGACCAGGAAGTCCGTGGCCTGGTTGGCCACCCGTGCCTCGATACGGGCCCGGTCGCGTTCCTCGGCAAGCTGCCAGGTGTAATAGCCGACCAGTGCCGCGATGGTCGCCAGCACCGCGGCGGCCGCACTCACGCCGAGCGCATTGCGGCGCAGGAACTTGCCCAGCCGGTAGCCCGCGGAATCCGCCCGGGCGCTGACCGGGCGGCGCTCCAGCCAGGCCCTGACGTCGGCCATGAGTGCGCTCACCGACTCGTAGCGCCGGTCCGGTTCCTTGCGCAGCGCCATCATGACGATGTTGTCGAGGTCGCCCGCGAGTTCCCTGCGCAGCCGGCCGACGGTCGTGCCGCGGGCGCGCCCGACGTCGGCGTCGTTCGACTCCGGCTCCGCCTCCGGCTGAGCCTCGGTCACCCGGCTGCTCGGCTTCGCCGGCTCCTGCTCGCAGATGGCGCGTTCGAGCTCGGCGACGGTCGAGCGCTGCAGCGGATACGGGAAGTGACCGCTCAGGAGCTGGTAGAGCAGGATGCCCAGGGAGTAGATGTCCGTGGCGGTGGTGACGGTCTCGCCCCGCACCTGTTCGGGACTCGCGTGGCCGGGCGTCATGATGCGTGCCGCATCCTGCGTGACCGCGATCGTGTGCTGCAGCGCGCCTGCGTCGAGCAGTTTGGCGATGCCGAAGTCCAGCAGGTACGGCGTGCCTGCGTCGTCCACCAGGATGTTCGAGGGCTTGATGTCGCGATGGATGATCAGCCGGCGGTGGGCATGCTGCACCGCGCGGC
>CAYRZI010000335.1:0-1500 GCA_964428605.1 uncultured Woeseiaceae bacterium
CGAGGTGATCACCGGTGACCGGGAGGCGGCGAACCGCATCGCCGACGAGGTGGCCGAGCGCTTCTTCGGCAACTACTCCGGCATCACCTACCTGGAGGAGGTGGAGATCCTCAGGCCGCACAAGTTCTGAGCAGCGCGGGTTCAGCAGACCCGCAGACCCCGGCCGGCGAACTGGTGACAGACGCGGTCCACCAGCGCCTCGTCCGGCGCGCCCGTCTCCGCCAGCGTGTAGTCGAGGCCGAGTTCCTGCCATTTGTACGCGCCCATCTGGTGGAAGCGGAGCACCTCTACCCGCTCCACGTTCCCCAGCGAGATCAGGAAGTCGGCGAGATGCTCGATGTCCTCGAAGTCGTCCGTCACGCCGGGGACGAGCACGAAACGCGCCCAGACCCGCGCGCCTTCCCGCGCGAGCCGCCGGGCGAACTGGAGGACCGGTCCGTTGGGCCGCCCGGTCAGGGCCCGGTGGCGCCCGGTATCGAAGCACTTCAGGTCGAGCAGCCAGAGATCGACATCGTCCATGAGCTGCCGTCCGACTCTCGCGCCCGCAAACCCGTTGGTATCCAGCGCAACGTGCAGCCCGCGCTCCTTCATCCGTCGAACCAGATTGGAGACGAACGCGTACTGCACCAGGACCTCGCCGCCGGAGAGGGTGACGCCGCCCCGGTACCGGATCAGGAAGTCCGCATAGCGCTCGATCAGCTCCATGAGGTCGTCGACCGTCACGCGGATCCCGTGGCGCAGACTCCAGGTGTCGGGGTTGTGGCAATAGAGGCAGCGAAAATGACAGCCTGACAGAAAGATGACGGAACGGATGCCGGGGCCGTCCAGTGTCCCGGCCGTCTCGACGGAGTGGATATAGCCCGAATGGGTCCGCCGGAGCGCGGGGTCCAGTGCCGCCGCCGCAGCCGTCTCGAGGGAATGCGACTGCAGGTCGTAGCGGTGGCTCGCCAGCCGGGTGATACCGGCCAGCGCGGCCGGCCGTTCTCGCCTCCGCTTGCGGGATGCCGCCGCCACCATCCCCGTCTCAGGCAGGCCCGATCGTCTCGGTGAAGGTGCGTCTCAGCACCTCCTCCTGTTGTTCGCGGGTCAGCTTGATGAAATTGACGGCGTAGCCGGAGACGCGCACCGTCAGCTGTGGGTATTTCTCGGGATGCTCCATAGCATCACGCAGCGTCGCCCGGTCGAAGACATTGACGTTGATATGGTGACCGCCGTCGTCGGTGAACTTGCCGAGGATCGTCCTCAGGTTCGCGATCCGATCCTCGCTCTGACGGCCGAGTGCGCCCGGCACGATCGAGAAGGTGTAGGAGATGCCGTCCTGCGCATGCTCGTAGGGCAGTCTGGCCACGGAAGAGATGGAGGCGATGGCGCCCATCCGATCACGGCCGTGCATCGGGTTGGCGCCCGGCGCGAACGGCTCTCCGGCCTTGCGGCCGTCCGGCGTCGCGCCGGTCTTCTTGCCGTAGACCACGTTGGAGGTGATCGTCAGCACCGACTGGG
>CAYRZI010000336.1:0-1497 GCA_964428605.1 uncultured Woeseiaceae bacterium
AATTAATAAAGAATATCGTGGCTATTATGCTTTTTATGATTTTGTTGCTTTACCTGAAAACATAGCTGAAGCAGAACGCCTCATTATTCTTATTGTACTGAACGCCCCCCAATTCTGTCAAGCCCGATACGGACGGAAAAAGGGATGTCCTGGGTTGATGCTGACCCCTGGGTGAGGGCGAAGCTTCCGCGACTGCGCCGGCTGCTCTGCCTCAGCCCGAAGCGGTGCGCCGAGCTTCGCATCGCGCTGAAAGAAGCCAAAAGGAGGTAGAACGAAAGGAGACACGGCGCTATCCTCGGCGGCTTTGGCTACCCGGCCTAAGCACGGAGGAGATCGCTCGTGTCTCCCGTCGACTATGCTACCATGATCGCCGCCAAAGACAAACGCTTCCGCTTCAACATGCGCCGGCGCCTGGTCGCCGACGCCCGCGCTCTGGGCATCAAGGCCGCCGCCCGCAAGTGGGCCTGCTCGCGAAACACCGTGCGGCGGTGGCTGCGCCGATACAAGGCCGAAGGCCTAAGCGGCTTGAAGGAACGCTCCCACGCGCCCGCCCGCTGCCCCCACAAAACGCCCCCCGAGCTCGAAGAAAGCATCGTCCGGCTGCGCAAGCGGACCGGCTACGGTCCCAGACGATTGAAGGAAGAGTTCGACCTGCCCTGCGGCCACCAGGCCATCGCCCGCATCCTGCGCGAGAACAAGATGACTCGAAGGCCCAGGACCAAACGCCGCAAGAAGAACGACCTGCGCGCCCTGAAGGCCGCCCTCAGGGCCTTCCAGCTCGTGCAGATGGACATCAAGTACCTCAACGACATCCCCGCCTATCTGCCTCAGATGCGCCTGAGGGGGCTGCCCGAATACCAATACACCATCCGCGACGTGCGCACCGGCCTTCTGTTTCTGGCCTTCGCCGAGAGGATCTCCAAGTCCCACACCTGCGCCTGCGTCGGGCGGTTCCTCCGCCACCTGGCCCGCCACCGGGTTGATCCGAGCACCGTCACCATCCAGACCGACAACGGTGGGGAGTTCGACGGCCAGATGACACTCACCCAGGACCGCGGCTTCACCCACACCATCGAGCAGCTCAAGGCCCAACACCGATTCATACCGCCCGGCTGCTCCAACGCCAACGCCGACGTGGAGAGCTCCCACAGCCTGATCGAGACCGAATTCTACGACCGCGAGCGTTTCTGCACCCCGGGCGACTTCTTCAGCAAAGCGTGGAGCTACCAATGCCACTTCAACTTCACCCGCAAGAACTCCTACCAGCACTGGCGCACGCCGATCCAGCGCCTGGCCGAAGCATCGGCGCAGACGCCGGCCGGGGTGGCCTTGCTTGCCCCGGTGCATCTGGATACCCTACTTGCAGCGGCGCCGAAGCGCCGCCCCCTCAGCCTGCGCGCGGAGATGCTTCAGAACCTGATCGACCCCGCATCACAACCACAACAGGAACCCACCCCTGAAAACCCACCCAGGGGTCAGCATCAACCCGGACATCCC
>CAYRZI010000337.1:0-1493 GCA_964428605.1 uncultured Woeseiaceae bacterium
CCGAGAGCCTGAAAGAAAAGGGAATGGAGATCGGCGAGGAAGACGAGCGCAATGTTGCCGACCTCCTGATCGACCAGGTCGAGTTCAGCAACGTCATCGTCGTCACAAAGACCGATCTCATCGGACAAGCCGACATGGATGCCCTGTTGGCCACGCTGCGACGGCTGAATCCCGGCGCCGAAGTGCTTGTCGCGGAGAACGGGCGGATAGCGCCGGAGTCCATTCTGGGCACCGGCAGGTTCAGCATGGACGAGGCCGCAAGCGCCCCTGGCTGGCTGGCGGAATTACACGACGAGGCCACCCCGGAGACCGAGGAATACGGCATCGGCAGCTTCGTCTATCGGGCGCGCCGGCCGTTCCATCCGCAGCGCCTCTATGACTTTCTGGCCAGCGGCTGGCGCTACGGCAACCTCGTGCGCTCGAAGGGCTACTTCTGGCTCGCCACCCGATACGACCAGGCCGGCGCCTGGTCGCAGGCCGGCGGCATCATGCAGCACGGGTTTGCCGGTCTGTTCTGGTCCGCCGTGCCCGAGGACCACTGGCCGGAGAACCCCGAGTTTCGGGCGGCCATCCGCAGCAAGTTCGAAACGCCTTACGGCGATCGGCGGCAGGAGATCGTCTTCATTGGCCAGCGACTTGACGAAACCGATGCACGAAGGGCGCTGGATGACTGCCTCCTGAGCGATGCCGAACTCGCCGCAGGGAAGGCGGCATGGACCACCCTGCCCGACCCGTTCCCGCAGTGGATCCGTGAGGTCGAAGAGGAGCCAGCCTGATGCGCCAGGTCATGACAAATCACTGGGGAGATCTTGCGAGCATCTATGATGATGACGTGGAGCTCGTCAGCGTTACGCGCCCCGAGTCGCATGCTCTCCGTGCAGCGGCGAACGAGCTTCTGGCATCGGCAGCAGAAGTTCAGGCGCAATGGATGCAGCCTGCGGGAGAACGTATCCACATCACGCACGGACCCTGGCAGACGCTCGGTGAGGAACTGCAGGCTGCGCTCGGCGCTGAGATTACCGCGGCCGTCGACATCCTCGCCGATCTATTGGGATGCGCAGCCGCGGGAATTCGGATAAGGACGCTCCGTGGTCCGATGTGCCCCCGCTTTCATGCGGATCGCGTGCCATGCCGCCTGCTGATCACCGTGGCCGGATCAGGTACCGAGTGGATCCCCGGTGATGACGTCGACCCGGTCCTGCTCGCCGACCGGGCAAATGACGAGGTGCCGATCAAGCCGGGCGGGACGATCGGGGCCCTCCACACCGGATCATGGTCACTGCTCAAGGGCAGCAAATGGAGCGAAGGATTCCGCGGAGTCGTGCATCGGTCACCTCATCAGAACGATGCGCGATTACTGGTGTCACTGGACCCGATATTCACCCCGGTAATGCAGCAAAGCCCGGCGTCTTCCTCTTTCCCCTCCACACATCCGGAGTAGAACAATGACAACGCCATCTGCAAGCGTCATCGCCCGCGCCGCTTTCGCGATT
>CAYRZI010000338.1:0-1460 GCA_964428605.1 uncultured Woeseiaceae bacterium
TCGTTTTCTGCGATAGCTACCCTTTGAGGCTTTGATTGTGGCTCGTGATCTTCACTTGCCCGGTCATCGTACCGGGCCACCTTCTATCCGTGCCGGCTGCTGCCGAACACCACATCCCACATACGGGTCACGATCACGATAAAACGACACCCCATCTACACATCGGCCGGAGCCGAGCCCGCCCAGGAGGGCCACGAGTGCGTTGACCTCAATCACCACATTTGTTCCATCGATTCTGCCTCACTCAGCGCCGGCGCTCAGCCCTTCAGCACGGCCCCGGCCGGCAGCTCGCCGAACTCCACGTAGCGCCACAGCGCGATCAGCAACTTGCGCGCCAGCGCGACAATGCCGATACGCCGCAGCCGGCGCCCGCCCGAGGCGAAGCGCCTTCGGTACCACTGGCTGAGCGCACTGTCGGGCTGCCAGCGCAGCCACATCCAGCCGAGCTCGATCATCACCCCCCGCACCCGGCGGTTACCCGCCTTGGAGATGCCCTGCTCGCGATCGACATCGCCGCTCTGCGAGGGCGTCGGCGTCAACCCGCTCATCGCCCCCACCTGCTTGCCATTGGCGAAGCGGCGCCAGGCGAACACCTCGGCGGCCAGTACCCGCGAGCTGTGCGGGCCCACCGCCTTCAGCGTCTCCAGCCGCCGGCGCAGCTCCCCCACCCGGCTCGAAGAGTCGCGCTCCTCGCCATAAGCGGCCTCCAGCGCCGCCAGCTGCTCGGCGTAGAGCCGATACTGCGCATGCAGGCGCAAAAGCTCCGCCTTCAGCGGCGCCGAGAGCGCCCGGCCATCGGCGCCCTCCAGGCGCTCCAGCCGCACGGCAAAATCCCCCTTGAGCGAGACCTCCACGATCCCCTGGGCCACCAGCAGGCTCTTCAGCCGGTTACTGATGCGCGTGCGCTGGCTCTTCAGATAGTCCCGCTCGCGGTGCAGGCGCTGCGCAGCCTCGGCCTCGGCCGAGGGCACCCGAACCACGCTGAAGGCGCGCCGGAACCCGCTCGCGTAGCGAAGCAGCAGATCCAGCAGCTTCTCCACATCCACCCGGTCGGTCTTCACTCGCCGCCGACGGCGGCTCGTCTCGATGCTCGAGGAATCGATCTCCAGCACCTCAAAACCCTCGCCACTCAGCCAGCGGTGGATCCAGTGACCATCGCGACCCGCCTCGTAGCAGCACACCACCGGCGCCTCCTCGCTCAGACCGAACTTGCGCCGTGCCGCCGCCACCTCATCCAGCAACCCCGCCTTCGCCCGCGCCTCGATGCTCTTGCGACGGCAACCCCGACCATCACTGAATCCCAGCTTCCAGCGGCTGTTCGACAGCTCCATCGCCATGTACAGCGCATCACCACACCCGTATCCTCGTCCTTCGGCTGCTTGCATCTCACTACCCTCTCGTTTGTTAGTGGAATAACCAACTATAGAGGGTAGGCAAGCAGCCCCTTACATAGGATCTAC
>CAYRZI010000339.1:0-1458 GCA_964428605.1 uncultured Woeseiaceae bacterium
CCTATGCCCACGTGCTCACCAACATGCTGCAGGGCTCGCTGATGATCCTGGTGACGCTGGTGGTGATCGGCTCGGGAGTCGCGATCATCCTGGCCGAGCCGGGCTCGGTGGCGGAACGCCTGGCGGCCGCTGACCCGAACCTGCTGGTGCCGGTGAATACCGGCGGGCAGCTCTTCAACGATACCTTCTCGGTGTACGTGGCAGGGTTCGTGATAGGCGCGGTGCTCGCCTGCCAGCCCCACATCCTCACCAAGGCACTGTACGTGAACACCGACGAGGCGGTGCACCGCTACCTGCTGGTCTTCGCCGCGGTGTTCTTCCTGTTCCTGCTGCTGGCCAGCGTCGGTTTCCTGGCCCACCTGGTCGTACCCGAGACCGCGCTCGTCGACGAGACCACCGGCACCTTCCGCCAGGACCTGGTGATGACGGTATATCTGCAGACGGTCTTCCCCGACTGGGTCTTCACCATCATCAGCGTCGTGCTGCTGGCCGCGGCCATGTCGACGCTGGACGGCCTGCTGGTGTCGCTGTCGACGATCACGGCGAACGACCTGGTGCTGAACCTGGTCGACCGCTTTTCACCGCGGGAGCGCACGCCGGAGCAGCGCATGCGCCTCGGCATGCGCGCGAGCCACGTCGTGCTGGTGGTCATCGCCGTGGCGGCGTTCCTGGTGAACCTGGACCCGCCGCGGCTGCTCGGCATCTTCGGGCAGGTGGGTGTCTACGGCCTCGCCGTCGCGGCGGCGCCGCCGCTGATCGCCGGCGTGCTGTTCCGGGACACGTCGGTGGGCCTGCTGTGGGCTGCGTCCGCCGGGGCGCTGGCGGTGCATCTGGGGCTCTACCTGTACGGCGGCGAGCTGTTGCCGGGCGTGGACCTCACCTTCGCCAACCCGGGCGTGACGGGAACCATCGGCGCCGTCGTGGGCATCGTGCCTGTACTGCTGGGCGGGTGGTGGCTCAACCGCAA
Source organism: uncultured Woeseiaceae bacterium (assembly GCA_964428605.1). Lineage (GTDB taxonomy): Bacteria > Pseudomonadota > Gammaproteobacteria > Steroidobacterales > Woeseiaceae > Lentisalinibacter. The sequence continues at coordinate 968 of CAYRZI010000339.1, forward strand.
CGCGGCGTAGGAGAGCCATCAGGTCGGGCCTGAAGGCCCTCCTACCCGTCGGGCGGGAACATGTGCCGGACGTACCAGCGGTCGAAGGCGTGGACGCCGCCTTCGCTCGGGTGGTACGGGCCCGGCACGTGGGCGCTGGAGGCGAGGCCGCGCTGGGCGTTCTCGCACAGCGACCAGTCCTGACGATTGGTCATGTCCCAGAAGTCGATGGCGTCGCCGGCGTCGAAATCCGGGTGCTCCATCTGCGCCGGCGAGCAGAACCATTCCGTCTCGATGTAGACGGACTCCGGCCCCCGGGGCCACAGGTAGTGCGCCATGACGTAGTCCGGGGCCAGGCTGAAGAGGAAGTTCGGGTAGAGGTTGAAGTAGTGCACCAGCCGCTGCTCCTGTCCGGAGATGCCGGGCAGCGGCGGGTTCGCTGTGATGCCGGAGACGGTCAGCGTGTTGCAGCCCTCCCTGATGCCCATGGGCCCGCCGTTGAAGTAGCGGCC
>CAYRZI010000340.1:0-1456 GCA_964428605.1 uncultured Woeseiaceae bacterium
AGAACAGCGTGGCCGGGAAGCCGACGAAATTCGTGACCAGCAGCGCCGTGATCAGGTCGGCGCTGGAGAAGCCGAGCCGCTGGCCGAAGTTGGTCGCCATCTGGATCATGGTGTGTACGCCGTCGATGTACAGCCAGAAGGCGATCAGGAACAGGAAGACGTGGCGGTAACGGCGGATCTCGCGGAAGGTCTCGACGAGCTGGCGGTAGCCTTCGCGCACGGCACCCGCCACGGCCTTCTCGGGCATCTTCCGCTCCTCGACGTAGAGCAGCAGCGGGATGGTGAACACGGCCCACCAGACGGCGACCAGCAGGAAGGCCACCCGCACGGCCACGTCGGGTCCTGCCAGACCGAACGCGGCGGGGTCCCGCACCATCCAGGTATTCAGGGCCAGCAGCATGGCGCTGCCGAAATAGCCCAGCGCAAAACCGAAGGCCGAGACGGACTCGAACTCAGCCGGCTCGGCCACGTTGTGAATCATGGAGTCGTAGAAGGAGTTGGCGCTGTAGAAGCCCACGGAGGCCAGCAGATAGATGCCGATGGCCACCGGCCAGGCACCCTCGGCCACGAAATACAGCCCGCCGGTCATCACGATGCCGAGCAACGCGAAGCCGGTGAGGAACTTCTTGCGTGTACCGCCCCGGTCGGAGATGGCCCCGAGCACGGGCGCCAGTACCGCGACGATGAAACTGGCCGCGCCGCTGGTCACGGCGAGACGGAAGGTGACGTCCGCGCCCACTTCACCGCTGCTCCAGTATTCCCCGAGGAAGATGGGGAAGAGCACTGCGAGCACCGTGAGCGCGAAGGCGGAATTGGCCCAGTCGTAGAACGCCCAGGCGAGTACGGGTCTTCTCAGCAGCCGATGCGTCATCGCCCGCCCCCCCGTCTGACTGCCGCCCGGTTCTTTTGTCATCGGCGCTCCCGGTCCCGTCCTTGCGAGCGCCCGACTATACCGACTGTAGCGGACACCGTGTCTCTTACAGCTCGCGGGTGGCGTGGAAACGGACGTCCGGCCAGCGTTCCTCGGCCAGCTGCAGGTTGACCCGGGTGGGAGCGATGTAGACCAGCGCCTCGGTGTGGTCGAGCGCCAGGTTGTCGTGATTGCGGCGGGTGAATTCCTCGCGCTTCTTCTCGTCCGGGAACTCGAGCCAGCGCGCGGTATGCACGTTCACGGTGTCGAAGGTGCATTCCACGCCGTATTCGTCGCGCAGGCGGGCGGCCACCACGTCGAACTGGAGGATGCCGACGGCGCCCAGGATGAGTTCGTTGCTGCGCAGTGGCCGGAACAGCTGTGTGGCGCCCTCCTCGCACAGCTGGTCGAGGCCCTTCTGCAGCGCCTTCAGGCGCAGCGGGTCCCGCAGCACCGCGCGGCGGAATATCTCGGGGGCGAAGCTGGGGATGCCGCTGAACGCGAGCTCCTCGCCCTCCGAGAAACTGTCGCCGATATTGATGGTGC
>CAYRZI010000341.1:0-1446 GCA_964428605.1 uncultured Woeseiaceae bacterium
GATTTCGAGCGGGTGGAACTGCGCGTGGGGACGGTGACACGGGTGGAGCCCTTCCCGAAGGCCCGCAAGCCGGCCTACAAGCTCACCGTCGACTTCGGCCCCGAAGTGGGCGTCCGGCGCTCCTCGGCGCAGATCACCGACCGCTACGAGCCTGACGAGCTGGTGGGCCGTCAGGTGCTGGCGGTGACCAACTTTCCGCCGAAACAGATCGGTCCGTTCATGTCGGAGTGCCTGGTGACGGGCTTCGTGCAGACGGACGGCAGCGTCGTCCTCGCCGTGCCTGACAGTCCGGTGGCGGACGGAAGCCGTCTGGCATGAGCGGCCGCGAGAGCCGCGAGCGCATCGCCGCGCGGCTGCGCGATACCCAGCGCCGCCAGCAGCGCCGGGAACTCCTGTTCACCGCCGCGGCACTGGTCGGCGGCGGGCTCCTGATCGCCGGCTGGAGCCTCGGCTGGTTTGCCACGGACATCACCCTGGAGAGCTCCGACGGGCGCTGGGCCGACCGGGAGGCGCTGGCCGAGGGACGTGACTACACCGACAGCGTGGCGCTGTTCATGCAATACCGCATCGAATGCGGCGCGCCGGATGCAGAGCTGTACCGGGTGACGCGGAGGCCCTGGTGGAACCCCTTCCTCTGGCCCAGCCTGATCGCCGACCACAAGTGGTCGATACCCTACCGCCGGCCGCAGGGCCGGGCGGAACCCACGGGGATACCGGAGGCCGACTGCACGCCCGTGCGGGGCGCCTGGGAACGCGCGGACCTGCAGGCGGAAGCCTACCTGGAGTCGCTGTGAGCGAGGCCCGGGAGGAGACCGTCGTGATCCCGGCGCGCTACTGCGGTCCGCCGGACTCGGGCAACGGCGGCTACAGCGCCGGGCTGCTGGGCACCCGTCTGCCGGGAACGCCGGAGGTGCGGCTGCACCGGCCGCCACCGCTGGACCGGCCGCTGACGCTGCGGCGGAAGGCCGACACCGCCGAACTGCTCGACGGCGATACCCTCGTGGCCAGCGCCCGGCCGGGCGCCGTGGCTGGCGAGGTGCCGCCGGCACCCTCGCTGGCCGAGGCGCGGGCGGCCTCCCGGGACTATCTCGGCTTCGAGTCCCACACGTTCTCCACCTGCTTCGTGTGCGGCCCGGCCCGCAGCCCGGCGGACGGCGGGCTGTGCATCTACCCGGGCCCGATCCCCGGCACCGACCGGGTGGCCGCGCCGTGGGAGCCCGCGCCGGCGCTGGCCGACGACTCGGGCCGGGTGCGGCCGGTCTATCTCTGGTCGGCGCTGGACTGCCCTTCCGGCTTCGGCGCCATGGGGCGCAACCCGGCCGCGGTGATGCTAGGCACCATCACGGTGCAGATCGCGGCCACGGTCACCGCCGGCCAGACCTGTATCGTGACGGGCTGGCCCGTCCGCCGGGACGGGCGCAAACACTACGCGGGCTCGGCCATCTA
>CAYRZI010000342.1:0-1445 GCA_964428605.1 uncultured Woeseiaceae bacterium
ATCGGTTTCTCAGACAGGGCCTGCTCCCGCTCGGGCTCTCGCCGTGCACCTGTCTCTGCTTCAGCGTGCCCACGTCGTCCTCGGTCTTCAGCACCCGGATGCCGTCCCAGGTGTAGCGCGTCGTGCCGCCCGAGTCGACAAGCTCCGCCCGGCTTGCCGTGCCGTCGTAGCGGATGACGTTGTCGGTCCAGCCGCCTTCGGTGCTGCGCACGCCCACCATCATGTCACGTCCGTCCCAGTCGTAGTATCGCGTGTAGGACGGCGTCTGCTCCATGACGGTGTTGCCGTTGGCGTCATAGCCGTAGTAAATCCAGCCGGCCCGGCATCGTGGAGTTGTGTGAGCTCGTTGGCCAGATTGGTGATGGATATGCCAATCCCACAGCCCTCACCTATGGCTGGTGTCAAAACGCCCGATGGCAAGTCGGAGCTCGTCGACTGTCATTAGCTCAGTGTTGCCGTTCAGGTGAAGCACGTAAGGCCCCCCCACGAAGGTCTGGGGATCCCAGAGCAGCGGTACCTGGCCGGGGCTGACGATGGCAGGCCACGAAGGGAGGCGACCGTACGAGTAATCCTCATCCGGCAGGATCCCGGGGAACGGATTCGGCGCCGCAGGCGAAGCGAGTTCGCCTCCAGACGCGGGAGATCTGGTGCTCTCAGGGTACTCTGTGCTCACGATCACCCAGACTTCCTCGAATGTTGTGGCGCCACTATCACCAATCCGTGCAGATCTGAACAACTCGGCCAGTGTCGCTAGCCCCGCCGTTCGGCGACGCGAAGCATCGTACTGACGCCATCGGCATATCGATATGCCGACGAGCAGCACGAGACAAATCACCAGAAGAGCAGCCCACCTCATAGCCGACCTCATGCTGAATTCTCCCTAGGGCAGCGGAGTTTCATCAGGAATCTCCGGATGAGATGAGACATCCTCGATCATTTCCCTCCCGCGCGACCGCCAAGGGTCCACGTAGACATCCATCACGGACTTGTCCGTGCTCCAGGAAGGAGGACAGTCGATCCCCAGCCAGTTGTGCTCGCCGCTCCAGCCTAGCACACTAAGCCCGAAAGGCAGAACCGGCTTCTTGCGGAGTCCGACGCACTGAAAGCACTTCTCGTTCTGGGCGGCAAACTGGAAGACTACTGTCTCGCACGCATCGTGGAGTTCAAGCTGCCATTCCCCGCACCCCGGTCTACGCAATTTACGCTCGTGCCTAGTCAGCACCTTCTTCCAGACCTCTGCGAAAGCTCGGGACAATTCTTGCACTTGTCTTCTGCAGGACTCTGGGGTGCAGCACTGCACCTCGCTCATCATGATGGGTTCGTCCGGGCAGTAGGGGAGCAATGCCATTGCGATTCTATCGGCAACCAAGTCGACATTGTACCAAGTATGAGTCTTCGGCACGTAGCCAACCCACGGATCCCCCGCCAGAGTCTCGGCTCCCATA
>CAYRZI010000343.1:0-1439 GCA_964428605.1 uncultured Woeseiaceae bacterium
TAATGCCGGAAACTACACAGCATATACATCTACATGGAGCATCAAGATAGACACAAGCGCGCCTGCGGGAGCGCTCGAAATAGCGTTCTCAAATATTGCGGTAGACTCTATGAGGGTAACGGGAGAAGAAGTAACGGATGCGGGGCAGGGAGATGAGTACTACGAGTTCGACTGTGTGACAGACGGCACGTATGACCGTGCGTACGGAGCGAGTAACATACATGATACGGCGGCAAGTATGACAGCTAACAAGTCGTATGAGTTCCAGTACAGGGTAAAGGACGGACTTGATAATGAGAGCGGATATTCGGGTAGTTTCTCTACGTATACCCTGTCAGTACCGCCTGGCTGGAGCACGGTGAGCTGTGATATGAGTACCGAGACGTGGTACAACACATCTACGTTCACATTCACATCCAGCTTTGGAGAGGGCGGAGTAGCGTACTACAGGTACAGCTGGGACACTAACACGGTAGCGGCAGACTACCCGAACACGTGGTCATCAGGAGACCAGGAGCTCTACACAACAATAGATTCGGACAGCTACTATCTGCATGTGACAGGTTATAACGAGGATGATGTAGCAAACGGCACGTATGACTTCGGGCCTTACTACTATGGAGACACGGAGCCCACTATCACGATCACCCATCCTGCAAACGACACCTGGTACACTGTAGTGGTATCATCGTACTACGGAGCTATCACCGATAATTCAGGCTCGGGTATAGACTACGCCACACTGGAGTACAGCTACGACGGAGGCGGATGGACAACGTTTACAGATGATGCGGGGGGTCATGACTGGGATGACAGCGGAGAGATACCGGATACTACAGAGACGACGGGAGTGACGCTGCAGGTAAGGGTCTCCGATAATGCTGGTAATACGGGGACATCCTCAGAATTCACGATAAAGGTAGATACAACGAGTCCTACGCTGCCTACCCTGGCAACACCTGATGATGATATCTGGACGAGTTCTACTACGATAGTATTTAACTGGAGTGACGAGAGTGACCTTACAAGCGGACTTTCAAATTATGAAGCGGATATAGACAAGGACAAGAACTTCGGGAGTATAGATCAGAGTTCGTCGCCGCTCACATCAGGGGCAGAGTTCAGCGGCTTAAATGAAGGCAGACATTACTGGAGAGTGAGGGCGGTAGATAATGTAGGTAATTATACAGCATATACATCCACATGGAGCATCAAGATAGACACAAGCGCGCCTGCGGGAGCGCTCGAAATAGCATTCTCAAATATTGCGGTAGACTCTATGAGGGTAACGGGAGAAGTAGTAACGGATGCGGGGCAGGGAGATGAGTACTACGAGTTCGACTGTGTGACAATAGATACGTATGACCGTGCGTACGGGGCATCGAACATACATGATACGGCGGCAAGTATGACAGCTAACAAGTCGTATGAGTTCCAGT
>CAYRZI010000344.1:0-1422 GCA_964428605.1 uncultured Woeseiaceae bacterium
GATGACGTCCGAGGCGGCGTCGAGGATGGTGCCGGTGGAGCGGTAGTTCTGCTCGAGCTTCACCACCTTCGCGCCGGGGAAGTCCCGCTGGAAGCGCTGGATGTGCTCGACGCGCGCGCCGCGCCAGCGGTAGATGGACTGGTCGTCGTCGCCCACCACGAAGGGGATGCCGCTCGAACCGGCCAGCATCCTCAGCCAGGCATACTGGATGGCGTTGGTGTCCTGGAACTCGTCCACCAGCAGGTGGCGGAAGCGGCGCTGGTAATGGGCGAGCAGCTCCGGGTCGTTGCGCCAGAGTTCATGGGCGCGCAGCAGCAGTTCGGCGAAGTCCACCAGGCCCGCGCGGTCGCACTGCTCCTGGTAGACCCGGTAGAGCTCGATCATCCGGCGCCGGTTGGGGTCGCCGCCGTCGTCCAGGTGATCGGGCCTCAGGCCCTCGTCCTTCTGGTTGTTGATGAACCACTGCACTTCCCTCGGCACCCAGCGGGACTCGTCCAGCTCCATGCCTCGCAGCATGCGCTTTATAAGCCGCTGCTGGTCGTCCGCGTCGATGATCTGGAACGACTGTGGCAGGCCGGCCTCGCGCCAGTGGCGGCGCAGCAGCCGGTGGGCGAGCCCGTGGAAGGTGCCGATCCACAGATGCTGCGCCGGCATCTCCAGCAGGCTCTCGATGCGGCTGCGCATCTCGGCGGCCGCCTTGTTGGTGAAGGTCACCGCGAGCAGGCTCTGCGGGGCGACGCCGCCCACCCGGATCAGCCAGGCGGCCCGGTGTACCAGCACCCGGGTCTTGCCGCTGCCGGCGCCGGCGATCACCAGCACGGGTTCGTCGGGTGCGGTGACCGCTTCCCGCTGAGCGTCGTTCAGCGGCTCGATGATGGGCGTGACATCCATGGATTCGCGTGGGTCGGTGCTGTGTGAGTGGTGGCCCGCCGGCGGCGATCGCCGGGAGCGGCCGCCGGGACCGGGAGTATAACGGATGAGCCTTCCGGTCAGGGCAAGCGCGACCGTCGCCGGGGCCGTGCGGCGCGGACCGCCCCGTGCAGGACACGGGGGCGTCCCCGGATGCGCGATGGTCCGGGAACGGGTACCTTTTGGCCCGGCATGCCGCCGCAGGCCGGGATCCGGGCCGCCGGGACGGGCGCCGGGCAGGGTGTGGCGGCGCGGCAGACACGAGTACGACGACGGCAAAGGGGCGCGCCATGGCCGTGCGCTGGCACTCGCCGGTGCTGAGCTGTGAAGGCGTGTGGTCCAGGCGGCTCTCCAGGTTGAACCCCACGGCCAGCTCGCGGGCACGGGCGGGATCGGCGCCGTCCTCCTCATCGGCGCGACGGCGACGGCCCTTCTCGCCCTCACCTGGTCCGGCAACCGCTTCGGCTGGGGCTCGACGACCACGCTCGGCCTGTTCGCGGCGGCCGCGCTTCT
>CAYRZI010000345.1:0-1396 GCA_964428605.1 uncultured Woeseiaceae bacterium
CTGGATGCCGATTCAGCTCAAACGTCCTTCGCAAATCGTCTACTTGGTTCTGTACCTTATCGTAGCTATCCCAGCCATAACGATGCCTACGCTGACAGGCATCTTAGCGCCGCTACCAGCAATCGGCTATGGCGCCATTCTGGTTGGCGCCCTTGGTCTTCTTCGAATCTTCTATCACCTGCCTTTGATTCGCCTGCCAACGCCTAGGGTTCGGCCAAGCGCCTATTGGATGCTATTTGTCGCTATCACCGCATTGCTATACGCAATCGTGACATCCAAATTTCCCTTGTCCCTCGAAGTCCCATCTCTGGCAGACGTCTATGTCCAACGCGCGGAATTCCGAGAAGGGATGACCGGATTTACCATATACGCGTTCTTTTGGTTAGCGAAAGCTATCCATCCTTACTTGATCGCTCGCGGTTACTTGGATCGTAATCTCACTCTTGTTGCGGCCGGTCTTATTGGCCAAGGCTTACTGTTCGCTATGAGCGGCTTGCGCTCGGTGCTCTTATCGTTCCTGTTGCTGGCAGCCGTTTTAGTTACCGTGACTCGCAAGCGCAACCATTTTGGCAACTGGGTCGTCTGGGGTCTAGGGGCACTGATCCTGCTCACGATTATTGTCGATACATATCTAGATATCACGCTCACTAGTTCATTATTCGTCCGTCGCCTGATCGCAACGGCGGGGCTAAATACCGCATATTTCTTTGATTACTATTCGTCCAATCCACCAGCACTCCTGGACCACAGCGTGCTTGGAGCGTTTGTCGAGACACCGTATTCACGCCCGCCGGCGTTGGTTATCGGAGAAACCTACTACGGCGCCCTTCAGTCGACCCTCGCAACTTCGGCAAATGCAAACTTATGGGCCGACGGATACGCCAATTTCAGAATTTGGGGAATCTTCATTTCCACGATAGTTCTCGGCACTTTCTTTCTTATTACCGACAGCATATCGAGAAATAGCCCCCTTTCTTTAGCCACCATGATGCTTGCCTATCCCGCATATATGTTAGTCAATACAGCGTTACAGACAGCTCTTATAACGCACGGCATCGTGATCGTTCTGATTCTCCTGTATCTGCAACCGAATACCGGGAAGCACTCCCGGAGACGACTGCCCTTGAACCCATTTAATCGTTAACGAGTCTCGCCTCGGACAAAAATCTCTCGAAAAGCGAATGCCACGAAAGCCAGATTCAGTGCGACCGTAGTAAGTGCTGTAGCTAGCGCCGCTCCGATCATCCCGAATGCCGGAATCAGAGCAAGATTTAGGGCTATATTCGCGGCCGCAGCGACTAAGATAATTCGAGCTGTAACGGCTTCGTACGCTGTCATGTTGAGGAGTAGTCCAACCGAACCAGCCGACGCGTTAATAAACTGCCCAATAGCGAGG
>CAYRZI010000346.1:0-1379 GCA_964428605.1 uncultured Woeseiaceae bacterium
CAACCGATACCGCATCACAAGATGTAAGTGTATCAAGTAGTACCACAAATAGTCCACCAACAGCTGATTTCACATATACCACATCAGACCTCACCGTTGATTTCACGGATCAAAGTAGTGATAGCGATGGCTCCATTAGTAGCTGGTACTGGGAGTTTGGTGACGGAGCAACATCAACAGCACAAAACCCATCACATACCTACGGTTCAGATGGCACCTACACCGTCTCATTGACAGTTACCGATGATGATGGCGCAACCGATACCGCATCACAAGATGTAACAGTATCAAGCAGCACAAGTGATGTTACACTCACTGCCACAGGTTATAAAGTGAGAGGGCGTCAACATGCTGACCTTGAGTGGAGTGGAGCAACTGGTACGAACGTAGATATATACCGTGATGGAGCATTGATTGCAACGACCGATAACGATGGCTTCTGCACTGATAACATCGGAGCTGTCGGTGGCGGATCCTATACATACCAAATCTATGATCCAGGCACTGGCACTTGGTCTAATGAAGCCACAGTAACCTTCTAATAAGGGAACTAAAAAATAGTGAGAGGAATTTTTTCATTCCTCTTTTTTTATTTTTTTATAGGAAATGTTATTTTACAAAATCAATTTTTTCAAAAATAATCTAAAATAGTAAGGGAGTTTAAGTATATCGAAAAAATAATTTTTTCCGAGTAAACCTTCAATCACATCTCAAATAATAAAAAGCGATGAAAAAAGTGTTCTAAAAACAACCAAATGAGATTTTGATTACGAGGATGAGGCATAGAAACGATTAATGGATCAGACCAATCAGATTCCATTTCATGTTCATCCTTTGCTTTTACCTTTATTTCATAAGAATCTTGTTCAGTCCAAGAATAAGTTGCTTCGCATAGTTCACCACCCTCATATGGTCCTAACCAATCTGACTGACTCCCATCCCCCCAACTCCATTTAAACCAGAGCTGGTCTCCATCCTGGTCATTGGTCATAGTAGTATATTGATACTGTTTTCCTATTTTTCCAGATGTTTCACCTAACGGTCTATTTGGTTTATCTGGCGCATGATTATCAGATGGATCTTCACTAATGGTAACAAAAGTCTCATCAATATCTACTAAACTATCATTATCAGTAACCTTTAAAGAAATAGGGAATGTTCCAATAGTCGGCCAACTGTGTATTGGCTTCATCCCAAAACCATCATCATGTTCTCCATCATTATCTAAATCCCATTCAAAAGATATGATGCTTCCATCACTATCACTACTATTACTTCCATTTAATTGAATGGTTTCATTTTTTTCACCTGTGTACGGACCACCTGCATCAGCAATAGGATTTTGATTATTACTACTAATATTGACTGTTGTAATATCT
>CAYRZI010000347.1:0-1365 GCA_964428605.1 uncultured Woeseiaceae bacterium
GCGCATCAAATCATCTAAAATGACACCGAAAGACTCCTTGATGAATCATCTAAAATGACACCGAAATTTATGCTAAAATATGGGGTTAATTTTTAACCCAATATAAGCCATGAATATAGAAGCTAAAAAACAATATATGGATACATTAAGAGCCAGATATTTTAAAGCCAGTAAAAAAGATAAGGGGGAAATTCTAAATGAGTATTGCCGCAATACCGGGCAAGAAAGAAAATATGCTATCAAAAAATTCAATTACAAAGTAAAACTAAAAAGCAAAGAAAACAGAAAAAAAAGAGCTTGCTTTTATGACGGCGTCGTCATAGCGGTTTTGGTTGAAATTTGGAAAATCTTTGATTATCCCTGCGGCCAAAGGCTAGAAGAAGTTTTAGATACGGAAACTGAAAATTTACGAGCGTGGCAAGAAATTGTTTGCTCGGATGAAGTCGCCGGCCAGCTGAAAAAAATGAAATCAGCCACTATTGATCGCCGGCTCAATCATGAAAAAGAGGTTTTAAAATTAAAAGAAAAATATCGAAAAAAAAGTTCTTTCTTGCTTTCCACCATTCCGATTAAAACTAGCTTTGATTTTGATAAAAATATCGTTGGTAATGAACAAGTTGATTTTGTGGAAAGTTGCGGCGCTTCCGCCTCTGGAGAATATGTTAATAATCTATCTATTTGCGATATTTTCAGCTCTTGGTGGGAAGGTGAGGCAATAATGGGAAAAGGCCAAAGGAGGGCTCTTCTGGGTCTGGATAATTGCCGAAAAAGAACGCCTTTTCCTTGGCGAGAATTCCATCCGGATAATGGAACTAATCTTTTGAATTTCGCTGTCTATGCTTACGCGGAAAAGGAAGGACTAGGGTTTTCTCGCTCTCGGCCATATCATAAAAATGACAATTGTTTTATTGAGCAAAAAAACTCCACGCACATCCGGCAAGTAATCGGATATCACCGTTATGACACGGATAAGGAATTGGATTGCCTGAATGATCTTTATCAAAATGAGTTGAGATTGTACAAGAATTTTTTTCAGCCGGTGATTAAATTAGAAAGCAAGGAAAGAATAGGCGGGCATATTAAGAGAAAATACGGCCGGGCAAAAACTCCTTATCGCCGGCTGATAGAATCCGATCAAATATCCGAAAAAGAAAAAGAAAGATTGATAGCAATTTATCAATCGCTTAACCCGGCTGAATTAAAGAGAATGATTGATAAAAAATTGGATAATCTCTTGAATATTTATCAAGAGAAAAAAGGTCAAGAAAATATCAATTTAACTAACAAATTAAGTCCTTCTTTGGTGTCATTTTCCAAGGTAGTCAGGGAAGAGGTTTTGGTGTCATGATTAAATGATTTGACACG
>CAYRZI010000348.1:0-1360 GCA_964428605.1 uncultured Woeseiaceae bacterium
CGGCCGTTCAGCATGCTCACGGCCATGGACGAGCCGCCCCGGGGCGAGGACCTGCTGAGCGACGACGAACTGGCGGTCTTCGTCGAGGCCTTCCGGCGGGGCGGCTTTACGGGCCCCATCAACTGGTACCGCAACTGGACGCGGAACTGGGAGCTGACGGAGGGCGTCGAGCAGCGGGTGCGTATACCTGCGCTGTTCGTCGGCGCCCAAGACGACGTCCTCGTCGCCCCTCACCACATCGACGCCATGCGCGATTACGTCGACGATCTGGAGATCAGGATGATCACGGACTGCGGTCACTGGACCCAGCAGGAGCGGCCGGAGGCCTTCAACGCCATTCTGCTCGACTGGCTGGGGCGCCGCAGCGCCGGCTGAGGAAGGGGAGTTCGCCGGCGGGGGCTCCGGAGGGCTCAGGGCTCGACGACGAGCTTGCCCCGCACGTGGCCCGCCCGGCTCTCGGCCAGGGCCTCCAGCGCCTCGGCCAGGGGATAACGCCGCGCGACGTGCACCTCGAGTTCGCCGCGGCTCATCATGGCGCCCAGCTCGGCGAGCTGCGCCCCCTCGGGCAGCACGGCGATCATCTCCGCGGAGACACCGGCCTGCTCGGCCCAGTCCGGGTCCGGCACCTCGACGATGCTGACCAGACGGCCGCCCGGGCGCAGCACGTTGAACGAGCGCCGCAGGGTGTCGCCGCCGACGGTGTCGAAGACCACGTCCACGGGCTCCACTGCCTCCTCGAATGGACCGGCGGTGTAGTCGACGAAGCCGTCCGCGCCCAGCCGGCGCACGAAGTCCTCGTTGCGCCCCGAGGCCGTGCCGATCACGGTCGCCCCGAGAGACTTCGCCAGCTGCACACCCACCGAGCCGACGCCGCCGGCCGCCGCGTGGATCAGCACCCGCTCGCCGACCGCGAGCCCGGCCGTCTCCACCAGCGCCTGCCAGGCGGTCTCGCCGGCCACGGGCACGGCTGCCGCGCGTGCGTAGGAAATATCGTCCGGCTTGCGCGCGATCTCGGTCGGCAGGGCGATGGCATAGGGGGCGTAGCAGCCGCAGCGCTCCAGGGAGACGTAGCCGAACACGGGATCGCCCACGGCGAATGCGTCCACCCCTTCGCCCAGGGCGGCCACGTCGCCGGCCAGCTCGCAGCCGAGGGTGAGCGGCGGCACCAGGCCGAGGAATTCGCCGAAGCCGTCGGCGATCTTCCAGTCGACCGGGTTCACGCCCGCCGCGCGCACCCGCACCAGCACCTCGCCGGGCCCCGGCGCGGGCCGCTCCGTATCGGCGAGCCGCAAACCGTCCTCGTCACGGTAGCGCTCCAGGCGCACCGCCTGCATCTGTTCAGCCAATCAGGAACTCCTTC
>CAYRZI010000349.1:0-1356 GCA_964428605.1 uncultured Woeseiaceae bacterium
GACGCCGAGGCCTTCTGCCTGGAGCACGGCCTGTCCCGCTACGAGGCGCGCATCGTGGCCTGGCTGGTACGCCATCACCTGGCCCTGTCCACCACGGCGCAGAAGAAAGACATCAGCGACCCGGCGGTGATCAACGAATTCGCCGCACTGGTGGGCGACCAGACCCACCTGGACTATCTCTACGTCCTCACCGTCGCCGACGTACGCGGCACCAATCCGAAACTGTGGAACTCCTGGAAGGCGAGCCTGTTCGCCGACCTGTACGAACTCACGAAGCGGGCGCTGCGCCGGGGGCTGGAGAACCCCATCGACAAGGACGAGCTGATCGCCGAGACCCAGCGCGAGGCCCGGGCCGTCCTGGCGGCGTCCGGTGTCGGCAATGCCGACATCGACGCCGTCTGGGCCCTGCAGACGCCGGAGTATTTCCTGCGTCACGGCGCCGACGAGATCGCCTGGCAGACCGAATTCCTGGCCGCCCACCGGGACGAGCTCGACCAGCCGCTCATCGCCGTGCGGGCGCTGGAGGACACCGGCAGCATCGGGCTGTTCCTGTACACGCCCCAGCGCTACCACACCTTCGCCAACGCCACGGCCGTAATCGACGAGCTGGGGCTCAGCATCCTGGATGCCCGCATCACGCCGACCCGCAACGGCTACAGCATGGACACCTACATCGTCATGGAGGTGGGCACCGCCGAGGCGCCGCCGGACGGCGAACGACTGGAGGAGATCGAGAACCGGCTCGCCCGGGTGGTGCGCCAGGGCGAGGACTGGGACGCCCGGGTCACCCGGCGCGCGCCGCGCCAGGTGCGGATGTTCCGCACCCCCACCCAGATCAGCTTCGCCGACGACGAGGCGGGCGGCAGGACCATCATGGAGCTGGTGGCCGGTGACCGCCCCGGCCTGCTGCTGGCGGTGGGCAAGGTCTTCCGCGAGCTGGGCGTCGAGATCAAGGCGGCCAAGATACTGACCATCGGCGAGCGCGCCGAGGACGTATTCTACCTGACCGACCATGCGCAGCGGCCGCTGGACGCCTCCGTGCGCGAGGCCCTGCGCCGCACGCTGGGCGACCGGTTGGCCGAGGCCGCCTGAGCATGAACCCCCTGATCCGGCGCCTGCACCCCTACCCCTTCGAACAGCTGGCGGCGCTGCTGGCGGACGTCGAACCCCCCGCCGGCCTAGGCCGCATCCCGCTGTCCATCGGCGAGCCCCGCCACGAGACGCCGGAGTTCGTGCTGGAGGCGCTGCAGGCCGCCCTGGCCGAGGGCGCCGGCGTCTACCCGGTCTCGCTCGGCCTCGACGAGCTGCGCGAGGCCTGTGCCGCCTGGCTGCAGCGGCGCTTCGGCGTGGCGGTGG
>CAYRZI010000350.1:0-1355 GCA_964428605.1 uncultured Woeseiaceae bacterium
TCGGTACCCTTCAGGATGCATTTCTGAACATCGGCGGTGCAGTCCTCGGCCTGATCGCCGCTGGCCTATTTCTCTAGTACTGAGCAGGACACTTCAAATCACCGGGAAATTCGTATACTCAGGCGGTCGAGAACCGATCCGGATATTGCGGATGGCCACGATGCGACGCTTGCTCGTCACGCCACTCATTTCGCTGCAGTTGAGGACCGTTAAAGCCTTAAAACACCGTCGAGAGAATGTTGTAGGGTTACAAGGTTCGGACTATATGAACGCCAGGCCTTCGCCATTAGAGAAGGTCATGTACTTTTGGTGCATCACATGAAAATTCGTCTTTTCCTCGTGTCAATAATTCTGTTTGCGATGATCGCCACGACAGCCGGCATCGTCTGGTCCGTTCCCGCCCTGAAGTGGCGAGTCACACTGATCTCCATGCAGTTGAGCGGGAGAATTTACGACCTCTCAACCGTAGAACTAGTGCGGATGATTTGGCCGGGCAGCGGCTACTATCTGGAGCGCCTCACCGAGACCGGAAACCCCTTCGGTGTCATCGCCAATCCTCATGATTCGGCCTCTGATATCACCGAAGGCTCGCGCCTGTTCCGCGAGAATTGCTCAAACTGCCACGGAGCGGATGGAGAGGGGGGCGTCGGCCCTGATCTCCGTCAATCCAATCTCAAGCATGGCGCTTCCGACTGGGCATTATTCCGGGCGATAACGCGTGGCCTTCCCGGTACCGCCATGAAGCAACAGGCACTCGATGAGAAAGAGGCGTGGCAGACGGTGGCATTCATCCGCGCCACTCAGGACGAATCGGCCGGCGATCAAATCGAAAAGGGCATCGCTCTCGGATCTCTGACCTTCGCGGACCTGCTGACAGCACGTGAGGCCACGGATTCCTGGCTCACCTACTCTGGCGCGTACGATGGGATGCGCTACAGTCCGCTCGACGAGGTCAACGTGCAGACTGCTGCTCAGCTACGCCTGATCTGGATGCATCAGACGGACGCGCGCGACGACTATCTGGAGACCTCACCCATAGTGCATGACGGAGTCATATATATCACGGTGTCTCCAGGCACCGTCGAAGCACTGGATGCGGCAACCGGTAGACCTCTGTGGTCGTATACACGGCCGGTCCCGTCCCGATTGTCGCTGTGCTGTGGCACAGTGAATAGAGGCCTCGCGCTCCTGGGGACCACCCTTTACTGGGGCACTATCGATGCCCATCTCGTTGCGCTCGACGCAGAATCCGGGAAACCACTCTGGGAAACCGAAGTCGCCGACCATACCACCGGATACTCGATTACCTCCGCACCGCTGGCACTGAAAGACATGGTCCTCATCGGTGTCTCCGG
>CAYRZI010000351.1:0-1345 GCA_964428605.1 uncultured Woeseiaceae bacterium
GGCACCCGCTGAACGTTAGCCGCCACTTCTTTGGAGAGACCAGATCAAGACTCCAGGTCATCCAGATGCGCAAGCTAGCCGTCATATAATGCAGAAGGCCTCGCACAAGGCAGGTCACACGCCAAAGGTGGTTCGACCAGCATGACCCCTTTCCTACGCCATTCATCGGAGAGGAGAACAACCAATGGGATTTTTCAGCAAGCCAAATATCGGGAAACTGTTGGAGAAACGAGATGTGAAAGGCCTCCAGAAGGCTTTATCCCATGAGGACTGGGACATTCGGGAGGAAGCGTGCGGAGCCCTCGGCAAGATAAAGGACCCAGATTCGGTCTCTCTTCTCTTGGACGCACTCAAAGACAGTAGCCTACATGTCCGACATGCCGCTGCGGAAGCTCTGGGTGAGATCCCCGATAAGAGGGCAGTCGAACCGCTCTCCGATCTGCTGAATGATGAAGAGGACCTCGTCAAGTCCGTGGCTGCCCGGGCCCTCGGCAAGATCGGGGACACGCGGGCTTTTGCTCCGCTTCTTGCTGCGTTCAAGAGGACGGGTAGATGGGATCTCCTGGAGCCGATGGGTCGCGTACTCGATAGAGACGCAGTCGACGTTCTCATCGGTGAATTGGGGGAGGAAGCCGGGGCTGGGATTGCAGGCGTCCTGGGAGATTCCGGAGACACTCGGGCGGTGAGACCCCTAATTGAGGTTCTGGACGAGTGGGATGAACCAAGGGCCAGAGAGGCTGCGAAGGCCCTGGGAAAGCTA
Organism: uncultured Woeseiaceae bacterium; assembly: GCA_964428605.1. Lineage (GTDB taxonomy): Bacteria > Pseudomonadota > Gammaproteobacteria > Steroidobacterales > Woeseiaceae > Lentisalinibacter. The sequence continues at coordinate 761 of CAYRZI010000351.1, forward strand.
GGAGATCCTCAGGCAGTTTCGCCCCTGGTGAACCTGCTCGAAAAGGGCCTTCCTCCCGATATCAGGAAGACCGCCGTAGAAGCCCTGGGGAACCTCCAGGACCCAACTGCCGTCGATCCCCTCATCGCGATGATCAGGTCGGATGATTCCATGAAATGGTACGCGGCAGTGGCCTTGGGCAAAATCGGGGATCCGAAAGCAATCGAACCGATCAGGGAGATGACAAGGAACGTCCCGAAGCACGACAAGTGGCGCCAGATGGCAGAGGAGGCCATGGAACAACTCGGGTGGGAACCCCGCCGCCCATCGGATCCATCGGATTGATTCGTGTGTTGGGGTGCGGATTCCACCACCACGGTTCGCGGCGGCTAACATTGCTGTTGCCGGCTCCGGCCGCCGGAGGCGGCCTTCGTCCCAACCGGCCGAAAACAGGCTGAGTCTGGTGCGAGAAGTGCTGGAGTGGACGTAGGCAGAGCCAGGAAACCGTTGGATTATGGCCGGTTCGGCAACAGCCGGGACGTTAGCGGGCATTTCCAAAAGGTATCGGACAAATGACGAGGAACGTGGGTGACCTTGGGGAAGCAA
>CAYRZI010000352.1:0-1326 GCA_964428605.1 uncultured Woeseiaceae bacterium
GCAGACGGAGGTCACGTGGGAAGTGGCCGCGGACCCGGAGTTCGAACGCATCCTGCAGAAGGGCGCGACGGCGGCGCTGCCCGAGCGCGACTACACCGTCAAGGCGGAAGTGGAGGGCCTCGAGCCCGGCCGGGACTACTTCTATCGCTTCCGGGCGCTGGGCGCGGTCTCCCAGACCGGGCGCACGCTCACCCTGCCGGTGGGCCCGGTGGAGCGGTTCGTGGTGGCCGCCTGTTCCTGCTCGAACTACCCGGCGGGCTACTTCAACGCCTACCGGGCCATGGCGCGCACCGACGACATCGACGTGGTGCTGCACCTGGGCGACTACATCTACGAGTACGAGGCGACCGGCTACGCCTCCGCCAGCGCCCGCGAGCTGCACCGGCAGTCGGTGCCGGGGCACGAGGTGGTCAGCCTGCGGGACTACCGCCTGCGCCACGCCCAGTACAAGAGCGACCCGGACCTGCAGGCGGCACACGCGCGGCATCCGTTCATCGTCTCCTGGGACGACCACGAGTCCGCCAACGACGCCTGGCGCGACGGGGCCCAGAACCACGACGCCAGCGAGGGCGAGTGGTCTCTCAGGCGGCGCGCCGCGATGCAGGCCTACTACGAATGGATGCCCATCCGGGAGCCGCACGGCGACGACCCCACGGCCAACTGGAGAGCCTTCGAGATCGGCGACCTGGCCACGCTGGTCATGCTGGAGACCCGGCTGTCGGCCCGCAGCCCCCAGCTGGACCTGCCGGCGTCCGTGGAGGCGGGCACCCTGGCCGGCGACCTGGCCGACCCGGCACGGCGCCTGCTCGCCGACGAGCAGCGCCGCTTCGTCGCCGAGCGCCTGGCCGGCTCCCGGCAGGCGGGCAAACCCTGGCAGGTGTTCGGCAACCAGGTGCTGATGGCCCAGCTCACTGCGCCCGACCTCGCAGAGAACATGAGCCCCGCCGAGGTCGAGGCGCTGCCGGGCTACATACGGCCCTACGTGGAGTTCACCCGCCTCGGCGTGCCGCTGAGCGCCGACAGCTGGGACGGCTACGCGGCGGAGCGGGCCTGGCTGCTCGAGCAGTGCCGGCAGACGGAGGCGAGCCCGGTGGTGCTGAGCGGCGACTCCCACGCTGCCTGGGCCCTCGACGTGCCGGACCCGGCCGGTGGCGCACCGGCAGCCGTGGAGTTCGGCGCCACCTCCATCAGCTCACCGGGCTACCCGGAGGCCCTCGGCCTGGCGCCCGCCCGCATCGAACGGATGCTGCGGGAGGCCAACGGCAACCTGCATCATACGGACGTCGCCCATCGGGGCTTCCTGGCCCTGGACTTCGGCCGCGAGCG
>CAYRZI010000353.1:0-1323 GCA_964428605.1 uncultured Woeseiaceae bacterium
GCGCTCGTGCGCGGCTCCATTGAGTCCGCGGAGGCTGGCGGGCAGGGTCGGGCAGGCCCTGGCCTGCCCACCGCCTCCGGCGGTTGACGCGGTTACGTCAGTCTGGCGACCCGTGCGGGCTGCTCGAGCGGTGCGGTGACCGCCGGCAGGTCCGTAGCCGAAGCAGTGGGTCCTTCTAACCAGTTGAACCGATCCGTGCTGAGCAGGATGAAGTGGATCAACAGGGCCAGCACGAACAGGAACGTGAACAACGCGATGAGCGTCCTGCGCGGATCGAATAGTTGCCATAAACGCCACATATTCTTTCCTCCCTATGCCAGGTACTGGATGAGCGGTTCAGCAGCCATCCGCGCACCATCAATCAGGGACGCATAGCCACCTTCCGGCGGGAACCACGGCCGCCATTGCCACACGAGGAAGTGCGCAACGATGGCTATTGCCGTGAACACGATGAAGCTAACGACGAACAGCTTGTGGAAAGCCTGTGCTTGTTCGTCTGTCAGCCCGGTGAAAGATTCAGACATAGATCTCACCTCCAGATCGGCCTCGCGGCCGGTTACCGCGCAACTCCCGCGCGGCAGGGATGGCCGTGATCGGGACCACGACCGCCTCCCGTCCCCTGAGGGACGAAACTCTGACTCAGGCCATGAAGGCGAACGGCACGTAGGTGTTCGCCATGGCCCGGGCCTCTTCGAAAATCGACATGTCGGCGGGCGCACCCGGGGGCACGTTGCGCCAGCGGCGCGGCAGCAGCCGCCCTGCAATCGCGAGCATCAGGCAGATCGTGAAACCCACTGCGAATATCAGGTGATACTGCTTCGCGCCTCGCGCAGACAGGCTCGCTCTTGCGTCCATCGTCTTGTGCATCTCAGCCATCAGTTCTCTCCTCTCCACCGGAGCGCCCGACGCGACCTGCGCGGACTCCTCCAATACCGTCGGGCGGTTCGCGATGACCGGTAAACCGTTCACGCCGCCCTCCCTTCGTTCAGTGCGGCCCGGGCGTCGGCCACGTGTTGCTCGGTCACCCGCTCGTCGCCCCGGCTGCGGGCCCTCTGTTCGGCGGCGTCGCGCAGGCGTTTCGCCGCGGAGATCCGGATCAGCACCGGCAGTTGCTCCACCAGCCGGTCCAGATCCGCCTTGGCGCCGTCGTCCCAGGGCAGCTCCTCGTGCAGCCGCGCGGGGGTCGCCTCGACGCTGTCCATGTCGGTAGCCAGCGGCAGGATGTGGAACAGCGCGTCGAACAGCGCGTTGCAGACCTCCTGCACGATCCAGGTGGCGCCGGCGTAACCCATGAAAGGGGTACCCGTGTGCCGGCGTATCGCC
>CAYRZI010000354.1:0-1289 GCA_964428605.1 uncultured Woeseiaceae bacterium
TCATCATGGGGACCTTGGATATACAAAGGCTTTCCATTTTTACCGAATTCTATTGATTCATCCTTATCAAAAGATCCAGGTTCATCTAGGATGTATCTTGAAATGGAAAAATCTTCATGTGGTTTGAAACCAAAAGATGAGGCAAATTCAATTCCCCCATAGATAATAGTATGAGCAGATGAAGAAGAACACTTGATAGGCGCAGAGTCACGGTAAAACTTTTCTTTGAATTGTTCAAACTCTGATTTGGTGAAATCTGCATTACAAAACGTATCTTTCAACCCAAGACAAAACACATCTACTAAATAGGAACCGAAAACCAATCGATTATTTGGTTGCATTCGAGAAATCATAAGAGTAGCAAGACCATTTGTCTTCCATGATTGATTGATAACACATTCATGAATTGGCCAGTCCCTCGATTTGTAAATAATACGTTTTAATCTTTCATATTCATCATTGTATCTATCTTGAGAACGTCTTAGATTCCGTCTTTTTCCCTTATATCTTCTAACCATCTTTCTCAATAGAAATAAAAAACATGATTAGTTTTTTAATGTTTTGCTGTTTTCAAAAACAGGAAAAACATTTTTACTGTCTATTCTATATTGTTTAATGTGGAACAGATGGGGAGATTAAATCTTACCGAGGAAATTAAAAGGAAACGATTAAAAAACTTAGAGACCATGTTTCGAAAAAATATATTGGAAAATATGGTGTGAAAGATATCAAAACGAAATGGAAAGGTCGATATTTATACATCGATTGGATTGAAAAATTTTGATGAGTCAGCGCAATATTTACGTGATCAACAAAAGCATCATCATGTGAAGATTATTGATGATCGTCAACAAACCCTCGATGTTTTCCCGCCGACCGGGGATGCGGCATGACCGAAAGAAGTGAGGGCGTGCCGAGGGAGGGAAGGCGGAAGGGGTCATAGGGGTTTCCCCTATCTCACTCATTTGTATGACAATATTAAAGAATCATATATAAGTATTTATTTATTTTTGTCATATTTAATGAAACGAGCCTGGCGGGATAGGTCTATTTTACAGGAGAAAATATGCATTCAGAACGTCTATTTTTCGTTTGTATGCAGCTATCTATTGCAGCGACATCTAAGTGTTGTTAAACTAAAAACTGTTTCATTTTTTCAATGTCTGTAACGGGTAGTTGGCATTGTTGATTCTTACAAACATATATGGTTGCTTGATTTTTTATTTGAGAGTAATCTTTGATAAATGGAACTAACTTTTCAATGGATGGCTTTTTTGTATTTATTTTTT
>CAYRZI010000355.1:0-1059 GCA_964428605.1 uncultured Woeseiaceae bacterium
TGCCACCTGGATCGTGCAGGAGGTCTGCAACGCGCTGTTCGATGCGCTGTTCCACATCCTGCCGCTGGCCACCGACATGGACAGCGTCGAGGCGACCCCCGCGCGGCTGCACGAGGAACTGCCGTGGGACGACGGCGCCAAGGCCGATATGGATCGGCTGGTGGAGAAACTGCCGGTGCTGATCCGGATCTCCGCGGCGAAACGCCTGCGCGACGCCGCCGAACAGAGGGCCCGCAGCCGGGGCGACGAGCGGGTGACCGAGCAACACGTGGCCGACGCCCGGGCCGCACTGAACGAAGGGAGGGCGGCGTGAACGGTTTACCGGTCATCGCGAACCGCCCGACGGTATTGGAGGAGTCCGCGCAGGTCGCGTCGGGCGCTCCGGTGGAGAGGAGAGAACTGATGGCTGAGATGCACAAGACGATGGACGCAAGAGCGAGCCTGTCTGCGCGAGGCGCGAAGCAGTATCACCTGATATTCGCAGTGGGTTTCACGATCTGCCTGATGCTCGCGATTGCAGGGCGGCTGCTGCCGCGCCGCTGGCGCAACGTGCCCCCGGGTGCGCCCGCCGACATGTCGATTTTCGAAGAGGCCCGGGCCATGGCGAACACCTACGTGCCGTTCGCCTTCATGGCCTGAGTCAGAGTTTCGTCCCTCAGGGGACGGGAGGCGGTCGTGGTCCCGATCACGGCCATCCCTGCCGCGCGGGAGTTGCGCGGTAACCGGCCGCGAGGCCGATCTGGAGGTGAGATCTATGTCTGAATCTTTCACCGGGCTGACAGACGAACAAGCACAGGCTTTCCACAAGCTGTTCGTCGTTAGCTTCATCGTGTTCACGGCAATCGCCATCGTCGCGCACTTCCTCGTGTGGCAATGGCGGCCGTGGCTTCCGCCGGAAGGTGGCTATGCGTCCCTGATCGATGGTGCGCGGATGGCTGCTGAACCGTTCATCCAGTACCTGGCATAGGGAGGAAAGAATATGTGGCGTATATGGCAACTATTCGATCCGCGGAGGACGCTCATTGCGTTGTTCACGTTCCTGTTTGTGCTGGCCCTGTT
>CAYRZI010000355.1:1069-1284 GCA_964428605.1 uncultured Woeseiaceae bacterium
CACTTCATCCTGCTCAGCACGGATCGGTTCAACTGGATAGAAGGCCCGACGGCTTCGGCTACGGACTTGCCGGCGGTCACCGCACCGCTCGAGCAGCCCGCAAGGGTCGCCAGACTGACGTAACGGCGTCAACCGCCGGAGGCGGTGGGCAGGCCAGGGGCTGCCCGACCCTGCCCGCCAGCCTCCGCGGACTCAATGGAGCCGCGCACGAGCGC
>CAYRZI010000356.1:0-1283 GCA_964428605.1 uncultured Woeseiaceae bacterium
GCGACGGCATCAAGTCCTGGCTCGCCAACTGGAAGCGCAAGGGCTGGAAGACCGCGGCGAAGAAGCCGGTGAAGAACAAGGACCTCTGGCAGGCGCTGGACCTGGCCGCCGAGCGCCATGAGATAGACTGGCGCTGGGTGAAGGGCCACTCGGGCGACCCGGGTAACGAGCGCGCAGACGAGCTCGCCAACCGGGGCATCGACGAACTCCGCTAGGCATCAGCGGACGGGAACATAACCAGGGAGAGACCATGGCACAGCGCTTGCGACAGATCGTACTGGACACCGAGACCACCGGCCTGGACCCGGAGCAGGGTCACCGCATCATCGAGATCGGCTGCATCGAGCTGGTGAACCGCCGCCTCACCGGCAAGCACTTCCACCGCTATCTCAACCCGGATCGGGAGATCGAGGAGGGCGCCATTGCGGTGCACGGTATCCGCAACGAGGACCTGGCCGACAAGCCCCGCTTCGCCGAAGTGGCCGACGAGCTGCTGGAGTTCCTGGCCGGCGCCGAACTGGTCATCCACAACGCCCCCTTCGACGTGGGCTTCCTGGAGTACGAGCTGAAGCTCATCGAGCACCGCATCTGCCAGCTGCACGGCCACTGCGGCATCCTGGATACGCTCACGATGTCCCGCAAGATGCACCCGGGCCAGCGCCACAGCCTGGATGCGCTGTGCAAACGCTACGAGGTGGACAACTCCCAGCGCGACCTCCACGGCGCGCTCCTCGACGCCCGCCTGCTCGCCGACGTCTACCTGGCCATGACCGGCGGCCAGGGCGCGCTGTCGCTGGACGCCGCCGAGGGCGGCGACGGCGCGGCCGTGGACACCGTGGTCAGCATCGACCGCGGTAACGCCCGCCTGAGGGTCATCGAGGCCTCGGAAGAGGAGGCCGCGGCGCACGAGGCGTTCCTGCAGCGCATCGAGGAGGCCAGCGGGGGCGCCATTTGGAAGGGGTGACGGGGTGAGGGGGTGAGGGATCGGGCCTGAAGGCCCTCCTACATGCTTCGAAAAGGTAACCGAAGCATGTAGGAGGGGCTTTAGCCCCGATCCCTTTTCCCAATCCCCAATCCCGTCACCGCCCCGTGTGTGACAGATGCCCATGCCAGATTCACACACCCGCGCTAGAATCCCCGCAATCTAACACCACCACCGCCGCCCAGCGGCACTGGACGCACCGTGTTCGACATAAACAAGATCCGCATCGGCGTGGTCGGCCTCGGTTACGTGGGCCTGCCGCTGGCCGTGGAATTCGGCCGCTGCTACCCCACCGTGGGCT
>CAYRZI010000357.1:0-1281 GCA_964428605.1 uncultured Woeseiaceae bacterium
CGGGAAAAACAGCTCGGCGTACTTGAAAGCGTGCTCCTCACCCGCAATCTCAACGAGCAGATCAGGCCCGCAGGCCGGCCCCTGAAGTCCGGCTGGCTGTCGTCGTACTACGGCCGGCGTACGGACCCGTTCACCGGCAAGCAGGCCTGGCACAAGGGCGTGGATTTCGCCGGCAAGGCGGGCGCGGAGATCGTCGCCGTTGCCGCAGGCGTGGTGACCTACTCGGGCAACCGCTACGGCTACGGCAAGATGGTGGAGATCGATCACGGTGACGGTTACGTGACGCGCTATGCGCATAACGCCGAGAATTTCGTGAACGCGGGTGATGAAGTCAGGAAAGGCCAGCTCATTGCGCACATGGGCCAGACCGGCCGGGCCACCGGCCCCAACCTGCATTTCGAAGTTCTCTACGAAGGCAAGCCGGTCAATCCGCTCAAGTACATCCGCGCCAGCGGCAGCTGAGCGGCCGGAGCGACCCGCCCTTTTTAGACGCAGCGCACCCGCTGCCCTTAGAATAACCGTTTTAACAATAGCCCCTTTCGGGCAGACCCCAACCGGGCGCTGGCGCCGCAACGGCAGACGGCGCTCCCTTGCGTATCAGAGCGCATTTCAGGACGGATAACCCAGTGGCATTTCTCACAAAGATCTTCGGCAGCCGCAACGAGCGTCTGGTCAAGTCGTATTCGAAGCTGGTCAAGGCCATCAACGGGCTGGAAGACGAATACCGGAACAAGAGCGACGAGGAACTCGCCGCCCTGACGCCCGCTTTGCGCGAGCGGCTCGCCAACGGCGAGAAGCTGGACAGCCTCATCCCCGAAGCTTTCGCGGCCGTGCGCGAAGCGGCCGACCGCACCGTGGGCATGCGCCACTTCGACGTGCAGCTGATCGGCGGCCTGGTGCTGCACGAGGGCAAGATCGCCGAGATGAAGACCGGCGAGGGCAAGACCCTGGTCGCCACCCTGCCGGCCTATCTCAACGCGCTCACCGGCGACGGCGTCCACATCGTCACGGTCAACGAGTACCTGGCCAGCCGCGACGCGGCGTGGATGGGCCCGGTGTACAACTTCCTGGGGCTCGAGGTCGGCGTGATCCGCAGCGGCCAGACGCCCGCCGAGAAGCGCGAGGCATACGGCGCGGACATCACCTATGCCACCAACAACGAACTCGGCTTCGACTACCTGCGCGACAACCTGGCTTTCTCCACCGAGGACCGGGCCCAGCGCAAGCTCGCCTACGGCATCGTCGACGAGGTGGACTCCATCCTCATCGACGAGGCGCGCA
>CAYRZI010000358.1:0-1281 GCA_964428605.1 uncultured Woeseiaceae bacterium
GCCCCGGAGGGCCCCGGTTGAAGGGTTAGCGCTCGATCTCGACGACGGCCAGGATACGGTCCCCACACCAACCGGACGGTTTCACCAGGTCCCGCCGGGAGTGCATGGTGATCCGCGCATTGATCGTTCCCGGCTTCGCGTTTCCGTTGGCGTGCGAGGAGTGAAGGGCGGCGACCTTGTACCGCCCGGCCGCGGTCCTCCCCCGCAGGGTGACCTCCGCATCGCCCACGATGCCGAGGATCTTTTCGTACAGGCCGTTTCGCGTCGGCACGGCCCAGGCCCTGGAGAGGGTGGTGGGCTTCGGGACGGTGGCGTGGTAGGTGTCCACGTCCTTGATCAGGGTCCGGTGGCACTTCACGCATTCCCAGGAGCCGGGGTGGCCTTCGTCGTGCATGGCGTGTCCGCAACACTCCGGGCCCCAGGTGATTCTGACGATGGCGTTTTCCATGGATGTACCTCCTTTCGTTTGAGGTTACTTGGCCTGCAGCTCGCCGTCGTAGATGACGTGCATCCCGTCCTTGCCCCTGCCGCAGTATGTGATGCGCTCCGTCCCGGCGCCCCACACCACCAGGTAGAGGTCTCCGATCCAGCCGGGGCTGTCCGGGATGTAGCTCTCGATCACGGCCACCTGGGCGGCTTTCAGCCGTTCCCAGGCGTCCTCCTTCTCCTCGATGCCGCGCCAATAATCCGTCTCTCGGACCATGGCATCGAAGATCTCTCGTTTTTCCGCTTCGCTTGCGGCTCTCACGCCGATGCCGTCCATGTTTCCTCCTCTCCTTCGAGGGTTGCCTCTCGGAGCACCCGGCAGCCGCCGGCCGACGCCTCCACCACGCTCACCCGCCCCGGCCACCCCCAGACGACTCGGGTCCAGGGGCCGGAGTCCACCACCACGGCGGTGGCCTCGAGGACTCGCCGGCACCACGCGGGCTCGAGCTCGCGGTGGTGGGCTACGAGGGCGTCGATGACTCGGGTGGGGGTGTTGGTGACTGACATGGGGTGCCTCCCGGTGAAAGTGACAGTTAGATGATACAGGAGGCTATTTTGGCTGTCAATGTGTATTTTGCAACAAACGGAGAAAAAGTGACAAAAGTTGACGGCAATTCTCGGTTCCACGCCGTGGCTCGGCGTGAAAACGAGAATAGGCAGGGATGCTAGGAGGTTGGCTTGTCTTCGCTGGGTTTGGTGCGCTGGGGGCTCGGCAAGCTGTGCGGGGCCTGCTTCTGGATGTCCTTGGCCAGGTGGGCGTAGACCTCCACGATCATCTTGGGGGAGTTGCCCACC
>CAYRZI010000359.1:0-1265 GCA_964428605.1 uncultured Woeseiaceae bacterium
GTGAGCCAGGCCGGCGGCGACGGCGGGCTGGCGGCGCTGACCTGGGACGCCGCGACGGGTACGGGCGCGCTGACCCAGTCCCAGGCGGCCCAGGACGCGCAGGTGCGCATCGACGGCTTCGACGTATTCAGCGAGACCAACACGATCACCGGCGCCATCGACGGCGTCTCCATCGACCTGCTCCAGGCTGCGCCGGGCGAGACCAACGACGCGGTCATCGAGTACGACACGGCCGCGGTGCGCTCCTCCGTCACGGACTTCGTCGAGAGCTACAACGAGCTGGTGGACACCGTCGGCTCGCTGACCAGCTTCAACCCCGAGACGCGCCAGGGCGGCCCGCTGCTCGGCGACGCGACGCTGCGCGGCCTCGAGGCCCAGCTGCGCCGCGAGTTCTCCACGCCCGCCGGCAACAGCCAGAGCCCCTTCGGCACGCTGGCCGAGATCGGCGTGAGCCTGCAGGTCGACGGCAAGCTGGCCGTGGACGACACCCGGTTGGACGAAGCGCTGGGCACCAACTTCCAGGACGTGGGCCGCCTGTTCGCCGGCGAGGACGGCTTCGCCACACGCCTGTTCGACCGGGTCGACCGGGTGCTGGCCGACGACGGCGCCATCGAGGCACGCACCGAGGGGCTGAACAGTCGCATCGAGCGCATCGACGAGCAGCGCGAAGCCCTGGGACGGCGCCTGGAGGCCCTGGAGACGCGCCTGCTGCGCCAGTTCAACGCCCTCGACTCGCTCGTGAGCCAGCTGAACAACACCAGCAGCTTCCTCACCCAGCAGCTCGCCAACCTGCCCACGCCGGGAGAGGGCTGACGGCCCCCGGGCCCGAGCCTGACAACAGAAAGAGGACAGACAGGAAATGACCTACGCAGCCGGTCCCAACGCACTCCGTAACTACCAGAAGATGCACGTCGAGCAGGAGGTGGCGGACGCGAGCCCCTACCAGCTGATCCAGCTCATGCTGGACCGCCTGCTGGCGAAGATCGCGGTCGCGCGCGGCCACGTCGAGCGCGGCGACGCCGGCGCCAAAGGGCCCGAGATCAGCAGGGCCATCGCCCTCGTCGACGGACTGCGGGTGAGCCTGGACGCCGACAGGGGCGGCGAGATCGCGGCCAACCTGGCCGGCCTTTACGACTACATCTCCCGACGCCTGCTGCATGCGCAGCTGCACGACGACCCCTCCGCCCTGAACGAGGTCGCCTCGCTGGTGCGGGAAATCAAGAGCGCCTGGGAGGCCATCGCCGACCAGGTGGACGCCGGCTCCG
>CAYRZI010000360.1:0-1260 GCA_964428605.1 uncultured Woeseiaceae bacterium
CTGAGCTCCTGGCTGAACTGCTGCTGGTTGTCGTCCACGTCGATGTTCAGGAACTCCCGGTCCGTCTGGTCCAGGTCCTGGTCGTTACGCGACTCCAGGTCGTGCCAGCCGCTGATGGAGGTCAACGTGAAGGCGTCGAACTCGTAGTCCACCTTGGCCGTGTAGTCGTCGAAACCGACGCTCGATACGCCGAGGAAGTTCGACTGGATGGTGTAGGTGGTGTTGTTCAGCGGGAACGGGAACGGATCGCCCGGCAGCCGGTTCGCCTCGGTGTCGGCCGAGCCCGGCATGAAGTAGCCGGAGCCGGCCTCCTGGTCCGCGTACTGGTAGCGCAGGTCCACGCTCAGCCGCTCGTTCGGCTCGATCAGCAGCCGGCCGCGCAGCGAGGTGGAGTCCTTGAAATCCACGTATTCGCCGAGGCCCTCGTTCCGCAGCTGGCCGTCCCGGTCGTTGTCGTAGACGGCGAGGCGGCCGCGCACCTTGTCGGAGAACAGCGGCCCGGAGACGGCGCCCTGCAGCGTGTAGTCGTCGCCCTCGGCCACCCGGGTCTCGACGTAGGCCTCGAGGGCCTCCGTGGGCCCGCGGGTGGTGATGTTTACGGCACCGGCCACGGAGTTGCGACCGTACAGCGCGCCCTGGGGGCCGCGCAGCACCTCTATCTGCTCCACGTCGAACAGATCCTGCGTGGTGACCAGCGAGTTGTTCACGGTGACGCCATCCACCACGAAGGCGAGCGGCGTCTCGCCGATGCCCCGCTGCTGGGTCACGCCGCGGATGGTAATGGTACTCTGCCCCACCTCCTGGTCGTCGGAGAAGCGCAGGTTGGGCGTGAGCGCGGCCACGTCGTTCATGCGCCGGATGGCGGCGTCCTCGATGACCGCCTGGTCGAAAACGGTGATGGCGTCGGCGATCTCCTGCAGGTTCTCGCTGCGGCGCCGGGCGGTGACGATCACCTCCTCGATGGCCATGGCGTCCGCACCGTCGCCGGCGGATTCCTCCTGTGCCGACACCGGGCCGGCGACGATCATTGCGAGCAGACAAGGGGCAGCGGTGCCGCCAATCTTTGTTGGCAGGGTCATCCTGGAATGGTCCCTATTCGTCAGTGACTTGATGCGGGCCGAGCCGGCGCGGGGAGACTAACAGATCGCTCGTCCCGGGCGAAACGGCGGGTGCAGAAACGAATCAGGGCCCCGTGCAGGGCCCTGACGTTGTCTGGAGCGGGAAACCGGGCTCGAACCGGCGACCTCAACCTTGGCAAGG
>CAYRZI010000361.1:0-1252 GCA_964428605.1 uncultured Woeseiaceae bacterium
TCCTTGATCGTATGGTTTTCAATCGTTTTGCTTACCATCGACCAGAGAAAGGACCCCTTTTACATCCCAAACAAAAGTGTGAACAATATCTTACGTCATCGACGATTCTCCGCTCAGGTCCGCTCGATGCGCTAACCGAACTGGCAGTGCAAATACGCAGCCGTCGCGGCCACAAACGGCGAGCCCTGGAATCGCTCCATGGCTATATCGCCCGTCGTATCGAGATGCTGGACTATCCTCGCTATCTGGCACAAGGCTTTCAAATCGGTTCGGGGCCTACCGAATCGCAATGCAAATGCCTGACCGCCCGGCTCAAAGGACGCGGACGTCGATGGAACCGCACCGCCGTAGATGCGCATTTGGCTGTCAACTGTCTACACACGAACTCCGGACAGTGGAACAACTATTGGCAAAAGGCCACACTGACCTAAAATGTTCACAGACACCTGCTGGTACAGAGACGCAAATCTTTATAGTTTATTCGCATTATGAGATATCATACCAGGGAAACGGCTGTGTGTGCCCGCTACCCTACCAGAAGTGAACGCACCGTGGTATGTTTAGTTGCGGATCTTCGTTAACATCTTCTCGATATATGTCGCCTTGTCCTCTCTTGGGAAAAGGACATGTCGCTCCTCGAACTTCCCCTTTGTCATTCCGCCGCTCCACCAGGATACCTCCGGCAAGCGTGTGGTTGCGATGATAAAGGAATCGAGCGTCACCGCGGGATCCTGGGCCTTAAGATCGTCCTCAATCGTTTTTATGTTCTTGGAAAACGCAATCTTAGGGTCATCTTCGCCTTTGAGATTGCGAAGACCCTTTGGGTCAATGAAGCTGATGTGCTGCTTGCCATCTGAGATTAGCCACAGAATGAAATCTGGATAGAAGTTTCCAGCCTCGAAGAATCCGATGCCGCGGCCTCTTGTCATGTTCCGCAACAAGTAAAGTTCCCGCCCTTTGAAGAAACTCCTCTTTGTCGTGCAGAAGTCCTGTAAGTCTAGGACAAACTCGCGTTCACCTTCATTCAATGGGACAGGCTTGACGTCAACGAGTTCACTGTTGACGTAGATCAACGGTTGATAGAGGTGCTGCCCAAACAGGAGCGGATGGATGCCCTGGAACATTTCAAAGTCACGCAGCTTGCCGCTAAGGATGACCTGCTTCAATTCCTCCAGCTTGGAAACAATGTCTTTGCGTGTGATCAGCGACAATCATTTTTACCGTTCGACGGCAATTGGAATTACCGGTCTGT
>CAYRZI010000362.1:0-1245 GCA_964428605.1 uncultured Woeseiaceae bacterium
CACATCATCACCCCCTGGGAGCGGGAACTCCTGCTCCTGAACGTCTGAGCGGGCGCGGGCCCGGAAAGGAGAGCGCATGGCAGCTATCGGGCAGCGCAGCCGGGAGGACTGGCAGTCGGCGGACGCCGAGCATTACCTGCATCCGTTCACGGATCACAAGGCGCTGGGCAGGCAGAAGGCACGGATCATCACCAGGGCCGAGGGGGTCTACGTCTGGGATGCCGACGGCAACCGCATCCTGGACGGCATGTCCGGGCTGTGGTGCGTGAACGTGGGTTACGGGCGCGAGTCCCTGGTGGACGCCGCCGCCGAGCAGATGCGGGAACTGCCCTACTACAACAGCTTCTTCCAGTGCGCCCACCCGCCGGCCATCGCGCTGGCGGAGTGTCTGACCGAGCTCGCGGGCGAGCGTTTCCCGCGCGTCTTCTTCGCCGGCTCCGGCTCGGAGGCCAACGACACCATCGTGCGCATGGTGCGGCGCTACTGGGACATTCGCGGCGAGCCTGAGCGCCAGGTGATCGTGAGCCGGGTGAACGCCTACCACGGCAGCACCATGGCGGGCGCGAGCCTCGGCGGCATGAAGCCGATGCACGCCCAGGGCGGTCTGCCGATTCCGGGCATCGTCCACATCCGCCAGCCGTACTGGTTCGGGGAGGGGCAGGGCGAGGACCCGGAGGAGTTCGGCCGCGCCTGTGCCCGGGCGCTGGAGGAGAAGATCGCCGAGATAGGCGCCGACAAGGTGGCCGCCTTCATCGGCGAGCCCATCCAGGGCGCCGGCGGCGTGATCATCCCGCCGGAGAGCTACTGGCCCGAGATTCAGGCCATCTGCAGGAAGCACGGCATCCTGCTGATCGCCGACGAGGTCATCACGGGGTTCGGACGGCTCGGCCGCTGGTTCGGCTCGGAGGACTACGGCATCGAGGCCGACCTCATGCCGTTCGCCAAGGGCGTTACCTCCGGCTATCTGCCGCTGGGCGGCGTGATGGTGGGCAGCCGCGTGGCCGACGTGCTGGTGGAGGGCGGCGGCGAGTTCCACCACGGCTACACCTACTCGGGCCATCCGGCCGCCTGCGCGGTGGCGCTGGAGAACATCCGCATTCTGGAAGACGAGAACCTGCTCGAGCGGGTGAGGGACGACATCGGGCCCTACCTGCAGCAGCGCTGGCTGGAACTCGCCGATCACGAGATGGTGGGCGAGGCCCGCATGCGCGGCCTGATGGGCGCCATCGAGCTGGTGCCGCCGGG
>CAYRZI010000363.1:0-1241 GCA_964428605.1 uncultured Woeseiaceae bacterium
CCGGGAGGGCCGGGCGGAAACCGGGTGGTACCGCGGTGCATGAGGAATCACATCGCCCCGGGCGCTTGACGGCGCCCGGGGTTTTTTCGTTTGGACGGGATGAAATGAAGCTGAAGGAAGTTGCCGGCCGATACGATGGTCCGGCCCTCGAGAACGAGGTGCTGGCGTTCTGGCGTGAACAGCGCATCTTCGACAAGACGCTGGAGGCGAGCCGGGGTCGGCCCCAGTGGAGTTTCAACGAGGGTCCGCCCACGGCCAACGGCCGGCCCGGCATCCATCACGTGCTCGCCCGCACGTTCAAGGACGCCTTCCCCCGCTACCGCACCATGCGCGGCTACCACGTGCCCCGCAAGGCGGGCTGGGATACCCACGGTCTGCCCGTGGAGCACGAGGTGGAGAAGGAGCTCGGCATCTTCGACAAGAAGGAGATCGAGCGCCAGGTGGGCATCGACGAGTTCACCCGCCGCTGCCGCGAGTCGGTGATGCGCTACATCGGCGACTGGGAGAAGATGACCGAGCGCATGGGCTTCTGGGTGAACCTCGAGGAGGCCTACTACACCCTCGACAACAGCTACATCGAGTCGGTGTGGAATCTGCTGAAACGCATCTGGGACCAGGGCCTGATCTACCGGGGCTACAAGGTGGTGCCCTACGACCCGCGCATCGGCGCCACCCTGTCCTCGCATGAACTCGCGCTCGGCTACAGGGAGGTGGAGGATCCCTCCATCTACGTCCGCTTCGCCGTGGCCGGGGAGGAAGACACCTTTTTCCTGGTGTGGACGACCACGCCCTGGACGCTGCCGTCGAACCTGGCACTGGCTGTGCACGAGGACGTGGACTACGTCTATGTGGGCCGCGGCGAGGAGACGCTGATCCTGGCGGAGTCGCTGGTGCCCGCGGTGTTCGGCGACGAGCCGGTGGAGGTCATCCGGCGGGTGAAGGGTGGCGACCTGGTGGGTATGCATTACGAGCAGCTGCTGCCCTACCTCGACGTGGGCGAGGACGTCGACGCCTTCCGGGTCCTGTCGGCGGAGTTTGTCAGCACCGAGGACGGCACCGGCATCGTGCACATCGCACCGGCCTACGGCGTGGACGACCTGGAACTCGGCCAGACCCACGGCCTGCCGGTGCTGCACGGCGTGGGACTGGACGGCTGCTTTCTGCCCGAGGTGGAGCCGGTGGCGGGCCTGTTCTTCAAGGACGCCGATGATTTACATGAGATGGCTGATGCGCTCAATACC
>CAYRZI010000364.1:0-1217 GCA_964428605.1 uncultured Woeseiaceae bacterium
ACGGTGGCATTCGCGCGCCAGCGCTCACCGCGCCAGCGCAGCTGCAGGTCGGTGGACAGTGCCCTTTCCTCGTCCAGGAGCGGATCGCCCTGCTGGAAGGCCGCGACGCCGCCGTGCACGCCGGAGGCGAACAGGTCGAACAGGGTCGGCGCCCGGAAGCCGCTGGTCAGATTGCCCGCCACGACCAGCTTGTCGGAGAGCCGGTAGCTGGCCCCGACGCCGCCGGTGACGACTTCGTAGCTCTGCTCGAGGAGGCCGGGATCATCGGGGAGGCTGGACGATGCGCGAGTCTCGCCCGGATCGGCCTCCTGGCGATAGTGGTCGAAGCGCAGGCCGGCATTCACCGTCAGCGCACCGAAGTCCCGGGTCTGGAAGGCGAACAGAGCGTAATTGTCGATGTTACCGCCGGGCGAAAGCATGGTAGTGCCTGTGGATTCCTGCTCCTCGCGTCGGAACTCGGCGCCGATCTGGCCGGAAAGGCCGGCGGGTCCGATCTCGCCATGGCGCAGGACTAAGCGTCCTATGAGCGCCTGGCGCTCGATGTCGATGACCGCCGCATCCGGCAGGAAACTGCGAGGCAAAGGCTCCGGCGGACCGGGGTTCGAGACGCGCTGGTTGCGGTACCAGGTCAGGCTCGGCTCGATGGTGAGGTCGGGGGACAGATCGCTCGCCAGTTTCAGCTGCACGATGTCGTTCTCCAGGTCCTGGCCGACACCGCCCGCCTGCAGGGGATCACCGTCCGGTGGCGGCGGGTCCGGTACCACGAAGTTGTGTTCGTTGCGGAAGCCCTCGTAACGCAGCGTGGCAAGACCCCAGTCGGCGTCCCACCCGAGCCGGAGCTCGCCGTTGGTCTGTTCGAAGTCGGTGAACGGGACGTCGCCGGTCACCAGGGGATCGGTCGGGTTGCCGGTCTCGAGCGCAGTCGGCTCGTCCGGCACCTCGAGGCCATCGCTCTCCCGGCTCACAAGGGTGCCGCCCACACCGAAACTGCCCCGGGCGAACTCACCCTCGGCCAGCATGGTGCGCTCGGAGAATGCGCTGGAATACTCGCCCAGCACGCCGCCGCGGAGCAGCGTATCGCCGTCGGGTACAGCCAGCGGCGCAGTGCTTATCAGGTTTACGGCTCCACCGATCGCATCGCTGCCGTACAACACGCTCATCGGGCCGCGCACGAGCTCGATGCGATCGCTGACATAGGGGTCGAGATTCGGCGGATG
>CAYRZI010000365.1:0-1213 GCA_964428605.1 uncultured Woeseiaceae bacterium
ACCCGTTTGTAGGGTCTCTTACGTCTATTTCGATATGCGTCAACGCCGAACCTAACAAACTAAGTAAGCTCGCCGCCATGGTGTCCGCGTCCGCTTCTAAATTAATCCACGGTATGGTAATCTCTAAGGTTTTTACACCCGAGCTTTTTTGTAGCTCCTCGTCTTCGGCAAATCCGTCGCTTTCTATTTGCGTGCCCGACGCTCTCGAACCGAATACTTTAATTTTGTTGTAGCGTAATTCCCTCTCCGAGACTCTACAATAATGTGCGTTATCCTCTTGGGTGTAATCTACTTGCGAGTCTACAGCTCCGCTGTTATATTGTGTCTCGCCCTTCGGTGTGGCATACCACTGAAACTCGTCAAACACGCCGTAATGGGTAAGGAGCATGCCTAAGCTGTTCCCTCCCCTATACGTTATACTGCTCCCAGAGTTTAGGTTCGCACCGTCGCTTAACGTCCCTTCGGTCAAATACCCTATGATGTCCTTGGCTAAATGTGCGGTTATATGTGCGTCCGTATCGCCCGAAATTGAATACGACGGGAAGTTTAAGGATAAATCAAAAAACGCTGGGGAGACTAACTCGGCTCGCTTTACTTTCGAACTCTCCTCCACCTCGTCCTCTACGGATACCACGTATCCTTCGAATAATACCTCATTTGAAGTCGCAGTACCCGCAGAAGTGTACGTCCCTATAATCTGTACGAACATGTTTTCGGTTATATGTAATGTATCCGAGTCGTAGACAAACCACGCCCACGGGTAATCCCGTACTCTATGCGTGATCATCGAGTCGAATATAGAAGAGTCCACGGACTCGAAGGTTAATACCACGGTATCGCCCGACGTAGAGTTGTATAAAAATAGGTAGCTGTCCGTAATTGCCACGACCTCATACCCCGAATACGTTGAATTATTTGTAAGGTCGGCGATCTTATTGAGTCGCCCGTTATAGGTGCGAGGGATTTGGTGGACCATTAATTTATTATCGGTATCAACTCCAAACCCCTTTTCTAAGTTAAAGGGAGCATCGTTAGCATCATCCGTATTACGATCTAACATCAAGGTGACGTTATACTCTCCTATCTCTTCATTCGTGGCAGTAGAAATGGTATAAGATTGTAAGTAATATTTTGAATCCGAATCTTTTTGTAAAACATAATAGAGGACGTCTGAACCGTCATATGCGATACCTCTTCTGTCTGCACTTGCCGA
>CAYRZI010000366.1:0-1202 GCA_964428605.1 uncultured Woeseiaceae bacterium
AGCGCGAGCTGATCATCGGCGACCGCCAGACCGGCAAGACCGCCATCGCGGTCGACACCATCATCAACCAGAAGGGCAAGGACATCCTGTGCGTCTACGTCGCCGTGGGCCAGAAGGCCTCGTCGGTGGCGGGCGTGGTGCGCAAGCTCGAGGAAGAGGGTGCGATGGACCATACCATCGTGGTCGCGGCCA
Source organism: uncultured Woeseiaceae bacterium (assembly GCA_964428605.1). Taxonomy (GTDB): domain Bacteria; phylum Pseudomonadota; class Gammaproteobacteria; order Steroidobacterales; family Woeseiaceae; genus Lentisalinibacter. The sequence goes on from CAYRZI010000366.1 coordinate 193, forward strand.
GCGCCGCCGAGTCCGCCGCCATGCAGTACATCGCCCCCTACGCGGGCTGCGCCATGGGCGAGTACTTCCGCGACCGGGGCCAGGACGCTCTGATCATCTACGACGACCTCACCAAGCAGGCCTGGGCGTATCGTCAGGTGTCGCTGCTGCTGCGCCGCCCGCCGGGCCGCGAGGCCTACCCGGGCGACGTCTTCTATCTGCACTCCCGCCTGCTGGAGCGCGCGGCGCGCGTGAATGCGGACTACGTGGAGCGTGCCACCAACGGCGAGGTCAAGGGCAAGACCGGCTCGCTGACGGCGCTGCCGATCATCGAGACCCAGGCCGGCGACGTCTCGGCCTTCGTGCCCACCAACGTGATCTCCATTACCGACGGCCAGATCTTCCTGGAGACCGACCTGTTCAACGCCGGCGTCCGCCCGGCCATCAACGCCGGCCTGTCGGTGTCCCGCGTGGGCGGCGCGGCCCAGACCAAGATCATCAAGAAGCTCGGCGGCGGCGTCCGGCTGGCACTCGCCCAGTACCGTGAGCTCGCGGCGTTCGCCCAGTTCGCCTCCGACCTGGACGAGACCACCCGCAAGCAGCTCGAGCGCGGCCAGCGCGTCACCGAACTGATGAAGCAGAAGCAGTACTCGCCGCTGTCCGTGGGCGAGATGGGCTTGTCGCTGTACGCCGTCAACGAGGGCTACCTGGACGACGTGGCCGTGGACAAGGTGGTGGACTTCGAGTCCGCCCTGCATGCCTTCGCGCACGCGAGCCACGAGGACCTGATCAAAAAGATCGACGATACCGGCGCCTACGACGAGGAGATCCAGGCCGGCCTGAAGAAGGTGCTGGACGAGTTCAAGGAGACGGGCACCTGGTAAGGGCCGGCGGCCGAACCCCACGCAAGCGAAGCGGAAGTTAAGAGAAAGCTATGGCTGGTGAAAAGGAAATACGCTCCAAGATCAAGAGCGTGAAGAACATGCAGAAGATCACCAAGGCCATGGAGATGGTCGCGGCGAGCAAGATCC
>CAYRZI010000367.1:0-1184 GCA_964428605.1 uncultured Woeseiaceae bacterium
GGTCCTTTCTCTGGTCGATGGTAAGCAAAACGATTGAAAACCATACGATCAAGGAAAGGACCCAATGATGCAGAACAATGATTCGGCAAAAGCGGACAAGAACTTGAGTAATGTCATCAAAATCAATGAGGCCAAGATCCAGAGCCACCTCGGCCAGATGGTCCGCAGCACGGTGGAAGAGACGCTAAACGACATGCTCGATACTGAAGCGGATCGTCTGTGCAACGCCAAACGCTACGAGCGAAGTCAGGTGAGAGCTGACGGCAGGGCTGGCCATTACAAGCGCAAGCTGCACACGAAAGCCGGAGAGGTTGAGCTGAAAGTCCCGAAGTTACGCAAAGCCACCTTCGAGACGGCTATCATCGAGCGGTACAAGCGTCGGGAATCGTCCGTTGAAGAAGCCCTGATGGAAATGTATCTGGCGGGTGTATCAGTCCGCAGGGTTGAAGACATCACACAGGCTCTGTGGGGCACGCGTGTCAGCGCCGGGACCGTCAGCGATTTGAACCAGAAGATGTACGAACGGATCGACAAGTGGCGAAATCGCCCTATAGAGGGCGAATATCCATATGTCTACCTCGACGGGATCTGCCTCAACCGCAGTTGGGGCGGCGAGGTCCGCAACGTCTCGGTTCTGGTGGCGATCGGAGTGGGCACAGACGGCTATCGGGACATATTGGGCATTGTCGAAGGCGGCAAGGAGGACAAGGCGGGCTGGAACGGCTTCTTGCGTTCAATGAAAAAGCGTGGCCTCAAAGCTGTGCAGTTGATGATCTCCGACAAGTGTCTGGGACTTGTCGAATCCATCAGTGAATGTTTTCCAGATGCTCGGTGGCAGCGTGCGGTGCATTTCTATAGAAACGTATTCTCTGTTGTTCCTCGCGGCAAGATGAAGGAAGTTGCCGCCATGCTCAAGGCTATCCACGCTCAGGAGGACCTGGCCGAGGCGATGAAGAAGGCAGAAGCTGTTGCCGATAAGCTGGAGGCCATGAAGTTACGTAAAGCCGCCGAGAAGGTCCGTGAGGGTTCTGCCGAGACGCTGGCATATTATCACTTCCCACGTGAGCATTGGCGTAAAATCCGTACGAACAATCCTCTGGAGCGGATCATGCGTGAGATTCGCCGCAGGAGCCGGGTGGTCGGCTGCTTCCCGGATGGTAACTCGGCATTGATGCTGGCCGCGG
>CAYRZI010000368.1:0-1184 GCA_964428605.1 uncultured Woeseiaceae bacterium
GGCCCTTGTATGGTAGCTGGCGCCTGAAATCAGGAGGATGAAGGCGCCGGGATGGGAGGGACACAAGGCCCTTCTGACCTGTCGGTACAGACTGTAGGAGACCTCGTCCCCATCCCCTCACCAAAAACGCCGATTAAGAATCCAGCTGTAGCACCAGCCGATTGATATCAAGGTTGCGTCGGTGAGTTCCCGGCTTTCACGGCATCTAACCGCGGAGGTCATTGTGGCAAAAGAAGTTACCGAAATCACGCTGGGGGTCGACGTCTCCAAGAACACGCTCGTCATTTGCGACTGGGACAGCGGTGAGCTCACCGAGCTCGCTAACGAGGCCGAGGCGATCGGGAGTTGGCTCAAGCGCTTGGCGGGGCCTTTGCGCCTGGCGGTGGAGCCCACCTCGAGCTATCACCTGGCGCTTGTCGAGGCCGCCCAGCATCGGGGCTGCACGGTGTATCTGATCAACCCCCGCCAACTCGCCCACTACCGCCAGGCGGTCAACGCCCGCAACAAGACCGACCGGGCCGATGCCTGGCTGCTGGCACGCTATCTGGCCCATGAGGGCGGGCAGCTGCGCCCCTTCGAGCCCGCCTCGGGCAAGGCCCGCGAGCTCTGGGCGCTGCTCAGCCGCCGCGCGGTCGTGGTCCAGTCCCGTAACCAGCTCACCCAGAGCTTCCGCGAGGTAGGCTTCTCCACCCGGGCGCTGATGAGCGAGATCCAGCGCATCCTCAGGCGCCTCGATGAGCGCCTCCTGGCGCTGGTCAGAGCGCTCGGCTGGGAGAGTGACTACCGCCACTGCCTGTCCATCCCCGGCATCGGCCCGCTCAACGCCGTCGCCCTGGTGGCCACCTTCCATCGCGGTGCCTTCGCCAGCGCCGACGCCTTCGTCGCCTATCTCGGACTCGACGTGCGGATCCGTGAGTCCGGCACCTACAAGGGCAAGAGAAAGCTCACCAAGCGAGGGCCGGCCGAGCTCAGGCGGCTGCTCTACTGCGCTGCCAAACCGGCCCGCAGCTACCAACCCTTCGCCGAATACCACCAGCGTCAGCTCGACAAAGGGCTCTCCAAAATAGCCGCCAACTGCATCCTGGCAAGAAAACTCGCCCGCATCGCCTTCACCCTCATCACCCGCCAGCAGACCTTCCAGAAAAAGGAGATCGCCTATAGCCAAGCGCCATAGAATCTCCTAC
>CAYRZI010000369.1:0-1165 GCA_964428605.1 uncultured Woeseiaceae bacterium
CCATATCTTGTTTCTTTTGGAATATATGTGGCTGCAAAAAATGGTTTTTTATCCGGTGTCATAAGAATTGTAAGTGGCCAACCTCCTCTTCCAGTTATAAGCTGGCATACATTCATATAGATTTTATCTATGTCTGGCCTTTCTTCTCTGTCTACCTTTATACATATAAAATTTTCATTTAGAAGTTTAGCTACTTTTTTATCTTCAAAAGATTCATGTGCCATGACATGGCACCAATGGCAAGTTGAGTAACCTATTGAAAGAAAGATCGGTTTGTTTTTAATTTTTGCTAAGTTAAAGGCTTCATCGCTCCAGGGATACCATTCTACTGGATTATTTACATGCTGAAGGAGATATGGACTTTTTTCATTTTTCAAATTATTCTTTGGTAAATCCATAATTTAATCTCCATATGGTATACCGACAACACTTAGATAGATAGTACTTTCTTTTATTCCATCAACATCTATTATTTGGTTAACTTCATCATCAAATAAAGCAGCTATCTGACATGTTCCTAAATTAATGCTGGTTGCACTTAGTGCAAGGTTTTCTGCAATATGGCCTGCATCAAGATAGATATAACGATATGCCCTCTGGCCATATTTGCATTTTGAACGATTAAAAATTGCTGTCCATATAAATACAACTGCAGCATGATAACACATCGGCTGATTTAATGCAGCTTCTGTAATTGCTGATCTGTAGTCTCTTTTTTTTATCTCCTCTAGATTATGATGTTCAATATTATAATGATAAACTCCTTGTTCTATATTTTTCACATTGTTTATGACAACATAGGTTTCTATTGGATATAAGGCACCTGCAGATGGTGCTGTTCGATATTCAAATCCTCGTTCCTTTCTTTGTATACCTGTCGAAGCCCATAAAAGATAAGAGAGTTGGTCTTTTGATAATGGTTTTTCAGAAAAATCTCTAATACTCTTTCTTTTTTGTATTGAATTATTTAGTGTTTCTGTTTTAATATTATTTGGTTTATCAAGTTCAATTTTTGGATTATTTGGGTAACTCTTATATTGATCAGGTTGCAAAGACCAGTCTGGTCCATCACCAAATCTATTTCGATAATATTTTGTTTCCCGCTGATATTTGTCACCGATTTTTTCTATAGTAATTTCATCACTCCCTAAATTTTCACAAAAAA
>CAYRZI010000370.1:0-1162 GCA_964428605.1 uncultured Woeseiaceae bacterium
TGTAGCAGCTGTGTTTCGTGTCAAGCCATTTGGTGTTCCCAGGGCTTGTGATCGCGGAGCATGGCGTTGAGCATGGTGAGCAGCTTTCGCATGCAGGCGGTCATGGCGACTTTGCCGGGTTTGCCACGGCCTCTGAGGCGCTCATAGAAGGCCTTGATGGGTGGGTTGGCGCGTATCGCGCTCATGGTGGCCATGTAGAGGCCGGCTCTGACGCTGTGGCGGCCTCCCCAGGTGGTGCGCTGGCCTCTGAGGGTGCCGCTGTCGCGGTTGAACGGGGCGACGCCCACCAGGGCGGCGATTTGCTTGTGGGTGAGGCGACCCAGCTCGGGCAGCTGGGCGATGAGCATTTGTGCCGTGGTCTTGCCGACGCCAGGGACGCTGGTGAGCAGATTCTCTTTCTCCTGCCAGGCCGGCGAGCGCTCGATGAGCTGGCGCAGCTCCCGGTCGGTATTGCGCAGATGACGGTCGAGCCACTCGATATGCGCCTTGAGGTTCTTCCTGACCTTGCCGCGGGCGCCGAGGGTGAGGCGGTTTTTCTCCGCCGTACGCATCTCGATGAGCTGGCGACGGCGCGCTATCAGCGAGGACAGCAGCTCGGCCTGCTCGTCTTTGAGCTCGCGCAGCGGCGGCTGCACGGCCAGGGTAAAGGCGCACAGGATGCGCGCATCGATGCGATCCGTCTTGGCCAACCGGCCTGTAGCGCGGGCGTACTCGCGCACCTGGCGCGGATTGACCACCACCACCGGCAGCCCGGCCTCGAGCAGCGCCGCCACCAGGCGCGTCTGGTAGCCGCCGCTAGCCTCCAGCGTGATGCGCTCACTGCCGGTCTCCCGGGCCAGCGACACTACGGCCTTGAAGCCCTCGGTATCGTTACTCAGCCTCTGGAGACTGCCGTCAGGCTCTGCAGCCACATCCAGCCAGTCCTTGCTGACATCGACACCGAGAACACGACTGATCGCCTCGCTCATCATCTTCCACCTCCCTGCCTTGCAAATGCGGGCTCTCGGCCCCGGCAGCTGTTCGGGTTTGTGAGAAGAAAATGGCTCGGCGACCACGCTACGATGCGGTCTCGAGGACCCAGGAGGGCACGGTCTGCCGAGCCTCGTGGTTCCATTACAGAACCACAAGACTCAACATACAAGGAGGGCCTTCAGGCCCGACC
>CAYRZI010000371.1:0-1162 GCA_964428605.1 uncultured Woeseiaceae bacterium
GCCACCGTGGTGCGCAACTACATCGACTGGCTGGTGAAGGTGCCGTGGAAGAAGTCCACCAAGATCCTGCGCGACCTCACCAAAGCCGAGGACGTGCTGGAAGCCGACCACTACGGCCTGGAGAAGGTGAAGGAGCGCATCCTCGAATACCTGGCCGTCCAGCACCGGGTGAAGAAGCTGAAGGGCCCGATCCTCTGCCTGGTGGGACCGCCGGGCGTCGGCAAGACCTCGCTGGGACAGTCGATCGCGCGGGCCACCAACCGCAAGTTCGTGCGCATGTCATTGGGCGGCGTGCGCGACGAGGCCGAGATCCGCGGCCACCGGCGCACCTACATCGGCTCGCTGCCGGGCAAGATCGTTCAGAACCTGGCCAAGGTGGAGTCGCGTAACCCGCTGTTCCTGCTGGACGAGATCGACAAGATGGCCATGGACTTCCGCGGCGATCCCTCCTCCGCGCTGCTGGAGGTGCTGGACCCGGAGCAGAACTCCACCTTCAACGACCACTACCTGGAGGTGGACTTCGACCTCTCCGACGTGATGTTCGTGTGCACCGCCAACAGCCTGAACATCCCGCCGCCGCTGCTCGACCGCATGGAGGTCATCCGGCTGCCCGGCTACACCGAGGACGAGAAGGCGGCCATCGCCGAGCGCTACCTCATCCCGAAGCAGCTGGAGGCGAACGGGCTGAAGGAGGACGAACTCCACATCACGCGGCCCGCGATCTACCAGATCATCCGCCACTACACCCGCGAGGCGGGCGTGCGTAACCTCGAGCGCGAGATCGCCAAGATCTGCCGCAAGGTGGTGAAGGAGCTGCTGCTGAAGAAGCAGAAGAAGCGCATGACCATCCGCCCGAAGAGCGTCAGCCGCTACCTGGGCGTGGAGCGCTTCCGCTACGGCCGCGCCGAGGAGAACGACCAGGTGGGCCAGGTCACCGGCCTCGCCTGGACCGAGGTGGGAGGAGAGCTCCTCACCATCGAGGCGGCCGTGGTGCCCGGCAAGGGCAAGCTGACCCACACCGGTCAGCTGGGCGAGGTGATGACCGAGTCCATCCAGGCGGCCATGACCATCGTGCGCGGCCGCAGCAAGCTGCTGGGCATCGACCCGGACTTCCACCAGAAGTCCGACGTGCACATCCACGTGCCCGAGGGCGCGACGCCGA
>CAYRZI010000372.1:0-1160 GCA_964428605.1 uncultured Woeseiaceae bacterium
CCGTCCTGGGTGTGGAAGGTCTTGTATTCGCGGCCATCCTCGTCCAGCAGGAAGCGGCCGTCGGTGAAGACGCCGTCGACGTCGAAGACGATCAGCCGCAGCCGCGCCAGCCTGTCCGTCAGCCCTGCCATCGTCACATGACGCCGGCGCGGAACAGATCGTGGATGTTCAGCGCGCCGATCAGGTGGTCGCGGTCGTCCACGACCAGCAGCGCCGTGATTTTGTTCTGCTCGATGATGTGCACGGCCTCTGCGGCCAGCGTGTCCGGCGTAACCGTCAGGCAGCCGGGATGGGTGACTTCCGCCATGCTCGTCTTGCGGATGTCCGCGCCGGTGTCGAGGGCCCGGCGCAGGTCGCCGTCGGTGAAGATGCTCTTGACCCGGCCGTCGCCATCCACCACGGCGGTCATCCCCAGGCCCTTGCGGGTCATCTCCAGCAGCCCCTCGCTCAGCGTGACCTCGGGGGTCACCCTGGGCACCTCGTCGCCGGTGTGCATGATGTCTCCCACCGTCAGCAACAGGCGCCGGCCAAGGCTGCCGCCCGGGTGCGAGCGGGCGAAGTCCTCGGCCGTAAAGCCGCGGGACTCGAGCAGTGCCACCGCGAGTGCGTCGCCCATGGCGAGGGTGGCCGTGGTACTGGCGGTGGGCGCCAGGTTCAGCGGACAGGCTTCCTCCTGCACGCTGACGTCGAGCACCACGTCCGAGGCCCTGGCGAGCGTCGAGTCGCGCTTGCCGGTCAGGGTGATCAGCGGTGCGCCGAGCCGCTTCACCAGCGGCAGGATCGTGATGATCTCCCGGGTCTCGCCGGAATAGGACACCGCCATTACCAGGTCGGTGGCGGTGATCATGCCGAGGTCGCCGTGGCTGGCCTCGCCCGGATGGACGAAGAAGGCCGGGCTACCGGTACTGGCCAGGGTCGCCGCGATCTTGCCGCCGATGTGGCCGGACTTGCCCATGCCGGTGACGACGATGCGCCCGGTGCAGGCCAGGCAGAGGCTGCAGGCGCGGTCGAAGTCCTCGCCGATGCGTCCGGCCAGGTCCTGCACCGCACGCGCCTCGATACCGAGCACGCTGCGGGCCAGTTCGCGGGTGGCTTTTGCGTCCAGGTTTCGCTCCAGGCGGCGTCCCCGCCGCGGCTCAGGTGACCGGCTGCCCGAGGTT
>CAYRZI010000373.1:0-1152 GCA_964428605.1 uncultured Woeseiaceae bacterium
CGGCCACGTCGAAGACGCTGGTCAGCCCTGCCTCGTTGATGAACTCGCTGGACAGCGCGGTCACCGCGATGGGCACGTCCTGGAGATTCTCCTCACGCTTTCGCGCCGTGACGACGATCTCCTCCATGGCCGGCGGCGCCGCCGCACCGGCCGCGTCGTCTTCCACCGGGGTCCCGGCGTCCGCCGGTTCAACCGCGGGGGTTTCCTCCTCCGGCGGCGGGGCGGCCGCCGGCGCTGGCTGCTCCGTCTCGTCACTCAGGAAGAGACGCACCGTGCGACTGTCCGTGAACCGGTAACTCACGCCCGCGTCGTCGAGCAAAAGGTCCAGAGCTTCCCGGGCGCTGTAGGCACCGTTCACCGGTGCCGCCGGGCGCAGCGCGAGCTGCGGCTCGGTATAGAGGTGCTGGATGCCGCTCTGCACCGAGTAACTCTGCAGGGCATTGCCGAGCTCGCCCTGCTCGATGTCGAAGTCGAGCCGCTCGTCTGCCCGCGCCTCAGGGGTACCCGGCATGATCAGCAATAAGAGGGCCGAAATAGTCCCGAAAACCAGCTTCTGCACGATAGTCACTCCCCCGCGAGACAAAGAAAGGCGAGCCGCTGTAACGGCGCCTTGAATAGTCAGACGAAGGAGAGCGGAAAAAGCGAACGCTGCGGCGCAGATCAGTCGTCCGTGCCTGCCGCGAGCGCGTTCAGGAACGCCGCGCCGTCACCGGCTCGGAACACGCCATAGACCGGCGTGGCGGGCGATACCGCGGGCGGCAGCTGCAGGGGCGTCGCCTCGTAGCGATTCACCTGCTTCAAAGCATCGCCGGCCGGCTCTCCACGGAAAACCAGCCGCCCGTCCGCCCACTGGCCGGTCAGCTCGATGTTTTCATCGGAACTCAGCTCCGGCGCGCGATTACGCCGCCAGACCACCGTATCCCCGGTGGAGGAGAGATGCGTGACGGGTGCCTGACCCGGCTCGGCGGAGACCACCTGCACCTGGCCCTCCAGCACGGATACCAAGACCGCCGCGTGGGTACGGCGATCGACATCGAACACCGTCCCCAGGGCCTGGGCATGCACCGCGCCCGCGCGGACGGTGAAAGGCCGTGACGGATCGTGGCTCACGTCGAAGCGTGCCTTGCCGGAGAGCAGTTCGATATCCCGCCC
>CAYRZI010000374.1:0-1148 GCA_964428605.1 uncultured Woeseiaceae bacterium
TCTGCGCGAGCGGCCAGGCTGCGATCGTCGTCCGGTCCGAAGAGCGCCGTGGTCCGCTCGAGCACGTGCTCCAGCAGGGGTGTCGCCGCGGTGAGGTCGCCCTTTTCCCGGTAGATGTTGCCGAGGATGCCGTGCAGGCGGAGATCGATCCCGCTATCGGCGCCGAATTCCGCCGCGCTCACTTCCAGCCCCTGGCGCACCATGGACTCGGCCCTGTCGAGCTGCTCGAGGCTCTTGTATACGGATGCGAGAGAAAGGAGGACGCGCGCCCGCACGGCGGGCTCGTCTATCGTCTCGCCGGCGGCCCGGGCGGCACCCTGATCGAGCAGTTCCGTGGCCGAGATCTCGCGGCCCTGGGCGTTTTCCGGCGCCGCTGCCTCGAACACATCGAGCAGGAAGTCCAGCGATGCGTCCGCCATCCGTGTCTGGCGCAGCGCCTCGTCGCGCTCCAGGCCCACGGCTCGCGTATACCAGATGGTGGACCCGACGATCGAGACCAGCGCCAGCGCGACGACCACGGCCGTCGGGCGGTTGCGTCCCACCAGTTTGCGGAACCGGTAGGCGGGGTTCATGCCGGCGGCGCGTACCGGATAGCCTCCGAGGAAAGCCTTCAGGTCGTCCTTCAGCGCGTTGGCGTCCGGATAGCGGTCGTCCGGATCCGGTCTCAGGCACTGCTCGATCACGAGCACGAGTTCCCGGGGCAGGCCATGCCGGGCCGCAGCGGGAATCTGCAGCGACCGGCCGGCCGCTGCCCGCTCGATCGCATCGTTCAGGGTGTCTCCGCCACCGAGGGCCTGCCCGGTGAGCGTCGCAAAAATCAGCAGTCCCAGCTGGTAGACGTCCGAGGCGACGTTGGCCTGACGGCCGAGCAGCTGTTCGGGGCTGGCGTAGCCCGGCGTCATGGTCAGCGTCCGGGTATGCGTTTCCATCTCGCCGGTGATCAGCCGGGCGATGCCGAAATCCAGCAGCTTGGGCGTGCCCTCCCGGTCGACGAGGACGTTCGCGGGCTTGATATCCCGGTGCACGATGAGCCTGGCATTCGCGTAGGCAACCGCCTCGGCGACCCGGACCAGGAGCCGCACCCGATCCGCCAGGTCCAGGCCGGCCTCCTCGCAGTAAAGATCGATCGGCCGGCCACTGCGCGCGGC
>CAYRZI010000375.1:0-1143 GCA_964428605.1 uncultured Woeseiaceae bacterium
TCTCAAACTTCTCTTTCGACATCTCTGCCTACCTTTCAGTCGGGCTCAAAACAAACCAAAACGATCGAAACGTGCTTGTCATCCGGGGGTCGGCAAGGCCCGTCCATCCGTGCCGGATTGCGGTCATTCCCGTCGCCCGTCGAATTTTCCTCGGCCGCCGGCTGCGCTCGCCCCGGCGCTCTTTCTCCTTCGCCGCGGGACCGTCGCTCCCGGTCCGTCGCCTCGCGGCTGTCTGAGTCTGGTGCCCACAACTGGACTCGAACCAGTGACCTCTTCCTTACCAAGGAAGTGCTCTACCGCCTGAGCTATGTGGGCTTATGCACTCCCTGTCAGCGGCGGGCGGCTGGAGCGGGTGATGGGAATCGAACCCACATCATCAGCTTGGAAGGCTGAGGTTCTACCGTTGAACTACACCCGCCAACCTGTGCCGCGCATTCCCGTGCCGCCTGCAACCGCAACCTCCGGTCAGCTCTACCGGTCCTCGTCGATGACGACACCCGCCGTCCGTACCTTTTTCCACAGCAAACAGCCCGGTCGAGGCCGTTCGCCCCGGGCTGTATCGGTACTTCTTCCGGCTTGCCGCCACCGCCATTTGTTCTGGTGGAGGGGGTAGGATTCGAACCTACGTAGGCATAGCCAGCAGATTTACAGTCTGCCCTCGTTGACCGCTTGAGTACCCCTCCGCGGAAACAAGCCCGCTATTGTCTAACCACGGCCTCCCGCTGTCAACACGGGGATTCCGGGCCACGAGGGGCCCGGGCGGCTCAGAGGGACCAGTGCCAGGGCTCGTAGATGAAGCCCTCCGGGTTGCCCGGTGGGTAGCTCAGCCCGAAGCCGAAATCCCCCGCCCGCCGGCCCAGCCAGCGGAAGGCGGGCGAGCGCTCGAACTCCTCGGTCAGAGGCCGGAAACCGGGCGTGGCGATGTCGATGGCCTCCCCGGTGTGGTGCTGACTGAAGCCGGGGGCGGCATTCACCGCCAGTATCTCGTCAATGGCCTGGCCGGCCTCGAGCTTGCGGCGGATCAGGGCCGCCTGGTACTCGATGCTGCGGAATCCGGAGACCAGCAGCAGCCGGATGCCCTCCGCCGCCGCCGCCTCCCGCATGGCCTGCCAGCGGTCGGCGGCGCGGGGCGTCAGCTTCTGC
>CAYRZI010000376.1:0-1139 GCA_964428605.1 uncultured Woeseiaceae bacterium
CATCGGTGTCTCCGGCGGAGAGTACGGTATTCGTGGCCACCTGGATGCGTACGACTCGAGCACCGGGGAGCGCGTCTGGAGGTTCTACACCATCCCCGGCCCGGGAGAGCCCGGTAACGACACCTGGAAAGGAGACTCCTGGAAACGAGGCGGCGCCGGAGCATGGCTTACAGGTTCCTATGACCCGCAACGCGATCTTGTCTACTGGGGCACGGGCAATCCCGGACCACTGTACTACGGTGACGACCGGCTGGGAGACAATCTCTATGCCAACAGTGTGGTTGCACTCGATGCGGATACCGGAGAACTCGAATGGTATTTCCAGTTCACTCCCCACGACCTGCACGACTGGGCCGCCAATCAGATCCCGGTACTGGTCGACCGAGACTGGCGCGGGAACGACCGCGCGTTACTTCTCACCGCCAACCGAAACGGATTCTTCTATGCGCTGGACCGATCCACCGGCGAGTTTCTCGCCGCCCGGCCCTTCGTAAAGCAGAATTGGGCACTAGGTATCGATGAGACCGGGCGACCCACAAGAGACCCGGCGGCTGTACCGACGCCGGAGGGTGTGGTCTCCTGGCCGTCTCCGCATGGGGGGACCAACTGGCAGTCTCCCGCCTACAGCCCAAGGACCGGGTTGTTCTATGTTGCCGCCATGGACGGTGGTCGGATTGTCTACAAACAAGCAGACACGCCTGAATACTCACCCGGTGAGTTCTATCTCGGCAGCATGCATCAGCTGATGTCAGGAAATGCCGACTTCATCGCCTCGACGAAAGCCATAGACCCGGAGTCAGGCGAGGTCGTCTGGCAGTACGATAATCCTCCCCGGAAACGCGTCTGGCGCACCGGCGGCCTGCTTGCGACGGCGGGTGACATCATCTTCGGCGGCGATTATCGATCGCTGTACGTGCTCGACGCCACGGACGGCAGGGAACTCTGGCGCATGAATATCGGTGGCTACGTCAATGCCGCGCCGATCACATATGAAGTCGGCGGCCGGCAGAGGATAACCGTCGCCGCCGGACGGTCGATATTGACCTTCGGACTATCGGCCACTGAATAGCAGGCGAACAGGTACTTCCCGATAGGGCTCACGCGATCCAGAAAACTCCTGAAAAGTCTGTCGATGGTCT
>CAYRZI010000377.1:0-1138 GCA_964428605.1 uncultured Woeseiaceae bacterium
ATGATGATGGGTACCCACTTTTGTGCGTCTACTATACTTTAGAATAGCATTTATAGTCAAGTACCATACTTTTAGGACTTTTGAATGTGTGGTGTAAATTTACTGATCCATGATTTAGCATAACTTGATTTTTTAGAACATTCAAAGAAGATCTTTGATATCACACGCTTCAATGCATTCAAGTTCTTGATGAACGTTTTTGAAATCACTCTCTTAGCATCTTTCCAGATATATTCAATGGGGTTAAGATCTGGAGAATATGGGGGAAGATACACAAGAACAATACCTAATTCGTCTGCACATTCCTGTACTATTTTTGCCTTATGAGACCTGAAGTTATCCAATATCATGATGATTCTTCCTTTTGGATTTGCCTTTCGAATTCGTTTTAGGAAACTTCGGATATCCTCCTTTTTTGAATGCCTATGAAAACCAATAACTGATCGTCCATTTATGGGATAAAAACCAAAGGTGTTTGCTCTGAGCTTAGTGGTGTTTTTATAGATGATCGGTTTCCCAAACGACCAGATCCTTTGCGTATTGGATGTTGTTTGCGGTGAGGATTCATCAAAAAAACCTATGGTATCCTCATCAGTTATTTCTGGTAATCTTTTTTTAAAATATCGGCGGCATCTTTCGGTTTCCGATGATCGAATGCATATGGTTTCGCATAGTTCATCCCAAATTTCCGCAGTATTATTCGAATTTGTTTTTCAGTATAATCAACATCGAACTTCTTAGAAATGAGAATCTTTACATCTTTCGTAGTCCAATTGTTACCCTCTTCAAGAATCTCTTTTAATTTCTCCTTCTGAGAATCTGTCAGTTTTGATGGTCTGCCACCAGCAAATTTTGGTATAAGCCCAGCATATCCTTCATTATTCCATCGTTCTTGCCAAAGATATCCTGTGTTCTTACTAACATCAACAAGATCTGAAGCCACTTCAACACTTTTACCATCATATCTATGCTTGATGAAATAGAGTCTCTTCAATACCATTGTATTCTTTTCAAGATGCTTGATTCGTTTGGACAAATCTTGAACTGTCAGATGCCTCTTTATTTCAATTTGCTCCGTTTTTACCATAATATGGGGTATAGCAACTATAAGTCTTAAAGGTTTGGTTTGTGACTATAA
>CAYRZI010000378.1:0-1134 GCA_964428605.1 uncultured Woeseiaceae bacterium
CCGGTCCATCCCCTTTCCCGAATGCGGGATGAGCAGCCCGATCCTGCGATTCCTTGCCTGGGTGTGTGCGACTTCGACAAACCGGACGTGGGACTGCCGACGAGCATGCGCTAATGAAACGGTAGGAGGGGCTTCAGCCCCGATTCATTAGACAATCGGGCCTGAAGGCCCTCCTACATTCCCGCTGGTGCGGCTACACTTCCGGCATGAAGTGGAAAGGCCGGCGGCAGAGCACTAACGTCACCGACGCACGCGGGCGGCGCATGAGCGGCGGCCGCGGCGTGGGCAATGTCGGCGCCATCATCAACCTGGTGCTGCGCCTCCTCGGCCCGAAGGGCCTCATCGTCCTCGCCGTAGCCGGCGTCATCGCCTGGCAGGCCGGGCTCATCGATCCGGCGGCGCTGATGGGCGGCGGCAGCCGGATGCAGGAGGTGGGCTACGAGCCCTCGCCCGAGGAACAGGAGTTGTTCGGCTTCGTCAGCGTCGTGCTGGCAGACACCGAGGACATCTGGGCGCAGGAGTTCGCTCGTGTCGGCCGCACCTACCAACCGCCCGAACTCGTCATCTACCGCGACCGTCATCCCACCGCCTGTGGCGTCGGCGACGCCCGCATGGGGCCGTTCTACTGCCCGGCCGACCGCAAGATCTATATCGACCTCGGCTTCTACGACGACCTCGCCCGCCAGTTCGATGCGCCGGGCGACTTCGCGCAGGCCTACGTCATCGCCCACGAGGTCGGGCACCATGTTCAGAACCTGCTCGGCATCTCGGAGCAGGTGGCCCGCCGTCGCGGCCAGCCCGACTACAACCAGTGGTCCGTGCGCCTGGAGCTGCAGGCGGATTTCCTGGCCGGCGTGTGGGCGCGGCACAACCAGCGCTATCTGGACCGCGGCGACATCGACGAGGCCATGCGGGCGGCGAACCGTATCGGCGACGACGCCATCCAGCGCAGCGCGCAGGGCCGCGTGACGCCGCACGCCTTCACCCACGGCACCTCCGAGCAGCGCATGCGCTGGTTCGACCGCGGCTACGCGAGCGGCCGCCTCGAGGACGGGGACACGTTCCGTATGCCGTACGCGGAACTGTAGCAGCTGTGTTTCGTGTCAAGCCATTTGGTGTTCCCAGGGCTTGTGA
>CAYRZI010000379.1:0-1131 GCA_964428605.1 uncultured Woeseiaceae bacterium
GTTATCAATAGTTGAGAATATTAATTGAGTGAAGCAGTATGGAGAAAATTGCAGATGAAGCTGTGGTAGAAAAGTTTGGTTTAGCTATCCGATTAGTAAAAGATAGTGGAACATATTTAGTTATGCAGGCTCCAGTTGATCAAGAGGGAAAATATAACGAAAATGATTTTGAAGTATTTGGTGGAACAGTTGGATATGATAGTAGTGAGTTTGATAACGAAATGAGTGCTCAGCAGTTCTTTAATGATATTCAGATTCTGAGTAATGAGCAGTTATCTGAACGGTATCCAAAGATGTGGATAGTATAACTCGTATCTTCTTTATTGGATGGAAGAAAATGAAAACAGAATCTATGTGTCAGAACTGTAAGATTTTTTAGAAAAACGATTAGTTCATAAAGACCATCCGCATTCATTTTATCTGAAAGGAATGGGGGTGAGGTACATGATGGAAACACTTGGACAGAGATTACGACGATTAAATGAAAATATAAAAAATATCAACCTAAAAAAGAAGAAAAGAAAATGATGAAAGATGAGAAGAAAAATTACATCATTCAACGGAAAGATAAGTATGAAAGAAAATAAAATTTATTTATATACTGACGGTGGTTCTCGTGGTAACCCCGGTCAATCGGCGATAGGTATCGTTATTTGCGATGAAAATAAACAGATATTGCATCAACATAAGGAATGTATTGGGCATGGCACGAACAATGAAGCAGAATACAAAGCGTTGATTAAAGGGCTTGAAATAGCGGCAGATTTCAGTATAGATGAGATAGTTTTCTTTTCTGATAGTGAGTTATTGGTTAGGCAACTTAATGGTCGCTATAGGATAAAAGCAAAGAATCTTCTTGAGTTATATTATCAAATCCAATCAAGAGAGAAACCTTTTAAGAAAATTACTTACAATCACCATAATAGAAATCATAAATTCATTCAAGAATGTGATAAACTTGTTAATCAAGCACTTGATGACAGATAGGACGGATACAATGGGTTCAAATGGTTGGAGAAGCTTTATCCTTGATTATGGTTTTAAGTTAGCAATTGGTACCTTTTCATTTGGTGCAACGCTTTCGCTCATCGGAATCATTAGTTCATTAAATATTCTCTGCATTTCTCACTT
>CAYRZI010000380.1:0-1121 GCA_964428605.1 uncultured Woeseiaceae bacterium
GCGATATCCATGCTCCAGGTCGGATTCAGCAGCATGCCGGTACACACGCCAGGCGTTGCTGAACCCGGAGCGGGGCGCCTACCGCTACCTGTCCGGCTATCTCGACGGCAGCGGCGGGCTGGCCGCCCTGGAGCCGATGGAGGTGAGCGACGGCGAGGGCGTGAGCGCCGTCTACGCCGGCGACGACGGGCTGCGCATCGACGCCATGCACGTGCCCCACGGTATCGTGCCGACGCTGGCGTTCCGCGTGCGCCTCGGCGAGACCTCGATCGTATTCGCCGGCGACCAGAACGGCTCCAGCGAGCGCTTCGTCGACTTCGCGCGGGATGCGGACCTGCTGGTGATGCACATGGCCATCCCGGAGGGCATCGGCGGGCCGGCAAGCCGGTTGCACGCCACGCCCGGCGAGATCGGCCGGGTGGCGGCTGCGGCCCGGGCCCGGCGGCTGGTGCTCAGCCATTTCATGGCCAGGAGTCTGCGGGACCTGGACGGCAATATCCGGCGTGTCCGGGAGCGCTACGGCGGGACGGTGACCGCCGCCGGGGATCTCGATTGTTTCGATGCCGGCGGACGATGACTGCCATCGGCCGGATATGACCGGCCGGCAGCGAATCGGGTATGGTACGGCGACATTCTGTCGAACACCTCTGGAGGCGATCAGCCATGCGGCCGGCAACGGAGCGGGAGATTTTCGAACCATTGGAGCGTCGCGATCGTTTCGACCTCGACACGGTCAGGGGAATACTCGAGCGCGCGGCGGTAGAGCAGTACCGCCTGGACTCCGTACGGCAGGACACCTATACCCGGGAGGAACTGGAGGAGATGGCGGCGGAGGCCGGCATCTCGCGCGAGGCGCTCGCCAGGACACTCCGGGATGAGGACGGGCGGTCTCCCGGCCGGCGCGGCAGGCTGCGGACCGGCCGCTCGCGAAAATTGCTGGGCGTCGCGGTCGCGATCGCCGGCGCCATCGGCCTGGTCGGCGCCATGATTGCTTTTCCGCCGCTCGCGAACTTCCTGTTCTGGACGATCATCGCCTTTCTGGTATTGATACTGCTGGGCGCCGCACCCGTCTGAGAGCCCGCGCGCAGGCCCGCCGCCGATCAGCGGGGATGTCCCACCGG
>CAYRZI010000381.1:0-1119 GCA_964428605.1 uncultured Woeseiaceae bacterium
TCCAGTTTATGCCTCTTTCGGTTACAACGGTTATATCTGAATAGTTTATACCTGCCTGTGTTAATACGCTGAGATCGTCAAAATTTACTCCGGCTTCGGTTAAGACCGCTATATCGGACCAGTTTACGCCTGATTCGGTTAAGATGTTTATATCACTCCAGTTTATGCCGCGCTCTGTCAGGACGGTTATATCGGCGTAGTTTATGCCTCTTTCGGAGAGGATAGTAAGATCCGTCCAGTTTACTCCGCGCTCAGTAAGAACGGTTAAGTCATCGAAGTTTATGCCGGCCTCGGTCATAATAGTCATATCACTCCAGTTTACGCCCGATTCGGTTAATATGTTTATATCCGACCAGTTCACCCCTCTCTCCGTAAGGACGGTTATATCGTCGTAGTTTATGCCTCTTTCGGTGAGTACGGTTAAATCATCGAAGTTTATTCCCGCCTCTGTCAGGATCGTTACATCACCCCAGTTTATGCCTCTCTCTGTCAGGACGGTTAAATCATCGAAGTTTATGCCCGCTTCCGTTAATGCGGTTATGTCACTCCAGTTTACGCCGCGCTCTGAGAGGACGTTTATGTCAGCCCAGTTTATGCCGCGTTCGGTGAGGACGGTTATATCGTCGTAGTTTATGCCTGCCTCTGTCAGGATCGTTAAGTCGTCGAAGTTTATGCCGGCTTCCGAAAAAATAGTTATATCAGCCCAGTTTATGCCGCGTTCGGTGAGGACGGTTATATCACTCCAGTTTATGCCTCTTTCGGTGAGTACGGTTATATCGTCGTAGTTTATGCCTGATTCTGTCAGGATCGTTACATCACTCCAGTTTATGCCGCGCTCCGAGAGAATAGTTATATCACTCCAGTTTATGCCCTGCTCGCTCAGAACCGTTAAATCGCTCCAGTTTATTCCGCGCTCCGTGAGGATATTTACATCCGCCCAGTTTATGCCTCTTTCTGAGAGGACAGTAATGTCTGAGTAGTTTATGCCTCTTTCAGTCAGGACGGTTAAATCATCGAAGTTTATTCCCGCCTCTGTCAGGATCGTTACATCACCCCAGTTTATTCCTCTTTCGGTTAAGGTGGTGATGTCACTCCAGTTTATGCCTCTTTCGGTGAGTA
>CAYRZI010000382.1:0-1116 GCA_964428605.1 uncultured Woeseiaceae bacterium
CACTAGGGTTGGTGCTGCTCGTGGCACTGACGGGGCCGGCTTTCGCCATCGACGAAGGTCCGGCATTCGAGGATCCGGCCACCCAGGCCCGCTACGAGGAGCTCATCGACGAGATCCGCTGCGCCACCTGCCAGAACCAGTCCATCAAGGACTCGAACGCGATGCTGGCGGACGACCTGCGGCGCGAGATCCGCGAGATGATCGGCGAGGGCAAGTCGAACGAGGAGATACTGGTCTTCCTCACCGACCGCTACGGCGAGTTCGTGCTGTACCGGCCGCCGGTTGACGAACGCACGGCACTGTTATGGGGTGCTCCCGTCCTGCTGCTGCTGATTGCCGGGTTCGTGCTGTTCCGGGTCGTTCAGCGGCGGACGAGTCTCCCCATCGACGATGAAAGCTAGACAGAGAACGGCCGGTTCCCCGGCCCGGTGAATCTATGACAACGACGATCTTCTGGGCGATAGCCGGCGTCATGGCGCTGGCGGCAGCGGCTCCCCTGTACCTGGCGCTGCGCAAAAGCGGCGACGATGACGAGGGTAGCGAGGACAGCAATCGCAGCCATGGCGGTTTCGCGGCGTTCGTGGCCGTTGCCTTCCTGGCGACCTCGGTGGGCACCTACTTCTACCTGAGCGACTACGACTTCGACAGCGTCCTGACGGCGGCGAACACGAACACCGGCGAGAATCCCCACGCCGCCGACGCCCAGGACGCCATCGCCGAACTGGCCGCGAGTCTGGAGGAGAATCCGGAGGACGTGGAAGGGTGGAAGTTCCTCGGCCGGTCCTACCGGGCCCAGGAGCGCTACCGGGAGGCGGCGCAGGCGTTCGAGCGTGCCTACGAGCTGGCGGACGACGACCCCGTGGTGCTGCTGGATCTGGGCGAGGCGCTGCTGTTCGCCGACAGCACGGCCATTACGGGCCGGGCGGGCCAGCTGTTCGAGAACGCCCTGCGTCTGGCGCCGAACAACGCGCGTGCGCTGTGGTATGGCGGCCTCGCAGCGGCCAACCGGGGCGAGCGTCTGCTGGCGGCGGACCGCTGGGAGCAGATCCTGGACACGGCACCGCCGGACGACGTGCGCCAGATACTCGAGAACAACATCCGCGAGCTTCGTGCCGC
>CAYRZI010000383.1:0-1113 GCA_964428605.1 uncultured Woeseiaceae bacterium
TACTACGGGGAGCAAGGTTTATTGAACACTGTCATGTTGCTGCATAACGCACATCTTTTTGTTGGAAGTAGTTTCTGACAAGTTGAGGACGACGTTGAGCACTTCGCAGATACGATCTAACCTGCTGCATCATTTCCGGTCGGTCTTTGGGCCGCTGTCGACCGACCGCATTGGTCTTGACATCCTGGTTGAGGCATTCGTCCGGATTCAACTGCGGACTATAGCCCGGCAAGTAGAACATCCTGATACTTTTCTTATGGGCGTCAAGCCAACGTTTGACCTGTCGCGAACGATGCACCGGATGGCCATCGACGATCAAAAACACCTTCTGGGTGTTCTGCCGAATCAGCCGACGCAGAAAATGGATCATCACCGGTGCCGTGAATCGCTCGGTAAACACCATAAATGCCAATCGACCCCGATTGGTAATGGCAGAGATCATGTTGCAGCCAAAACGCTGACCGGTGCCTGGAACCACCGGTGTGTGTCCTTTAAGACCATAACTGCGTCCGGCCTGGTGGTCCGATCGCATTCCCATTTCATCGCCCCAGTGTATCTGTGCACGTTCTTGACGGGCTTGACGTCGAATGGTTGGATAGTCTTTTTCCAGCCAGCGTCTGACCGCTTCTGGATTTTGTTCGTAGGCACGACGAAGCGGTTTCTGGGGCGTGAAGCCCCATCGTTTCAGATAGCGGCCAACTGTCCAGACCGAAACACAGACGCCAAACCGTTTCTTGATCAACTGTCGAACAGCATCTCTGGTCCACAGGGCAAATGGCAGTCTCAATTGGTCGGGACAGCGCTCGCTGATCAGACGCACAACCGTAGCTGCTTGATGACCCGCCAAGCGAGAGTGGCGTTTGGGGCCACGTTTGTGAGCGTTGAGTGCCGCGTCTCCTCCTTGTCGATGCGCCTTGAGCCAATAGTAAATCGACGTCCGTCCTACGCCAAAAATCTGACAGGCTTCGGTCTGAGACATTTTTTCGTCGAGAATCGCATGAACGACCCGATACCGCAATGCCTGCTGGGCTTGCGGACAAAGCTTTCTGCAATCGTGTGTTTTCATACATACTCATACGATCTGAAATCATATATGTTCAATAAATTATGCTC
>CAYRZI010000384.1:0-1109 GCA_964428605.1 uncultured Woeseiaceae bacterium
ATTAGAGAAGGAAATATAACGGTGAATCAAAGTGTAACGATAAAGAATAATGGAAGCGTAAACCCTGTTATTGACACGATGTGTATGCATGGTTTTAATATAACCGTTGATAATGTTACTATTCAAAATATTAATTTTACTAATTTTACAATGGGATGGGGAATACGAGTCTATAATACTTCTAATCCCTCTGATGTTTTAGAAAATATCACTCTCGATAATCTCACTATTAATGGTAGTCTTATTGGAATTATTTTTGATAATGCAACAAGATCTAATGTTACTGAATGTAATATTTTCAACTCTTCTCTTAGTGGGATAGTTACTGGTTACAAGCTATGGACTTCTACGTTTCCCGGAGTGACAAATAATGATTTTAGTTATTGCAGTTATATCAATATAAGTCAGTGTAATGTTTCGCAAAATGCAAGAGATCAGTCTGGTCCAGGTATGAATATATTAAATTCTACACATTGTAAAATTTCAAATAATTCAATCTATAATATGAGCTATAACGCTTCTGGCCCTTATGCAGAAGGTATAGTTTTTACATTTTCAGACTTTAATACAATTATTGACAATAATATATCCTCATGTGACAGTGCAGGTATAGGCTTATATCTTTCTGACAATAATACAATAACCTCAAATGAAATTTATAACATTAACGAAAGTGACCCTAGACCTGATCCAGAACTAGGAATTATCCTTCGAGCCTCGTGTAATAACACTATAATTAAGAATTGTGTTTCTCATAATGAATATGGAATTAATCTAACAACTTTTCAAGGAAGTGGTTCTGAGAATAACATAGTTTATCACAATAGTATTTACAGTAATTCTATATTAAATGGTTTTGATAATTGTTCTAACAATAATTGGAACAGTACAACTGTAAACGAGGGCAACTATTGGGGAGACTATTCAGGCACTGATTCAGATGGAAATGGAATAGGGGATACAGCTTATGATATAGCCGGTGGTAGCAAACAGGATCTGTATCCATTATTTTATAATTATGATTCTTATGGTTCTGTTACAAATCTTGATACGGGCAAAGTGTTTTTAACAATTCAAAATGCAATAGATGATTCTAATACTGTAGATGG
>CAYRZI010000385.1:0-1095 GCA_964428605.1 uncultured Woeseiaceae bacterium
AGGCGAACAGCCCGCCGTCGGAGCGGTCGTGATAGGCCAGCAGCAGCCCCTCCCGGTTCAGCTGCTGGACGGCGGCGAAGAAGCCGCGCAGCCGTGCCGGGTCGTCGAGGTCCGGCGGCTCGCCGCCCTGGCGGTCGTACACCTGGGCCAGGCAGGAGCCGCCCAGCCGGTCGGCGCCGGCGGAGAGATCGATCAGCAGCAGGTGCGAGGGCTCGTCCGACCGCCTGAGCTCGGGTGTGAGCGTCCGCCGCACGTCGTCCACGGGCGCGAAGGCAGAGACGATAAGCGATACCGGCGCCACCACCTGGCGGTCGCGGCCGTCCTCCTGCCAGGCCGTCCTCATCGACAGCGAGTCCTTGCCCACCGGGATGGCGATGCCGAGCGCCGGACACAGCTCCAGGCCGACGGCGCGCACGGTGTCGTAGAGCTTCGCGTCCTCGCCCGGGTGGCCGGCCGCCGCCATCCAGTTGGCCGACAGGCGGATGCGGCCGATGTCGCCGTCTCCGCCTCCATCGCCGGCAATGGACGCCGCCGCGATGTTGGTGACCGCCTCCGCCACCGCCATGCGGCCGGAAGCCGGCCCGTCGAGCAGGGCCAGCGGCGTGCGCTCGCCCATGGCCATGGCCTCGCCGGTGTAGCCGCGGAAACCCGTGCAGGTGACCGCCACGTCGCTCACCGGCACCTGCCAGGGCCCCACCAGCTGGTCCCGGGCGGTGAGGCCGCCCACGGTACGGTCGCCGATGTGGATCAGGAACGACTTGTCGGCGACGGTGGGGTGCGCCAGCACCCGCGCGCAGGCCTCGGCCAGGTCGATGTCGCCGATCTCCAGCGTGCGTGCGGGCGGCGCGACCCGCTCTGCCGCGCGGGAGAGTCGCGGCGTGCGGCCGAGCAGCAGGTCCATGGGCAGGTCCACCGCCGGCTCGCCGAGCCAGCGGTCGGTCACCGTCAGCCGGCCGTCGTCGGTGATCTCGCCGAGCACGGCATACGGGCAGCGCTCCCGGCCGCAGAGCGCGCGGAATTCTTCCAGCCGCTCCTCCGCTATCACCAGCACGTAGCGCTCCTGCGCCTCGTTGCACCAGATGGCCATGGGGCTCA
>CAYRZI010000386.1:0-1094 GCA_964428605.1 uncultured Woeseiaceae bacterium
GTAGACTTTCGCACTTTTTAGGCGACTGATTTTGATGGTTTATCAACAAGAACATATCGACCAACCGATGTCTTTATTGGATTTAAGATTAAGACAGGGAGGTCGATATGCACACTATATCTTCGACATGGTCGGAACTTCTTGGCCAGTTTTTCCAGGTGTTTACCAGACCCAGCGCCGAGATTTTTGTCAGCCTGATGACCGGTTGGGTACTTTGCACTGCTCGCAGGACCGTCACCGGCATGCTCTCGTTCGCCGATCCGATGTGCAAGCATGCCCACGATGCCTATCATCGGTTCTTTCCGGATGCACGATGGGCCGTCGGTCAACTGTGGCAAACATTGACCTTGATTCTGGTTGGGCGGTTCTGCCGAAGTGGCACAGTTACCCTGGCGTTGGACGATACCCTGTTTCACCATGCCGGCAGAAAGATCAACGGCGCCGGCTATTGGCGGGATGCGGTCCGCTCGACCAGGAAGAGCATTGTCTACGCCTGGGGTTTGAACCTTGTCGTTCTGACACTTCAAGTGCAGCCGCCCTGGACGGGCGAACCGTTGGGATTGCCGATCAATATGCGGTTGCACCGCAAGAAGCAGAAAACACTTATCGAATTGGCTGTGGAAATGATTCAGCAGGTCTGCGAATGGCTGCCGCAACGGGCCATTCGCGTGGTGGGCGACGGTTTTTACGCCACGCTGGCGGGCAAACCGCTGCCCAACGTGACGATCATATCCAGGATCAGACGCGATGCCAAACTCTACGACCTGCCGCCCAAGAGAAGAGCCAAACGCCGGGGCCGTCCGCGCATCAAAGGAAAGGAATTGCCCAAGCTCGAAAAGATGGCCGCACATATTCGAAAGTGGAAAACCGTCATGTTTTCTCAGCGAGGCGCCATGGTTGAACATCTGGTATACACTCGTGTCGTGCTCTGGCCGTCGGTTTCGAGAAAGCCGATTCGACTTGTCATCAGCCGAGATCCGCAAGGCAGAGAGAAAGATGATTTCTTTTTTACTACGGATATTGAGATGTCTGCCGCCGAGGTGCTGGGCTGCTATGGTGATCGCTGGGCCATTGAAGATACCTTTAAGCAGACC
>CAYRZI010000387.1:0-1088 GCA_964428605.1 uncultured Woeseiaceae bacterium
TCAGCGGCCGCCGCCGTTCTCCACGATGCCGTCCAGCAGTGTCTTGGCCCGCAGGAACTGGTCCCGCGCCTTGCCGAGATAGAGCATCACCTCGTCCACGTAGTTGTCCGCCGAGGCCGACCAG
This sequence comes from uncultured Woeseiaceae bacterium, assembly GCA_964428605.1. Taxonomy (GTDB): domain Bacteria; phylum Pseudomonadota; class Gammaproteobacteria; order Steroidobacterales; family Woeseiaceae; genus Lentisalinibacter. Next base: position 125 of record CAYRZI010000387.1, read on the forward strand.
ACCCGATTGAGGTAGCGTTCACCGGCGGCGAACTCGCTCATGACGTCCGCATAGACCTGCAGGCCGTAGAGGTGGGACAGGCTGTGGCGGGCATCCACGAAACGGATGAGTTCGTCGCGGAACTGCCGGTCGATCTCGAAGCGCATGCCGTGGGAGGGTATCGAGTCCCGATCCGCGTACAGCCGCTCCAGATTGGCGCAGATGGCGGTCAGGCTCTCCGTGAGGTCGCGCCGGTTGCCCTCCAGCACGTGATCGGCGGTGGCGCCGGCTTTCGTGGCGCGCTTGATGATGACCACTCCCGCCGCTCCGGCGAGGGCGGCCGGCAGGAACCAGGCCCACTCAGTGGTGTCCGGATCTGTGGAGGCGAAGTAGGCACCGACCAGGAAGCCGGCCACCAGGAGCGTGTAGCCCAGCCGGATCATGCCGCCGCCACCACGTAATAGATGGCGAAGCCGACCCCCACCAGCGCCTCGCCGACGATCAGCCCGGCGGCGATCGGTATGCCGGTGTCCTCACTCCAGCGCTGGCCCAGCCGGCGGTCCGCTCCCAGGCGCAGCAGCGTGCCGAGCGCATAGGTCAGCACGATGTTGAACGGCAGATAGAAGCCGAGGCCCACCGTGATGCCGAGGCCGCCCTGCAGGGCCGAGAGGATGGCGCCGAGTGCCGCACCGGCGACGTACTTCTGCACCGGCACGTCACCGCCGAGGATGCCCTCCACGGTGCTGGCCAGCGCCTGCGCCTGGGGCGCGGGCAGCTTCTCGCTGCCGAGCCCGTAGGCGTTGTCCAGCACGAAGATGAGCACGATCACCACCAGCGGACCCAGCCAGGCGCCGATGAACTGGCCCATCTGCTGCATCCGCGGCGTGGCGCCCACCAGATAGCCCGTCTTCAGATCCAGCATCAGGTCGGTCGCCTGGGACATGGCGACACAGGTGGCCGCCCCGACCATGATGGCGGCGACGAT
>CAYRZI010000388.1:0-1063 GCA_964428605.1 uncultured Woeseiaceae bacterium
GCTGCAGGCCTGCCGTAACATGCTCGAGGGACAATTCGATGTCGTCGCAGCCGTCAGTTCGGGAGACGAAATGGTGCGGGTGGTTGGGCAGGAGCCCGTCGATGTTGCGGTGGCCGATATCTCCATGCCCGGCATGAACGGTATGGAAGCGGCGCGCACCGCTCTGGAGCTGAAGCCCGATCTGCGTCTGATCTTCCTCACCATGCACCAGGACGAAGCGCTTGCGGCGGAAGCATTCCGGATAGGTGCCTGCGGTTACGTCTTGAAGAGTAATACGGCAAATGAGTTGGTGCAGGCGATCCGGAAAGCGGCCGCGGGCGGGCGTTTCCTCTCGGACCGAATCGCCGGAGGCGATCTCCGCAAGCTCGGGCGGGTCCCGCGTTCCCCGGTCGCTAGCCTCACCCCGCGGGAACGCGAAGTGGTGCGCCTCATCGCTTCTGGGGACACCATGCCTCAAGTCGCCTCCCGGCTCGGCATCACTCCGCGCACCGTTGCATTCCACAAATACCGGGCCATGGAGAAGCTCAGTGCGGCCACCACGGCCGAATTGATCAATCTGGCGCTCCGTTATCGAATCCAGTAGAGACACGACACGCCGGTGGCACGACCACGCCGCCCGGTCCCCGCTCCCCCGGAACATACCTCGAAGCGAACCCCGGCACGCCCACGGAGCGCGTTGCCGCTGTAGTTTCTGACAGTTGTCGCGTTCGCGAACTATCCGTACCTTGCGCCCTCCCTCCCAGCGGCAGGCCCTGCAATGGCCGCCGTGAATTGAGGAATTGCCTGCTTTGCCAGAGGGCAGATCAGGGCGCATGCGCTTACCGTTACTGAAAGGAATCCACAATGAAGTTGCAAGCAATTGGGCTTCTTGCTTCGGTGCTGGTGTGCTTCGTCGCGCCGCAGTTCGCCGTTGCCGAGGAAGGCGATTGGCTGTTCCGCGCCGGCTGGAGCCAGATCGCGCCTAAAGACGACAATCTCACGCTCGCTCCGGGCGTGGAGCTCCAGGTGGACGACGACGAGCAGTTCACCTTCGACATCACGTACATGCTCCGGGAACACTGGG
>CAYRZI010000389.1:0-1061 GCA_964428605.1 uncultured Woeseiaceae bacterium
TGCCGCTGATCCTGCTGGCCATCCCCTCGCTGCTGGTGGGCTGGCCCGCCATCGGCCCGCTGCTGTTCGGGGATTTCTTCGGCGACGCCATCCGGGTGGCGCCGGAGCACGGCGCGCTCGCCGCCGTGGGCGAGGAGTTCCACGGCCCGGCCGGTTTCATACTGCACGCCTTCGGCGGACCGGTGGTCTACCTCGCGCTGGCGGGCGTGGCGGTAGCCTGGTACGTCTGGCTGCGCCGGCCGGAACTGGCGACGCAGGCCAGCGAGCGCCTGTCGGGCCTCTACCGCCTGCTGGTCAACAAGTACTACGCCGACGAGCTCTACCAGCGGGTATTCGCGGCGGGCGGGCGCGGCGTCGGCACCGTGCTCTGGAAGGCGGGCGATCAGGCGGTGATCGACGGGGTCATGGTCAACGGCACCGCGCGCGCCATCGGGCGCCTCGCGGCGGTGGTGCGGCGGGTGCAGTCCGGCTATCTCTATCACTACGCCTTCGCCATGGTGATCGGCCTCACGGTGCTGCTCGGCTGGCTGTTGTGGGCCGGCTGAGCGCTGGCCTCTGAACGGATCTGCAGATGGATTTCGATTATCTCCTGAGCCTGCTCATCTGGTTGCCGATCGCCGGTGGCGTCGTGGTGCTGGCCATAGGCGACGGCGACGACGCGGCCTCGCCCCGGGCGTCGGCCATGCGGTTCGCGGCGCTCGCCACCTCGCTGGCTACGCTGGCGGCCAGCGTTCCGCTGTTCACAGGTTTCGACCGCGCCAGCGCGGCCATGCAGTTCGTCGAGCGGATGCCGTGGATCGAGACCTTCAACGTCTTCTATCACCTGGGCGTGGACGGCCTGTCGGTGCCGCTGATCCTGCTGACCACGTTCATCACGCCGCTGGTGGTGATCGCGGGCTGGCGGGGCATAGCCAAGCGCCCGGCCCAGTACTTCGCCGCGTTCCTGATCCTGGAAGGCCTCATGATCGGCGTCTTCTGCGCCCTGGACGCGATGCTTTTCTACGTCTTCTGGGAAGCGATGCTGGTGCCGATGTTCCTGATCATCGGCGTGTGGGGCGGCG
>CAYRZI010000390.1:0-1059 GCA_964428605.1 uncultured Woeseiaceae bacterium
ATAGCCGAGCGGGCTCGAGCGGATGGCGCCTCTGGCGATGGCCTCGCCCCACTCGTCGAGGGCCGGCTGGCGGGCCTCTGCATCGAGCGAGGCCACGATGCAGCTCGCCGATGCCCGCTCCTGCGGGGAGACGGTCGGCGGGAAGGCGTAGGAGGCCGTCGCGGGATCCATCTTCTGGTCGCTCTTTAAAAATGTAGGAGTGGGTAGTTTGCTGAAAATGGGTTCTTTATTGAGGTAGTTATTACCTAAAGCTTCGGGCCTGGCCGGCTCCGGTGGGACCGGGTCCGGCTGAACCGTTTCCGGTGATTCCGGAAGCGGTAGAGGCTCGCTCCCGGGTGGGCGTTCGAAGACCCGGTAGTCTCCGCCGCGAAGGCGCCCGCCCGGGTCGCGGTGTTTCTCATAGCGGACGTAGCCCGCGGTCTTGAGCTCCTGCAGCAGCCCGTAGATGCCGTCCCTGCCGAGATCGCCACGCTTCACCAGATCGTTGACGATGACCTGCCAGGTGTCCGGCTTGGCCAGCAGATAGACGAGAAGGCCCCTGGCCGCCCAGGACAGGCGCTCGTCCTCGACCGCGGCCCGTTCGACAATCAGATATCCCTTGCGATCGCGGACCCGGAAGATGCGGCGTGTCACCGCGCCTCGTCACCCGTGATGATGCGGGCGACCTCATTGGCCGGGTAATAGACACGGCGGCCGATCTTCCGGCCGCAGGCCTTCAGCGCGCGCGTGGGGGCATCGCTGGGGCAGCAGAGACTGTAGCGGAGACCGCCGGGGGTGCGGCCGAGCAGCTCGGCCAGCTGGGTCTGGGTCAGGAGCGGGCCGAAGCGCTCGGTGAGCTGGATGGCAAGGGTCGCATCCTGGCGGGGAATAATGTCGTCGTGCATGGGCTGTCCTCACAGGTTCCGGGAAACGGGAACCTATGAGTAGCCGGCTTCCTCCTGCGTGACCATGAACTATCCCGACGCGAGCCGCGTGGGTTTTGCATAGACAGCGCCATCCAAACGGATCGAACGGCCGGCGCCGACTTCAGCAACATCCCCTGTCTTGCTGCACCGGCGG
>CAYRZI010000391.1:0-1056 GCA_964428605.1 uncultured Woeseiaceae bacterium
CGCCCGCCCACCCAGTCCCAGAAGGCGAAACGGTAGTCCGGGTGCAGGCCGAACTCGTCCATGGCCTTGTGGTTAGTGCTGGCGGCGGCGAAGTGATCGGGCACCGCATCCTCGCCCAGCTGCCCGGCCACCCAGCGGCGGGCGGCATTGGCATTGGTCACCGTCTCCAGGGTCGTGAAGGTCTTGGAGCAGATGACGAACAGCGTGGTGGCGGGGTCCAGCGTCTCGGTGAGATCGGCGAGCTGGGTGCCGTCGATGTTGGAGACGCAGTGCAGCCGCACGTTCTTCACCCGGTGGTGATGGAGCGCGGTGGCCGCCATGACGATGCCGAGGTCCGAGCCGCCGATGCCGATGTTGACGACGTCGGTGAAGCGCTTGCCGCTGCTGCCGCGGATGCCGCCGGCGTGGACGCCGTCGACGAAGGCGGCCATCTGCTCCAGCACCTCGTGGACGTCGTGGCTCGCGTCCTGTTCGCCGTCGCGGTAGGCCTCGTCACGGGGCGCACGCAGCGCGGCGTGCAGCACGGCTCGGTCCTCGGTGCGGTTGATGTGCTGGCCGGCGAACATGGCGTTCCTGAGCTTCGGCACGCCGGCCTCCCGCGCGAGCGCGGTCAGCAGCTTCAGGGTCTCGGCGGTGGCCAGGTTCTTGGAGTAGTCCAGCAGCAGGTCACCGGCTTCGAGGGTGAGGCGGGTAGCGCGGCGCTTGTCGCGCTGGAACAGCGAGTTGAGGCGCCCGTCCCCGATACTCTTGCGGTGGTCTTTCAGCCGGCGCCAGGCCGGCAGGTCGGTGGGATAGCGGGCGGAGAGCTTGCGCGGGTCCGCCATGGGCTCAGGAGGCCTTCGCCGCCTGCAGGTCGACGTCGTAGAAGTCCACGTACCACTCGACGAAGCGGCGCACGCCCTCCTCCACCGTGGTGTTGGGCTGGTAATCCACGTCGGCGACGAGGTCGTTCACGTCCGCCCAGGTGTCCGGCACGTCGCCGGGCTGCATGGGCAGCAGGTTCTTCTCCGCCTCGCGGCCGACGCACTGCTCGATCACCTGGATGTAGCGCATGAG
>CAYRZI010000392.1:0-1050 GCA_964428605.1 uncultured Woeseiaceae bacterium
ATTTGTTTCGCACAAGGATGGTGTATGGTGGTATTCAGCAACGATGGATCCTTGTTTTTTCTGAGAAAGCATATGCTCGTGAAACAAAGACCTTAGAAAAAAGGATAAATCGGGAGAAAGAACGGTTAGAAAAGAAACTATGGCATCTTTCTAAACAAGGGTTCAATTGTAAAAAAGATGCGCGGCAGGCATTAGAAAAACTGCAGCAGAAATGGCGGTATCATACACTAAAAGAGATGAAGGTAACCGTTGAGAAACGAAAAAACTCTGGTGGTCGCGGACGACCGAAAAACACTGATTCGTTAAAAAATGTGTTCTTTGTTCATGCGACCATAAAACGGGATGAAGATCGGGTTCAACAAGCAGTGTTAAGGAAAGGACGGTTCATCATTGCGACTAATGTATTGGATAACGAATTATCTGATGAGGACATTGTTCAAGGATATAAGGATCAGCAGCAGGTGGAACGGGGTTTTCGTTTTTTAAAGGATCCCTTGTTTTTCGCTCATTCCTTGTTTCTGAAAAATGAGAAACGGATCATGGCGATGGTGATGATCATGGGATTGGGACTTCTAGTGTATGCGCTTGCTGAACGGAAACTTCGTATGAATTTGCAGCAGGTGCATGAAACAGTTCCTGATCAGAAAGGAAAACCAACGGATCATCCGACGATACGGCGGATGTTTCAAGTGTTTGAAGGAATCAGTGTGTTGTATGATAAGGATGGTGTCTTGTTAGAAGTGATGAACATTCGTGATACACCACGGAAGGTATTGTCCTTGTTTGGAACGGAGTATGAGGCAGTATATGGAATTGGTGTTTGACCGGTAAAAGTTGAGAAAAAAAAGAATGCGGATCATTTGAGAGATTGAACGTTTGCTTTAGGAGTTTAAAGAAGGGTTGAAACCCTATGTAAAGTGGAGATGACCATGTAAAAAGGAACTAGTATTGTATGAGGGTTATACGATTTGCCAATGAATTCTTCATTGGCTGATGAAGAAATTAAGAAAATGAGATGTTTTTCTTAGAAAAGTGCGGAATGTAGGATAT
>CAYRZI010000393.1:0-1044 GCA_964428605.1 uncultured Woeseiaceae bacterium
GGGTATCGAGTACCCGCTCCACCACCGGGTGGCGGCCGGCACGGATGGCGATGCGTGGCTCCTCGGAGAGGACGGGACGGGCAAAGCCGAGCCGCTCTGCGCGCTCGGCGAAGCAGGCGAGCACGTCCAGCTCCGCGAGTGCAGCGGCCGTGCGGCGCAGCGGCCCGAGCACCTCGTGCAGCGCGTCGATGAGCCCCTCGTACAGCGCCTTCTCCCGGGCCAGCGCGCGCTCCCGCGCACTCAGCACCTGGTCCTCGAAGCGCTTCAGCTCCGGCGTGATGAACCGCTCGGCCGCCTTCAGGGTCTGGCGCCGGGTGTATTCCTCGGGCGCATTCTGCGCCTGCGCCTTGCTGATCTCGATGTAGTAGCCGTGCACCCGGTTGTAGCCCACCTTCAGCGTGGGCAGGCCGGTGCGTTCGCGCTCGTGCCGCTCCAGGTCCACCAGGTACTGATCGGCGTTGGCGCTGATGTCCCGCAGCTCGTCGAGCTCCGCGTCGTAGCCGGACGCGATGACGCCGCCGTCGCGGATCAGCATGGGCGGGTTCTCCACCAGCGCGGCATCGAGCAGGCGGTGGGTGTCCGGGTGCTCGGCGGCATCCGCAGCCAGTTCGGTCAGGCGCGGTGCGTCGAGACCGGCGAGCAGACGGGCGAGCTCTGGCAGTCGTCCCAGGCTGTCGCCGAGCTGGCGCAGGTCCCGGGGCCGCGCGGAGCGCAGCGCCACCCGGGAGAGGATGCGTTCCAGGTCGCCGACGTCGGCGAGGATGCCGCGGAGACTGTCGCTGCCCCGCTCCTGCAGGCTGGCCACGGCATCGTAACGTGCGCCGATGATCTCGTGGCTGCGCACGGGCCGGTTGATCCAGCGACGGAGCAGCCGGCTGCCCATGGCCGTGCGGCAGGTGTCCATGACGCCAGCCAGGGTATGCGGGTCCTGGCCGGCCAGGCTGCGGTCCAGCTCCAGGTTCCGGCGGGTGGCCGCGTCCATGAGGATAGCGTCGTCCGGCTGTTCCACGGCCATGCCGTCGATGTGTGGCAGTGTGCCGCGCT
>CAYRZI010000394.1:0-1041 GCA_964428605.1 uncultured Woeseiaceae bacterium
ACCTGCTGGGCGCCGCCGTACAGGTTCAGTCCCGTCTCGAGATGCAGGATCTTCATGGACGGTCGGCGCGGCGGCGATGGTGAGGACGGGTCATAAGGATAGCTTGGTAATGTACCCGCCGGCACGGGCTGCCGAAAGCTGCCAGGTCACAAATCGGCGCAGCGGGCCGCGGCAGCCCGCCCATCGACTTGCCGCCCGCGACGGGCTAGCCTATCCGGCCCGCCCGTCACCGGAACATCGCAGAAGAATGAGCGCGTCCGCCCGTGCAGAACACACGCCGATGATGCAGCAGTATCTCGGCCTGAAGGCCGAGCACCCGGACACCCTGCTGTTCTATCGCATGGGCGACTTCTACGAACTCTTTTACGACGACGCACGCCGCGCCGCCGAGCTCATCGACATCACCCTCACCACCCGGGGCAAGTCCGCCGGCGAGCCCATCCCCATGGCCGGCGTGCCCTACCACGCGGTGGACAGCTACCTCGCCAAGCTGGTGAAGCTGGGCGAGTCGGTGGCCATCTGCGAGCAGATCGGCGACCCGGCCGCGAGCAAGGGGCCGGTGGAGCGCAAGGTGGTGCGCATCGTCACGCCGGGTACGCTCACCGAGGCCAGCCTGCTGCAGGAGCGGCGCGACAACGCGGTGGCCGCCGTGGTACTCGCCCGGCGCGAGATCGGCATCGCCTGGCTGGACCTCTCGGCCGGCCGGTTCCTGGTGAGCCAGGTGCCGGACGAGGCCGCGCTGGCGGCCGAAGTGGAACGGCTGCAGCCCGCCGAGATACTCTACGACGAGGAGGGCGGCGCGCCCGGCTGGCTGACGGAACGCCCCGGCGCCCGCGGCCGCCCGCCCTGGCATTTCGACGGCGAGACGGCCGAGCGGCTGCTGTGCGAGCAGTTCGGCACCCGGGACCTGACCGGCTTCGGTGTGGACAGCCTCGCGATCGCCATCCGCGCCGCCGGCGGCCTGCTGGAATACGTGCGCGACACCCAGCGCGGCACACTGCCACACATCGACGGCATGGCCGTGGAACAGCCGGACGACGC
>CAYRZI010000395.1:0-1009 GCA_964428605.1 uncultured Woeseiaceae bacterium
GGGAGGTGGTATGCAAGGCGGCGGGTCCGTTGGAGCAGGCCCATGCCGAGCTCATCCGGCAGGCGGCCCAGGGCGAGGTCGTGCACAACGACGACACGGCCATGAAGATCCTCGCTCTCGACAACCCGTCCGAGCTCGAGGCGGGCCAGGACACCGAGGACACCGAGGATACCAAGGAGCGCAAAGGGACCTTCACCTCGGGCATCGTCTCGACGGTGGAAGGACGCCAGATCGCTCTGTTCTTCACCGGCCGCAGACACGCCGGCGAGAACCTGGAACAGGTCTTAGCCCGCCGGGCCGAGGAGTTGCAGCCCCCGGTGCAGATGTGCGACGCTCTGTCCAGGAACACCACGGGGGAGTTCGAGACCATCGTCGCGAACTGCATGGCCCACGCCAGACGCCAATTCGTGGACGTGGCCGCCCACTTCCCCGCCGAGTGCGACTACGTGATCGAGACCCTCGGTGAGGTCTATGGCCACGACGCCACCGCCCGGGAGGAGGGGATGTCACCCCATGATCGCCTGGCCTTCCATCAGAAGCATAGCGGACCCCTTATGGACAACCTCCACAAGTGGCTCCAGGAGCAGATCGATGAGCGCAAGGTCGAGCCTAACTCAAGCCTCGGCGGCGCCATCCACTACATGCTCAAGCACTGGTCCGAGTTGACCCTCTTCCTCCGCCATGCCGACGCGCCGCTAGATAACAATCTCTGTGAGCGGGTCTTGAAGAAAGCCATCCTGCACCGCAAGAACTCCCTGTTCTACAAGACCTTCAGGGGCGCTCAGGTCGGCGACCTCTTCATGAGCCTCATCCATACCGCCGAGCTTTGCCGGGCCGACGCCTTCGATTACCTCGTCGCCCTCCAGCGCCACCACCGCGCCGTTGCCCTGTCCCCGGCCCAGTGGATGCCCTGGAACTATAAGGCCAGCCTGCCCCAGCCCTGACTCGCACCAAAAACCTGCTCCCGGCCCTCCCTGTTCGCCACTACGCAGCCTTGCCGAAAGGACAC
>CAYRZI010000396.1:0-1007 GCA_964428605.1 uncultured Woeseiaceae bacterium
GTCCGCCGCCAGGCGCTGATCACGCTGGAGCGGGCGGAGCGGGTCGCCCGCGGTACCCGTTACAAGGTGGCGAAGCTGCTGCCCCAGGACGTGTTCGCGAACCGGGAGTTCCGCGAGCACCTCGCCGACCTGGCGCAGCAGCGCGACGAGAGCGTGCAGAAGGTGACGGACAAGGCGGGCGACTACCTGGAGGAGATGGCGGCCCGGCAGACGCCCTTCTCGCTGGATCTCGCCATGGCCATCTACCGGGCGGCCGCCCGCAGCAATCACGACCCGGAGATCGACGTGGACGAAGCGCAGCTGCGCCACGTGGCCGAACTCCTCGGCAGCCGCCCGGTGGTGTTCCTGATCAGCCACAAGTCCATGCTGGACACCATCGCGCTGTCCATCGTGCTGTTCGACGCCAATCTGCCGCTGCCGCTCACCTTCGGCGGCATCAATCTGAACACGCCGGGGCTGGGAGCTATCGGCAGGCGGGCCGGCATCATATTCCTGCGCCGCTCGTTCCAGGACAACGAGATCTACAAGGCCACCTTCCGCCGCTACATCGACTACCTTATCGACAAACGCTTCTCGCTCCTGTGGGCGCTGGAGGGCACCCGCTCGCGCACGGGCAAGCTGCTGCCGCCTCGCTACGGGCTGTTCAATTACGTGGTCGAATCCATCCTGCGCACCCGCCTGTTCGACGTGACTTTCGTGCCCGTGACCGTCGCCTACGACCAGATCACGGAGGTGGAGGACTACGCCACCGAGCAGCGCGGCCACGCCAAGAAGCCGGAGGGGGCGACGTGGATCGTGCGTTTCCTGCGCTCCTCGGCGCCCCACGGGCGCATCTTCCTGCGCTTCGGCGAGGAGCTGGCTATCACCGATATCGAATCCCGGGAACGGCTGGAGGCGGGGCCGGACGCCGCGGAGAAGCAGTCGCTGGTGCAGAACCTCGCGCTGCAGGTGGCCTACCGCATGAACGCGGCCACGCCGATCACCGCCACCGCCATCGTCACGCTGAT
>CAYRZI010000397.1:0-1002 GCA_964428605.1 uncultured Woeseiaceae bacterium
CTCGCGCGATTGCGGGCTGCGATCTGGTCGAGGCCGATCACCGTCGTCGCGTTCGGGATATCGGCCATCACGTCGGTGACGCGGGAGCCGGTCACGACGATCGTCTCGACGTCCTGCGCGAACACCGGAGGGCCCGACAGTCCGCAGAACAGCGCCGCGACGATCGGAGGCCAGACCCGGTGCGAGGGCCGTATCGCACCTATTCCATCTGTATGCATGCAGATCTCATTCCTAAACCCGGTCTGCGCGAGTGCAGATTCTATCGGCTTGACCGCCAAAAGATACGCCGGCAGCCACCGGCAATGCCGTGATGGCGTTCATGAATCGGCTTGCGCACGTGGCCACAAAAAACCCCGCGTGGCGGCGGGGTTCCTTTGATCCGACGGGACTACCGTCAGCAAGCGTAGGGTCGAAGTCACATGCGCCGGTGCCTGCGCACGACACCGAGGCCGATGAGTCCGAGACCCAGCAATCCCAGCGTGCCGGGTTCGGGGACCTTCTTGACCAGGCTTACGCCGTCGATGTACACGCCGAATGAGTTCTGGAGGTTCGGGCTGATATCGCCAAACGTAAGCAACGTCTGCGTCGAGTTGGCAACGACATTACGGGTATACAACGTCCAATTCGGTGTAAAACCCTCCGCCAGCCCGGAGAAAACGATCATATCCCCCCAGGTCACCTTCAATTCGTTGTCGCCGGGGATGCTTGTACCGGGCCGGGCGGCGAACGCGAAACTCAGTACGTATTCCTGATCGACTTCGGTCTCGACCACCTGGCCGATGGTCGATGGGCTCGTGCTGTCCAGTTCGACGAACTGCTCACCCTCGTACGGCGTTCCGGCGACATTGTTCTGGACCTCGATCCAGTTACCCTCGACGAGATACCACCCCGGGATACCCTCGAAGAGATCCCAGGTGCCACCGGTGAGTGCCGGGTCCTCGAAACCACCGTTGGTAATCAGGTCCGCCCGCACCGGCATGGCGGCTACGAGAAGTGTGAACG
>CAYRZI010000398.1:0-1001 GCA_964428605.1 uncultured Woeseiaceae bacterium
GACGAAATCCGCGGGTTTGTGGAGCAGTTGCCCGAGGCATTGACCGGAGCGTAACCGTAAAAGGAGCTGCGAGCATGAGCAAGGACACCGCATCACACGACACCATACGGCAGCAGGTGCGCGACGGATATATACGTATCGCGCAGGAGAACCGCTGCTGTTGTGCGAACGATGCATCGCCGGACGAACTGGCCAAAGCGATCGGATACATGGAAGACGACCTGGCGGTGCTTCCCGAGAGTGCGAACATGGGGCTGTCGTGCGGTAATCCGACGGCGGTTGCGCAGTTGAAGCCGGGTGAGGTGGTTCTGGATCTGGGCAGCGGCGGCGGTTTCGACGTCTTTATTGCCGCGCGGAAGGTCGGCGCGACAGGCAGAGCTATCGGCGTGGACATGACGCCGGAGATGCTATCGAAAGCGCGCACGGCCGTCGGGACCTTCACGGAGACGACGGGGCTGGCGAACGTGGAGTTTCGCCTGGGCGAGATCGAGCATCTGCCCGTGGCGGACAACAGCGTCGACGTGATCATCTCGAACTGCGTGATCAATCTTTCGCCGGACAAGCAACAGGTGTGGCGAGAGGTATTTCGCGCGCTCAAGCCGGGCGGCAAGGCATGCGTATCCGATCTGGCTTTGATCGACGTTCTGCCGGACGGCGTGCGAAGTTCGGCCGCCGCACTGGTCGGCTGCATTGCGGGCGCGGTCATGCTCGAGGAAACCGAGCGTATGATCGAGGCGGCGGGCCTGCGGGACACCAGGATTACATCACGGGCGTACCATATCGACGTCATGGACCGCTGCAACGATTCGCGTTACGAAGCGGTGCGACAGAGTCTGCCCGAAGGAAAGAAGCTGAGCGACTATGTGGTCAGCGCCGATATCACGACGTTCAAGACAGCCGTCGAACAGATGCAGGTGAGGTAGAGAAAATGCTGGACGCGAAGACAAAGGAATTGATTGCCATCGGTTGTTCGGTGGCGTGCAACTGCCATCCGTGCGTGG